>CAIUWO010000916.1 GCA_903902895.1 Candidatus Hydrogenedentota bacterium | reverse complement strand
CGCCGGGTCATGGCAGGGTGGTTGAGGTTGATGTTGTGGAGCTACTGCCGGTCGGCAGGGACGTCTTGTTCGATTTCTGTGACGGGATTGCCACGCAAAACCTACGGACGTCAGCGTGCCGGAAACCTCACCCGGTGTCTAGGGAAAAGTCGGGAGCCCCCGTGGTCCTAGGGAAAACGTGACCCCACAAATTTCCGCCGCGTCATATCGCGGCATCGAGGCAGTGCCCCCTATGTCGTTGCCTTGCTCTCTCGGGTCCGAGCACCGCACGTCCAGTATTGGCTACCCCAAGGCTCTCGCGGAATGAACACCCGGACTCCACCACCAGGTCAGTAGCCGACCAAATAGTCCCCGCCCTAACTCCAATTCATCAGAGCCCCGCCTATATCGGCACTTTTTGTAATCGAACGTCAATGTGCATCCGCGGGCGCGGTTGGGCCATCCGATGGAACGCGACTGGAGGGCTTATGCCCGTCGGATGGCACGTCTTGTTCGGCTTTCCGTATGCTGGGTTCGATGATTGAGTCGATCTTCATTTGGATGGCCTCTTTGTTGGCTTCGGAAAAGGTCCGATACAATACAAGTCGCTGATCGTCTGCCACCGACAAAACAAGATTATCGAGAAGGTTGGAATCAAGGAAGAAGATTGGACCGGGCCTGCCGTGTCCGCAACTCTGCACTAGTGGAATGAGACTGCGACCGCTGCCCATGTAGCTGGTCCAACGGTGCTTGAGCAAATCTGGATGCTTGGCCTCCATGAATCGTTCAAGTTCGGACTTGCGATACCAGGGGTTTGTATGTGCACCGAAAAACCATTCCCTATGGCCCTTCCTAGAACCCGTGTTCTCGCAAATATAGGCGCGATCAGTAACGGCAATCAACATGGTGGATGCCCAAAGCGCGACAATAATCGCGCCAGCTATCAGCAATCCGATGACCAGTCGCCGCTTCATATTATTCTAGCCGAACGCTTAATGTGATGCCACCGCGCTAATGAGTGGCGTTGTTGGGTGGTTGATGGGCGAAGGGAAGGTTGGCATCCATGATTTGTTCGGCAAGTCGAATTGCTTGACGACGGCCAAGCCAGCAGGTAAGTTCCCACAGTGCAATTGCAGCTGCCAACGATGAAACAAGCCCTGTGACGATTGATGCGTCTAGCCGATGAACTGGCCCGGATGAAATCCATGAATAGTTCAAATGCACCGCGAGCAGTATTGGAGCGACGATGAAGAGTATCAGTCGACCGCTCCCTCGGATCCAGCGATAACGAGTTCCGATCAATGCGAGGACGCCAAGCAACGCCGCAATGGCAGAGAATAGGACCAATGAATTCATAGACAACTTCTCATGTTTAGTGAATCCTCCTGACGGCTCGGCTATCGCTGCACCGACAGCTACCCCGAGAATCATCATATATGAAACCGCTGGTCCCGCAATTACCCATAGGATACGGTATAAATGATATGGGATGGAACTTCGCATGGTGGTTTCTTCTATCTGCCGAACGTTTAGGATAAGCGGCGCCGAAAAGCCTATAAAGAAACCTCACGGAGGTCAACGGCGTTCGCTTCATCCTCTTGTTGGACGGGGAAATTCCTGGCGCCGTCGGTATCGCGGGGTTGGCGGGCGTTCCCTGGGCT
>CAIUWO010000915.1 GCA_903902895.1 Candidatus Hydrogenedentota bacterium | reverse complement strand
TGGTGCAGTTCCTTCCAGTCGATCAACTGCACGCCCTTTTCGAGGTGCTTCTTCTCAAAGGCGGCGCGCATGGCCTCGTACTGGCCGCGCAGGCCCTCCTTGCGCATGTACACATTGACGCCGATGATGGCCGTCAGCACCACCACCACGCCAATCAGGGTAAACAGGTCGCGTCTGTTGCGTCTTCGCATGTCCTAAAACTTCCTTTTGCTCTTGCCCTCAATCCTGCTCTTGCTCCTGCTCCTGCTCTTGCTCGGAATCATTAGGACTGGAGCAAGAGCAAGAGCAAGAAAGAAGCCTGGTTTTTCAGGGCTCAGCCAGATCTCTTGCGATGTCGGTGCGGTAGGCCTGCCACGCCGGCAGGATGCCGGCGATCAGGCCCATCAGCAGCACGGCCGAATAGGCGGTGATCAGGTCGGCGCTCAGGCTGACCGCGGCGATGTGAAAGCCCAGCCTGGTCGCCAGATACAGGCCGAGCAGCTTGCAGGTCAGGGCGCCCAGCGCCCAGCCGACTGCCAGCCCGAGCAGGGTCACCCAAAACGCCTCAATCAGCACGGCGCCGAAAATCTCGCCGCGCGTGGCGCCCAGCGCCCGCATGATGGCCAAATCGCGCCGCCGCTGCAGAATCGCCATGTACAGCCCGATCAGGATGGACATGGACGAAATGACCACCACCAGATAGCCAATCGCCAGCAGCACCGCCTTGGCCGTGCCCAGAAGCTGATCATACAGCTTCTGGATCTCCATCACCGGCACCGCCGCCATTACATTATACCCTTTGTTGATCTTGTCCTTGATCTCAAAGCGGAGCGCCGGTGTTGCCAACTTTACCAGCGCGGCCGTGACCTCGTCACTGGCGTGATGCTCATGGCCCTCGTGGGCACCGGCCGCCTCCGCGCCTTCCTCCGCCTCGTCACCGTGCTCGTGCACGTCCCACACGGACTGGATGTCGCAGAACATGGCCCGGTCGTTGGGCGTGCCCGACAGGGCCATGACGCCGACCACGGTGTAGGGCTTTTCCGCGTGCTCCTCGGCGCCGCCGCCCTGCGCAAACCCGTGCATGCCGGTAAAGGTGTCGCCGACTTTCAGGCCCGTGTCCCGCGCGACACCGTCACCGATGACCGCCTCATAGGGTTTTTCCCAGTAGCGGCCGCCGGCCAGCGCGTAGGGGTGCCGCTCGCCCCATTTGAAATCCATCAGATCGCGGACGGTGCCGACGATGCGGTAACCCTTGTAGGTGTCGCCCATGGCGAGGGGAAAGGCGGCCGTGACGTCCTCCATCGCGCGGATCTTGTCGATGTCCGCCTTTTCGATGTTGCCCACGGGCGCGTCGAGGAAATACACCGTGCTGAGCACGAGTTGGAGCGGGTTGCCTTTGGCGCCGATGACCAGGTCGAAGGCCTGGCCCTCCTCCTCAAAGCGCTTTTGCGTCTGTTCGCGCAGCGTGAGCACGGCCGAAATAAGCGCCACGCCGAGCGCCACGGAGATGACCGTCATGACCGTGGTCAGTTTGCGGTTCCACAGGTAGCACCACGCAATGCGCCAAAGGCTCATGACGCCACCTCCTTCACCAGTCCCGAGCAGTCAAACAGGTCCGGGAGCCGGTCGGCGATGCCCCGGTCATGGGTGACCAGCAGCAGTGTCACCTTCTCCTCGGCGCACAGCTCCAGCAACAGCGTCATCACCGCGTTGGCCGTTTTCGGGTCGAGACTGCCCGTCGGCTCGTCGGCCACGATCAGCCGGGGCCGGTTCACCAGCGCCCGCGCGATGGCCACACGCTGGCGCTCACCCACGCTGAGCGTGGCGGGTTTCGCGTTGAGCCGGTGGCCCAGGTCCACCCGCTCCAGCATCGCCTTGGACCGGTCTTTCCATTCTTTCTCGGGAATCACATCGGAGAAACGCATGCCAATCAGCACATTTTGCAGGGAGCTAAACGGCGCGAGCAGGTTGAAGGTCTGGAAAATGAAGCCATAGCGCTCGCCGCGAAACGCGTCCAGCGCGCTTTCCGACAATTTCTGGATTTCGGTGTTGTCCACCCGCACCACGCCCGCATGCGGGCGCAG
>CAIUWO010000914.1 GCA_903902895.1 Candidatus Hydrogenedentota bacterium | reverse complement strand
CCTCTCGGGTGCTTTGCGTTTGGAGAAAAACCGCTCAGCAGACCCCGTTCGCCTTGGCGCCGACCTAGATTGGAATCACCCATCAGGCCTTCCAGAGGGGCTGATCAAAGCGGCAGGCGACAAGATGCACGCGGCAGTGCATCTCGAGTCCGCAGAGGAGCGTCTTACTCTCAATGACGCGCATCTGGAGTTGGAAGCCGGCACGATAACGGCAAGCGGATGGTTGAACAAGGGCGACCGCCACTTCAAGCTTCTCTTGGATACAAAGGCGGTGGACCTCGCACGGGTGGTGAATGCCAGGAACTTCCAAGGCCCCGGGGGTTTCCTGGATATGAAAACCCGTCTGGAAGGCACGCTGGACGACTTCTCTCTCGCTGGTGACGCGCGCATAACGGACCTGTCATGGGAGCGACTGGCCGTTCGCAGCACCAAGCTCAAGTTCACGGCCGAACATCTGCCAGCCAACCCCGAAGGCACGGCCTCCCTTTCCTCCACAAACGGAAAGAAAGGGCTTTCCCTGGAAGGAAGTCTTGCGTACCAATTCCCTGCCAATCGGCTCCATGTGAAGAGGGCCAAGTTCAGTTCTGGAAAGAACCACATTGAAGGAGAACTCGATTACATTCTCGACACCGGGGAATTGTCAACCAGTGCCGAATTTGCGCTACCCGCACTGAAAGAACTTTCCGCACTGTTGAGTCTGGACCTTTCAGGCACCGCGCAGGGAAAAGTGACCGCTTCACAAAAAGGGGGCAGACTGGATCTTACGCTGCGGGGAAAGGCGGAAAAGCTCAACACACCCTATGGTGCGCTCGGCGCGCTAGATGCGAACCTTTCCATAGCAGACATGCTCCGGAAGCCAAAAGGTGACGCTTCAGTCGCTGCGTCAGCCCTATCTATAAACGGTCTTGAACTCAGTCGCGCCGACATCACGATGTCCGGCGATGGGGTGTCGGCCTTCGCCAAAACAACCATGGCAGGGCGCTATCAGAAGGGTGCGTCTTCACAGCCCCTGCCCTTCACAATTAAGACAACCGCCAAGGCCTCCTTTGAGCATCAGAACCTGTCGTTCACAGAATTTAGCGGGGACATCTCCGACACCGCCTTCTCGCTTACCGCTCCGGCGCTTCTTCACCATTCTGGCACCGAATATGGATTGGACAATATGGCCCTTCAGGTCGGCAAGGGCGGGGGAGAGCTGGCTGTCCACTGCTCCACTTCTGGAATCAACGCAGCCCTCCGGTGGAGGGACTTCCCCCTTTCAGTGGCCGCACTGGCATACCCCGGTCCTGTGGACGGAACAGCCACCGGCTCCTTGCTGGTTGAGGGGCCATTGCAGGGCCCCACTTGCCGCCTGGAAATGCAGTTGGCAAAGGTGCGCAACACCGCTTTCGACCATGGTCCCGGTGTTGATGCGTCCATCAAGGCCGTTCACGAAAACCAGTGGACCACCGCAGAAATAGCCACGACCCTGTCCGATGCGGCCAAAGCCGCCGGTTCCATCCGAGTCCCCGTGGATTTTTCCCTGTCACCACCGCACTTCGGATTGAGGGAGCAGGACGAATTGCAGGCAGACGCGAAAATATCCGCCGACCTTGCTGCTTCGGCCGCGCTGATGGAGTGGACGGATGACATGCCCCGGGGAGATGTAACCGGGCAGTTCCGCCTTTCGGGCACGATGGCAACCCCCAAGGTGTCCGGAGAGATGGGACTCGAAAACGGCGGGTATGAGAACCTGCGCTATGGTGCGACCATCAAGAACTTACGCGTTCGCCTGACCGCAGATGGCAGCACGGTCCGCATTGACGAGTTCAGCGGGACAGATGGCGAGAGCGGGAGACTTTCCGCCACGGGGCGCCTGGAGGTGTCTTTTGCCAAGAGGCATCCCTTCCAGGTCGATGTCGCTCTTGACCGAATGCGGTCGCTGCGCACCGAATATGGAACAGCCGCACTCAGCGGGAAACTCCGCTTTGCAGGGAGCGCCTCCGATGCCACGCTGGATGGCGCCATCACCGTGCATGAGGGCGACTTCCGCCTGCCTGACCGCCTCAATTCCTCCCGGACGCCCAAGATCGAGTTCACCGAGAAGAATTCCATGGATAAAACTCCTCCCTCCGCGCAGGCGGTAGCGGTGGCCTCCGCAATGCCCGCAATGGCCCTTGACCTTTCCGTTTCCATCCCCGGTAGGTTCTTCCTGCGGGCCCCTGTGCTGGAAACCGAATGGAATGGTGACTTGCATCTCCGGGGGACACTCCGCGATCCGCGCACCGAGGGAAGCCTGCGTGTTGCGCGCGGCTACCTGGACCTTATTGGACAGCGATTTTCGCTGGCTGACAGCACTGTCGGTTTCCCCAAGGGGGATATCAGGGCGCCTTATCTGAACATGACCGGCGTCTGTATGGCCAATGACATCACCGCTCGAATACAGCTTTCCGGTCCGCCCTCGGACGCGCAACTAACCCTGTCCTCCGACCCGCCGCTGCCGCAGGACGAGATTCTGTCCAAACTCCTGTTCCGCAAGGGTGTGTCACAGGCATCGCCGCTCCAGGCCATTCAGGTGGCCCGCACCGCAGCCATGTTCTCCGACACGCTCAGCCTGCCCCAATTTCTCACCGGCAGTGTAAAACTGCCCGGACTGGACCTCTTCGACATTCGCACCGGTGAAAAAGTGGACAAAACGGTCGTCGGTGTCGGCAAATATATTAACGACAAGATATACGTCGAGGCCGAGCAGGGTGCCTCCACCGATTCCGGTCGTGTGTCAGCCCAAGTCGAAGTTACGCCTCGCGTTTCCGTAAAAGCCGATGTTGGCGCAAGAAACCGCGGGGGAGTGGGCATCCTGTGGAAAAAGGATTATTAGCGCTGTGAAGGGCCCATGACTTCATGTTCTCCGGCATACCCTGTCCCACATAGGAGAGTGGTCAAACCATGAAAACTAACCATGCAAAGGTGAATGACGCCGTCCTGGCGTTCCTGCGGGTTGAGTTGGAGCGCCGATACGACTGCGCAAACATCAAACGATTCAAGCAATTTAAGGACATCGACCCGGAAACTGTCGCAGAATTCCGGGAATTTGCCCTGCGCCGCGTCTATCCGGAAGGGCAGGCCAGAACAGAGATTGATATGGCTTTTTGCGCCCTGCAGGAACTGCTGCGTTCACCTCGGAAGATCGCATCACTGGGTAAGGTTGCGCTGTCTGCGGTATGGTCATTGGGGCGGCGCCTCCCCATGGCCGTCTCCGCCGGACAGCAGGTGATTCAAGCCTTTTCCTGCGCCTCCGCAGTGGAAACCAGGCTCAGTCAAGGCGTGATTGCAAAGGGCATCCCCTGGAAATCCGGACTGAAGACAGATGACATGAAATCCGTCTTTGCGGAACTTCCCGCCGAACTATTTGAGGAACTTGTGGCGGCACTGGTTCATCTCCTTGAACTGGCCGGAAACAGAGACACCATGCAGACCGGTCTTGGGCTACTTGAGAAGATAGCCGCCATTATGGACGCATCAGACCAATGGACTGCCAGCGACCGTCAAGGCGTGTCCATGGCCATGGACACGCTCACGGAGGCATTGAGCCTCTTTTCCCACATCGACGACCGCGATGTTCCCCGGTTCGTAAAGGGCATCGAAATGGTGGAAACCGACTGGTATCAGACACTGCGCGGGGACAAGTAGTCTTTTCCCTCAGCCCCCAAGAGCACCGGCCAGCAGCAGCGCACCCGTGGTCACCACATCCTCCTCCAGTTCGCAGCCTGAAAGAAGATACATTCCCCGGTACGGCCCAAACACCCGCCGGTCCAGAGCCTCATGTAGCGGCCGCAAAAGCACCTCACCCATCAACGCAACGCCGCCGCCAAGCGCTATGCGCTCCGGATGAAAGAGCGTTACGAGATTGGCCATGGCCAGTGCGACTGTTTGTGCCACACGGTTAACCTCGGCCAGCGCGAAAGCATCCCCGGCACGCGCTGCTTCCGCCAGCATGGCGCAGGTCAAACGTTGGCTGTCCCCGCCGCATAGACTATGCAGGTGGGTGCCCGCAGCGGGAGATTCCATCCCGCGCAGACGGCGTTCAATCGCCCATCCCGAACAGAGATTTTCCAGTTTGTCCGACATGCCCGGCGTCCCCGCCGTCCAGTCGGGAACCCACACATGCCCAATCTCTCCCGCGCCCCGTCCCTGTCCGTTGTACAGGCGCCCTTCGACCACCAAAGCACCGCCAATACCGCTTCCGATGTTCATGTAAAAGAAGTTCTTCGTCCCCCGTCCCAAGCCTTTGCAGTACTCCGCCCATCCCGCCGCGTTTGCATCGTTTTCCACCACCGTCGGCAGACCGTGGTGTTCCTCAAACCACCTTTTCAGTTCAACCCCGTCCCAGCCCTGTATCTGGTGGGAGACAAGCACCCGTCCTGTCGCTGCCTCAACCGGACCGCCAAAACCAACCCCGATGGCCTTCGGGTCACGCCCTTCTTCCCGCGCAATTGTCAACAGGTCGGGCACCGCCTGCCCAAACCACTCCAGAATACCCTGCGCACCGCGTTCTCGGTCCACGCTCGCGCGGAGCACTCTCACAATGCAGCCGTCCGACATCCCCTCTGTCGCCTGAAGCTTTGTTCCGCCAATTTCCAAACCGAGCACTGACTGCGTTGATGCCATCTTATTTGACCGCTCCCTCGACTTGACACCGGACCTTTTTGCCAAAACCCATTTGTCTAGAATAGTCCCGTCACTTTTCCCGTATCAACATCGACGTCAATCCGCCTAAACGCCGGATCGGACGCGGTTCCCGGCATGAGCTTTATGTCACCCGCCACAGGCACTATCAACCCTGCGCCATGGTACACCAGCACATCCCGAACGGGAAGAACCCAATCCCTTGGCCGTCCCTTGAGTGACGGGTCATGCGATAAACTCAGGTGGGTTTTCACCATGCAAACGCCAAGCCGGTTCAATCCCTCGTCTGCCTGCAACGAGGCAAGCCTGTTTTCGGCGTGCGCTGTGTACGACACTCCCGCGGCCCCGTAAACCTCGCTCGCAATGCGCGATATTTTGTCCTTGATGCTCAGGTCGTCCTCGTAGAGCATGCGGAACTTCGAAGGCCGCGAACAGGCGTCAATGACCATTTCCGCCAGTTCCCGCGCGCCGTCCCCGCCATCGGCCCAGTGGGTCGATATGGAGATCGGAACACCCATCGCCTGGGCGGCGCTCCGGACCACCGCAATTTCCTCCATCGAATCGCCGGGAAAGTGGTTGAGGCATATGACGGGGTGAACGAGGCTCTTTTTTACCGTCTCCACATGGGCGAAAAGATTTGAAACACCTTTCTCCACAAGGTCCGGACGGGACTGGGTGTAGACAGGATCGAGCGGCTTGCCGGGAACCACCGACGGCCCGCCGCCGTGCATTTTCAGCGCCCGAACCGTGGCCACGATGACGGAGCAGTTGGGCGCCAGTCCGCTCATTCGGCATTTAAGGTTCCAGAACTTTTCAAAGCCGATGTCAGCACCGAAACCGCTTTCCGTGACGAGATAGTCGGAAAGCTTCAGACCCAGCAAGTCCGCCACAATGGACGACTGTCCAATCGAAATGTTCGCGAACGGACCCGCATGAACCAGCACCGGCTGCCCTTCAAGGGTTTGCATGAGGTTCGGGTTGATCGCCCGGTACATGAGCGCAGTCATCGCGCCGTCGACCTCCAGGTCCTGGGTCGTGATGGGCTTGCCCGATTTGTCGAACGCCACCACAATGCGTCCCATGCGCTCGCGAAGGTCCCGCAGGCTCGTCGCCACGGCCAATATCGACATCACCTCGGACGACACCGTGATTTGAAAGCCGGACCGCAGCATGAAGCCGTCCATTTTTGATCCTATGCCCACAATAATCTCGCGCAGTGCCTGCGCCGAGAAGTCAATGGTCCATCCCGTGGCAAGGTTTCTCGGGTCAATGTTCAGCCGCCGCAGTTTCTTTTCGGAAAGGGTCTTGTCTCCATAATTGGACTCGTGCTGCAGACGCGACGTCAACGCAACCATCGACAGGTTATGGGCGTTGTTGATGCTGTCAATGTCACCCGTCAGGCCAAGGCTGAACTCAGAAAGCGGGACGCACTGACTCAGGCCGCCGCCCGCGGCCGACCCCTTTATGTTGAAGGTTGGGCCGCCCGAGGGTTGCCGAATTGTACCCATCGCCCGCTTTCCAAGACGTCCCAGACCCTGCACCAGACCCATGGTGGATGTCGATTTCCCCTCACCCAACGGCGTCGGTGTGATGGCGGTGACCTCAACGTACTTGCCCCTTGGGCGGTCCTTTAAGCGTTCCAGAATGCGTATAAAGTCCAGTTTTGCCACGAAATGGCCGTAGGGAAGAAGTTCGCGCTGTTCGACCCCCATTTCTTCCCCAAGTTGATATACGGTCTTCATGTGCGCCTCGGAAGCCGCGGCAATCTGCCAGTCTTCCATCGACCGGGGGTCCAGTTTTGCTCTGCTCATGGAAAGTCTCCAGCATTTTGACTAAAGCAATTTGTGGCGAAATTGACGCGCCTATTTTGCAGTATCCTTGGAACCCAGCGCACCTGTCAGGAAAAACGTCAGGCTTTGAAGGTCTATTTCATGCGCCCCCCCGTGAATTGCGAGCTCCGCGCGGCCACGCACTCCCGCGGCATCGTACGCGCGCGTCACTTCTGCAAACGCCCGTCTGGCAAGCACGGGGTTGAACTGGTCCGCAGGTTCCTTCTCGCCAATCTGGCACAACAGTCTCCGGGGCGCAATCAAGGAATAGATGTCCGGAAAGTCGACCAATTCGCGCAGGCCGTCCACCTTCCAGCACATGCAGTGGTTCTTCTCCAGTTGGTTCATGTATGTCAGAAAGCCGGCGCTGACGGTCGCCCCCATTCTCGTGTCCACCGCGCCAAGCCACATGCTCATCTCCCCGCCGAGCGACAGGCCGGCGCATCCCATCCGCCCTGAATCGACCTCTGCAAGGCTCTCCAGATAGTCCACGCCGCGCACGAGGTCAAACAGCCGCTCCCCCATGAGGGTGCGGCCCTTTTCACGCTGGTCATGCCAACCCACGCTCATGGTGAGCGTCACAAAGCCCCGGCCGGCCAGTGCACGCGCATAGCCCTTGTATATAGTCTCAATGTCAAAGAGCTTTGCACCCTCCGTGGCATGTCCCGGTATGCACACCACGGCGGGATAGCGCTGCCCCTGCGCGCCCGTCGGCACGGTCACAATCACGGGAACCTCCTGCCCCGGACTGCACTCAAGCAGGATTTCCCGCCTTGAAAAGCCGTTCTCCTCCGATTTACCCGTAACGCGGGCAGGTGGGGGAGAGGATGCATGGGATTCCATCAGGTCGTCTATTCGAAGAACTTTTAGCAGCGCCTTCCTAACCGTTTCCTGCCATTCCTTGAGCGCCCCACCGTCCTTTGCCCGGTTGCGCAGCGCCCGCCAGTCCCCGGCACAAGAATCGGCAGGTGCCGTCTTCGGTTCCAGCTCTGCCGGGCGCAGCCGAAAAGTCACGGTGCTGCCCGCTTCAAGGTGCAGCGGATAACGCCACAAATCAGCACCCAAGAGCTGTACTTCCTCGCCATTGGGGAGTGTCAGCACATACACTGTTTTCTCCTCAACCGAATACCACTCGGGAAACTGATTGATGCGGGGATAATCGACAGGCATGTGAAAATAGTCTTTGTGCCGCGGACGATCACAACGCAGCACGCCGTCCCACGCCCAGTCTGCGGTCAGCGATATGACAAGGCCTCCCTGCCCGTCGGAAACGGACCCGACACCCATGCCCTTCCGCCACGGCGCCACTGTAATGCCCTGGGTCAGGTACATGGCATACATCATCATCGTTCGCGCCGAGTTGCCGTCGCCGTGCCATCCCTCCTGAATTCCATCCGGCCGTTGCCTGTCCAGAATAAACGGGGCGGACTGCTCCACCCATGCAAAGGTCCTTGCGCAGGGCATGCGGTTCAAGAGGTTCAGCGCGCTCTCGATGCTGTCCGCATAACCGTCCGCGCTGCCGCGCTCCCAGTTGGCTCCAAGGTAGCGGTACACATTGGTGACCGCTTTCTCGGCGGCTTCCCGGTAGGAAGCATGCTGATCCACCAGTCCAATGGTATAAATGGCGTCGTACACATATCCCCAACTGTCGTTCGTCTGTTCCCAACTCTGCTCGCCTGTGCGCACGTCAAAACCATTCGGCATCATGCCGTCGTCATTTCTGCCCTTTTCCAAAATCACGTCTACCACCCGGTGCAATGGCCCCCGGTACGTGTCACGCTTCGCGGGGTCCTCACTCGCGGCAATGACATAAACCTCCGACAGCCCCCCAAGCACCTCGCAACCGTGGTCGCGAAGCGCTATCCGCTCCATTCCAAGAATCTCTTTGTCTATAAGGTAATAATCGGCTATCAGATAGGCCCAGTCCTTGTAGACCACGTCATGGGTCATCCAGTAGAGCCGGCTCATGACCTGCATCAGATTGCCGAGAACCTCCACATTCTGCGAAGGCAGCCTACCCCGTCCAGTGTCCACGTTCCCATGCTTCCAAATGTCGCGCACCATCTCGCGCATGCGGTCCACCCACGGCCCTGGGCCGAGCCACTCACTGATCGGCATCAGACCGTCTTTGGCGTATTCGGACGCGCCAAAGATAATATCCTGAACCTTTTCAGACTCCTCCAAGAATCCGCCTTTCGCAAAATCATAGGTGTCGGGCAGGGAGTCGATGCGCGGGGTAAGACGCCGTTCTGACTCGAGAATGGCAAGCGCGGCCTGCTCCAAATGGACCTGCCCCGTCATATTGGCAACGAGAAGCAGGTAGGGGAAATTGTCCGCCGCGCAGTCTTTCGCGTTCCAGAACCGGTCCCCCTTCAGATTCCTCGGCAGCAACCCCGTTGCGGGGTCGGCCTGCTGCAGCCAGCCATCGGCATAGTCGAGGCAAAACGAAACAATCTCTTGCGTCTTCACCCCGTTTTCCGCCGCAACATCCTCATTTGAGGGCTGCGCGAAGGCCGGCCTGGGAATCGCCGCTGCCAGTACAAGAAAACACAGTGTCCATCGTCCCATCTCACGTCTCCATGGATATGAAAGGCCCCGGGGGGCGAACCCACGGGGCCGTTTCATCATTAGTGTTATCCGTGCGGTCTCATGAGTGCCGGCGCAAAGCCCGCCTCACCCGTCCGGCTGCAAGAAGTCCAAACGCCGCCGCCAACACCAGAAGGTCGCCACCCGACCCGCCCTGCGACAAGGGTGCGCAGCCTATCACCGACAGGCACTTCTTCTTCGGCCCCATCGTTCCCGTTCCAAGCACGCGCACGCTAAGGTCGGTGTTTGGGACCCCGCTAAAGTTCAGCGTGCCTTCATAGTCCTTGACTTCCGTCGGGGTGAAGCGAACCGTCAAGTCAAAACTTTCTCCGGGGGCGAGACTGTATGTGCCTGTGCCAACAAGAGTGAACACGCCATTCTCGTCGACTATCGTCGCCGTGCCGCTCGCCCGAAGCGTTCCGTTGTTGGTCACTGTGAACACCTGGTCGATGCTGGTGGCGATCACGGCACGTCCAAAGATCACGCCATACTCAATGTCCGGGGAAAAAGTCAGTACTTTTTCCTTCTCAAAGGGAGCAAACACCGAAAGGGACGTCGCCTGCCCGTGCAGGGTGTTTCCCTCCACCAGGAAGCTCGACGTGTAGTCGTCCGACCAGTCGGCGGTGTCGCCGAACAGGTTGAGATCGGCCGCCCCTTCGGGCGCGAAACTGCTGGGATGTGACAAGTAAACCGGAATCAGGTTTGGCGCGAAAGCCAGTCCGCTGAGCGAGAAGGAAACGGGATTGGCCTCTATCACCGTGTTGTCTATCTCGGAGTAGGTCACGGGTTCGCCGTTGGCGACATCCGCAAGGTCCGCCACGAGAATGCTGATATCGAAGAACAGGCCGCCGGCAATCAACCCGCCCGGCACCGGAACAAAGTATGGCGCCTCGGCCCGGCCAAGAAGCCCCTCAATGGTGTCCGAGACCGTAACCGTGACCAGTGCCTGGCTTCCGCAGGGCACCACAACGCGCGGCACCTTTACTGTGAGCGTCTGTGTAATGTCGCCGTCATAGTTCACGGTCATCGTGATGTCTTCAGCGGACCCGCCGTCCTCCGCGCAAAGGGCCGCAACCATCTCGATGGACCGGTTAAACCCGTTCGCGTGAATCGTATTGCTGAACCTTGTCCCGTCCGGTGTCACCATTGTGAACGGTTCCATCGGGTATCCGTTGGCGCTTATCGGAACCGACACCACCGAGAACAACTTTTCCGCACTGATGATCTGGCCGGTCTCCACAAGGGTGGCTTCCACCTTCATTGTGTAGTCGCCGGGGGCAAGCAGCAGCGTTATGGGGAAGTTGTTCTGCCGGTCCGAAGTGGGCACATACTCGATCCCATTCACCGTGTAGGAGACTTGAACGGTTCCCTCCATGCAGTCCGCAGAATTGGCAAAAAGCACCTCTGAGGAAAGAACCGTGGCCACCTGCGGCACGGTGCTCGGAATCAATATTTTCTCCGCGGGATGAAGAATGACGACGTCCGTCATCGGGCAGTAGTCGCAGTTTGGCCCGCCGACAACAACGCTCCGTGTCTTCGTCGAGCTGAGCCCGTGGCTGTCCGTCGCGGTGTACGTAACAACGTAGCTTGCCGGGAAGTTGGTGTTGATTTCGGGCGCGTCGCTCGTAGCGGCGACCGTTCCGTCGCACGCGTCAAGGGCCGACGCGCCGGGGTCGGTGAAGGCCGCGCCGCAGTCCAGCGTCAGGGGATTTGCGCCCGCGAGCGTAATCACCGGCGCGTCTGTGTCCTCCACAGTCACCGTCCGGGTGACTTCCACGGCATTGTTGCCGTTGCCGTCACTCACGTTATAGAGCACCGTGTAGGTGCCGACAACCGCCGTGTTCACCGGATTGGTGACCAAGATGCTGTTCGTCCGGTCGCCTGCGCAGATGTCGCTGGCCGTCGCGCCCGCATCGCTGTACGTTCCGCCGCACTGCACCGTCACGTCACCCGCGCCGAGCAGCGTAATGACCGGCACGGTTGTGTCCACCACGTTGACCGTCCGCGTGACCTCAACGGCATTGTTGCCGTTGCCATCGCTGACGTTGTAGCGAACCGTGTACGCGCCAACGGCCGCCGTGTTCACCGGATTGGTGACCACAATGCTGGCCGTGCGGTCGCCCGCGCAGATGTCATTGGCCGTCGCGCCCGCATCGCTGTAAACGCCGCCGCACTGCACCGTCACCGGATTGGCGCCCGTACGGCTGATGACCGGCACGGTTGTGTCCACGACGTTAACCGTCCGTGTGACCTCAGCCGCATTGTTCCCGTTGCCGTCACCGACGTTGTAGCGCACGGTATAGACGCCCACTGCCGCAGTGTTCACCGGATTGGTGACCACAATGCTGGCCGTACGGTCGCCGGCGCAGATGTCAGCGGCCGTCGCACCCGCATCACGGTAGCTGCCGCCGCACTGAACCGTCACCGGATTCGCTCCCGACCGGGTGATGACCGGCGCCGTTGTGTCCACCACGTTAACCGTCCGTGTGACCTCAGCCGCATTGTTCCCGTTGCCATCACTGACGTTGTAGCGCACGGTATAGACACCCACCACGGCGGTGTTGACCGGGTTGGCAACCGCAATGCTCGCCGTCCGGTCACCTGCGCAACTGTCAATGGCCGTCGCACCCGCATCACTGTAGCCGCCACCGCACTGAACCGTTACGGGATTGGAGCCCGACCGCGTGATGACCGGCGCCGTTGTGTCGACCACGTTTACCGTCCGCGGCAACGTCGCCGTGTTGCCCGCTCTGTCCGTCGCCGAATAGGTGATTGTGTACTGGCCGGGAGCGAACCTGTTTACCGTGCCGCTGGAACTTACCGGAACGGTCCCGTCAACGTTGTCCGTCGCCGTGGCGGACGGATCGGTAAACGCGGTAGCGCACTCCACGGTCATCGGGTTGGACCCGTTCAGCGTAATCACAGGGGGGGTCGTATCCAAACGCACCAGCGTGGAGTCAACAAGGGGGGTGCGCAGTTCGGGACCGCTCAGCCGCGAGATGGACTGACCGCTCATCGTCACCGGTCCTGTGGCCGTCACCGGCGCCCTGACTTCGTAACTAAACGTGTACGGGAATGTCGGAATGGGGGAGAACCAGAAGAACTGGAGTGTTCCCTGGGCGTCCGCTGTGGGCGCATTGGTCCCATCCACCAAACCCACACCTGAGGAGGATACATAGGTCCATCCCGGCGGCCATGTTTCCTCCACGGCCAGCGCCGTCACCGGCTCTCCGCAAAAGCTCTTCAGGGTGACTTCAACGGTCACAACTTTTCCCGGTTCATAGCCCGCCACCGAACGACTCATCTCCAGGCACGAAATGGCGTTTTGCGGTGTGGTCACCGCCTCCGATGCCAGCTGTCCGCCATTGGTACGGTAAGGGGCAGTTCCAACGATCGCCTCGCCCGAAGCCGCTGTCGGATAATTCACGTAATACTTGAATTCAAAGGGAGAGGAGAGGTTCGGCAGGTTCACCCAGACAAACTGGCAGGTGTTGCCCGCTAATGCGTTTACGGTCGCTGGCGCGGGGCTCGCTGCGACACTCTCATAGACCCATCCCGCAGGCAGGACCTCTTCCACGGCCAATGCCGTAAGACCAGCGGCAACGTTGGTCCCCGCTTCCAGTTTCAAGGTCACTTCAAGCTGATATCGGCCAGGGCCACCGCTCCCCAAGACCTGTGCGGTGCGGCTCATGACAAGCTTGTCCGCGCCCGGCGCGGCGACCGCCAGGCCAGTTGCAAGCAGAATTGCCATTACCGTCATCAGATACCATGGTTTCATGCGAAAAACCTTCCTGGTTGACATGTGTCTGTCATATACCCGACAGCTACAACGTATTTTGTTGATTATAGTTGTATTGTCATGTCCCGTCAAGGCTTGTTCTGCCGTTCTTTGAGGCAATACGTGCAATTTCTACGCTTGTTTTCCGGGATATTCTCATTTTCAAATCTTTGCGCATCGGCCTACTAAGACTGCGGACATTCTACTTGGGGACAGCGTATATCCAGCGGTTCGCATATTGCGGCACCGCATGAACTTGCAACACGCCTTCAACCAGGTTGGATTCCAACGTATCGCCCCGACTGCCCGGCTTCCCGCCTTCCACCACAAGTTCCACCGCGCCCGTCACACCGGGCATGGGAATGCGTAGATTTCCCTCGCCCCAATAGAACATAAGCAGCACGGCTCCTTTATCGACTCGGCGGTCGGGAGTGACAGGAGCCCATGCCACAAGCGGCATCGGCTTGTCGGCGAATTCTGTGGAAATGCCGTCGACGTTAATCTTCTGGCAGTCTGAGCCACAGAACGCAACCAACCGCTTCTGTTCATCGACGCGAAAGGAACTTGTCAGGCGGCCGTTATAAGTGACTTCATGCCCGTTGACCTTGAAATTCTCCAAGGACACCCGGTCTGTCGGAAGCGCGATACCCGCCATAATTTCAGCATCCTGATCCTGTTTTCGGGCAAATCCACCGGGCCAGGACTCCTCGACGGAGCGCAAATGCGGGGTTATTGAGACTGTCCCATTGGGAAAACGGCAGGACAAATACTCCGTGCTCCGGGAGAGGTATTCAGTGTTGTCGTTTTGCGCGCCGAAAACACCCGTCGGTGCATAGGAGCCCAGGCTGTTGAGAATTTCAAACCACTGGCGCGATTCGTAGCCCAGGCTGGCCGACTGGTCGTCCCGCGGCCGGAATCCCAGCGTGGTGAAACTACCGCCAGAGGGAAACACCTTCCGCACGCCCACAATATGTTTTCCGGAACGGGCAACCACTTCCGCGCCCTCCGCCGCAGCCATGGGATGCAGGCGGTCCACCACAAAATCCGTTAGCACCGTCATCGTGGGCACCTGTGCCAGAGCACCCTCAAAAAGCACCTGACGACCGGGAGCGAAAAGGCCGCCGATTGTCTGCGGCATACCGGTTAGCCCGGCAAGGTCAGTCCAAGCGGTTCCGATTAATTCCCCGTCGGCGTCGAGCGACGGCGGCGGACCTGACCAGACCACCCGCCCTCCCCCCTCAGCCATTTCGCGCA
This sequence comes from Candidatus Hydrogenedentota bacterium, assembly GCA_903902895.1. Lineage (GTDB taxonomy): Bacteria > Hydrogenedentota > Hydrogenedentia > Hydrogenedentales > CAITNO01 > CAITNO01. The sequence goes on along the minus strand of CAIUWO010000914.1, from coordinate 1,669 downwards.
TCATCGTCAGCAATTGCTTCGACGGAAACGGCTCAAACAGCGTGACCAGCGTCGTGTACCGCCGCCCGGCGATGTCGATTCCGCCCTGGTTCACCTTGCCCATCTCCAGCAGTTTGGCCTGGGTAATCTGGTTTGCGTAGCCGTACTGGGTCATCCAGCTTCCAAAACGTTCGTTCGTGGCAACCAGGTCTAGGGGATAGAGCATCAGCACGGAGACATCCCGGTGCTGCATGTCCTGAACCATCCCGTGATAGGGCGCCCCGGCCGCGCCAAAGGCCGTCTGCACAGCGCTCCTGCGCTCGCTGATCGCGTCGGGCATGCCCCAGTGCGCCCCATACGAATAGGGCACCTCGTTGATGCTTCCAGTGGAGCAGGCCAGGGCAAGCGCGAAATAGTTCCGATCAAGCCAGCCGCCCTCGGCGTGGTCATTGCCGTTCCCCGTCAGGAAATCGCCCCACTTGAAGTAATCCGCGCAGGCCGCCGATGCCTGCTGAACCGTGCAGGACCACACAAAGTTGGATGTGTATTCATACTGATTCGCCTGAAGGGGCGACTGCCCGGTGTTCCACTTGTCTATCGTGGGACTCTCGGCCCAGGTCGCGTGCGCGCGCGCCTCAAGGCGGTGGCCCATGCGGGCCTCCATGTGCCGTTTCGCGGCCGCAAAGAGGTCAACCACCCCGTCTTGGAGCAGGCTGAAATAGCGAGAGCGAAACAACGCGGTGCGCTGGATGTCTTCAGGTGTCCCGCCGAACACATGGGAGATGTCCTGTTTCGCCGACAGGTCGTTTTCCGAATCCTCCTGCCCAAACATGAAATAGACCATCCACTTCCCAAAATCCGCATATTGCGCGCCGTACTTCTCCGCATAACGGCGGGCCAACCCGGGACTCACGTACCGCAGCGCGAACTCGCCGTTGTCATGGTGGCTAAAATAGCCCCAGTCCTGCTGGATGTGCATCTCGTCACTGTAAAGGCCGTTCAGTTTTACCCCGGCATCGGCATAACGATCGCAGAGTTTCTCAAGGTAGGGGAGGGCCTTGTCGCTGAAGTAGTCCATCTCCGGCGTCCGATACTGCTGCACCACCATCACCCGATCCCGGCCGTCCGCCTGGCCGGTGCCGTGGACCCGGACGCGCACCGCCCGGTATTCCTTGGTTCCGCGGGTGATGTTCTCGAACACCTCCACCTGGGCCGTGTCCGTAATCTCCACAATGTCGCCCGGATCAACCGCCACGTGACCGCCGCCGGGCACACCCTTTTGCCGGAACGAAAACACCCGCACGCCCGCATCCGCGACCGCAACAGGGCCTTTATTGTTGGACCAGCCCAGCTGACGCCAAAGTTCAACGCTGTAGTCCCCCGTCTTGGGGTCACGCAGGCCTTTCCGGTAGTGCATCCACAGGCCCTGCTCCCCGGTCTCCTCCGCGTACGCCGGGCCTATTTCCAACGGGCTGAGCAGGCTTAATTCAAGCCCAAGCCCGTACCCGGCGGCAAACTTGCTGATTTCCGCGATACGCTGGATGTACTCATCCTTGTCGGGCGTAAGCCGCCGCGGCTTGTCCGGTTCCCCGCTGCGGTACTGCGCGAAGAAGTGATCGAACGCCACAATGAGCGTGCGCTGTCCGGCCTCCTGCGCCCGCGCGCATATCTGCCGCAGGCTTTCCTCCCT
>CAIUWO010000913.1 GCA_903902895.1 Candidatus Hydrogenedentota bacterium | reverse complement strand
GCTGACCTACCGCTTCACCTTCGGCCGCGACGGCTATCTCGCCTTCGACACCAAGGACTTTACTGTCGCCGACAGCCTGGGCCCGCAGGACGGCCTCCTTGGCGCCTACCGCCGCGAGCTCAAGCCCTGCCGGTGGGTCATCGGGCTGACCCATCGCTACGAGCCGACGATGGGCATGCGCGCGCAGTTGACGCTGTTCGTGGACGACCCGCTCGACCTGCTGCTCTTCGGCCACATCCACCGCGAACTGAAGCCCGAGAACGGCGAGATCATGCCCTGGGGCACCACGCCCATGCTCGCCGTCCCCGCCGAACGCGACGGAAAATACCGACTCATCGACATCACCGCGCAGGGCCCCAGGCCGAGGCCGGTGTCGGAAGTGAAATAGCCCCAAAGAAAACCGCGTCATTGCGAGCGAAGCGCGGCAATCTCTTGCTCGCAATTGCCCGCTGTTGGGGTCGTCGTTTCAAGAGATTGCTTCGCTTCGCTCGCAATGACGGACTATGATTCGCGCATCGGCGCAAGGGAGTCTCGAACATGCACATCGCCGTCGCCGTTTCCCTCCTGATGCTGTCCGTGCTCAACGCCGAGGAGCCCGGTGCGGGCGCGCCCGCACCGTTCCTGCTGGGCACGGCCTCGCCGATGGACAAGGTGTTTCGCGAGGGGGCGGACTACAGGGGGCCGCTCAACGGTCCGGTGCGCATTGCCGCCGCGGGCCGCGAGCGCGAGAGTTTCCAGGTGGTGTGCGTGCCGGTGGCCGCGCCGATGAAGGGCGTGCGCGTGGAACTGTCCGACCTGGCGCGGGTGGACGGCGGCGAAGCGCTTCCGGCGGCGCGCATCACGTGGCATCCGGTCGGGTATGTGCAGACCAAGCCGTCCAATTCGGCCATTCGCCGAACCGGCTGGGGATGGCCCGACGTGCTCATGCCCGCCGCGCCCTTCGATGTGGAGCCCGGTTTCGTCCAGCCCGTGTGGTTCACGGTCGATGTGCCCGACGGCACGGCGCCGGGACTGTACAGAGGCACCATCACCGTCGCGCCGGAAGGCATGGAAAAGCGCACGCTTGATCTGGAACTCACGGTGCGCGCCTTTTCTTTGCCGCTGCGCGGCAAACTGAAGACGGCGTTCTGCATGAGCCCCGGCATCTGGGAGGCGTGGTACAAGCCGGAGGAGGTGCGGCAGCGCTTGGGCCAGCCGGAGAAGTATTCGCACGGGCCGCTCTACACCTCCTATGAGTGCGAGGACGTGCTGCCCCACGAGAAATGGCTGGAGGTGTACGACTTCCTGCTCGCGCACCGGCTCAGCCCGACGGTCATCTACTCGGGCATGAAGAACGGGCGCACGCGCACGGTGCCGCCGCGCGCCGACATGCAGTACTGCTACGACCGCGGCATGAACGCCACCTGCCTGGCCGCCTGCGACGTGCTGTATCCCGACGCCGCCAAGGCGGACCAGCAGATGGCCGAGTTCGAGGCGTGGTTTCGCGACTGGGAAGGGTTTGTGAAGGAGAAGGACTGGAAGGACTTTACCTGGTATGTGCACGGATTCGACGAGTCCGAAATGCGGCCCGACCCGGCG
>CAIUWO010000912.1 GCA_903902895.1 Candidatus Hydrogenedentota bacterium | reverse complement strand
GTGCCACGCCACGGTTCAGTCGGGTAAAGACACACGCAAACGAAATAGGTCTCAGTTCATGAAACCATGGTCCTAGCCTGCCTCGATACGGGCGAAATGCTCTGTCAAGTCGCGGGGGCATCCACCGTCAAATTTCATGATGGCGGCGCGGTCATAGGGTCATGCGCTAGAAGACAATTCTCCTGCGGCCCTGCCAATGGTGGGTCCTTTCGTGCTATGAGGCAAAGGGGGGGGCGCACGGCAAGATACAAAAAGAGGGATGGTCTATCTGCTGTTCCATTGATGCGTTCCAGAGTGGCTTCAAGGCTGTAGCCGACCCGCATCCATTGGTGCAACTGAGTCGCCAATCCACGGGAGACATAGCCAGCCTTCTGACCATCTATCATAATGCGGACGGCTTCCCCGTCCTGTTCGTTAACAGGTTCCGCCTCAAATTCGGCCGCCATGCCTTCGGCCAGTCGTTCATAGGACAACTTGTCCGTCTCATACCTGTATCCCTGAACATTCACCAGCAACTCGAAAGGCGGGAGTGCCGTCGAGAAGGGATGGACGATGGTGAAATCATCGTCTGGCAGTTTGGCCCCGGAATAGCCCAGCAGGGCAAAATCGGAAACGGTCACACCTGCGGGTATGCGGATCGATGTCAGAAACTTGTTGAAGTCCCTCCTGCTTCGGGGTGGCATTCTCTTTAGAAATCCGGACAGGGCGCTTGGGTGTTCCCGAGTGCTTGCAGGAAAACCCGGGTATTCCTTAAAACCTCTCGCCGTCGCTTGACGATAATCGTCCGAGTCTGCCAGATAGATCAGGTCGGCATCATCCCCTTTGCGCACCAGTTCTGCAACAAAACGCCGCATCCGATCCGGTCCGTCTGAGGGTTGCCATGACAGCAACAGTCGGTCAGGCTCAACAATGTGCTCAATGTATCGCAATCGCCTTCTCCATCAATTCCTTGCGCTTCATGATCATATCAATTGTGAATTCCAAGCGCTGCGGTGTCAGCCGGTAGAACTCGGGGGTTTCAATTCGTGTCAAACCAAAAAGTCGGTCTTCCAGTTCATCTCGGGTAAAACCAAGAATCTGCTCAATACAACCACGTTCGTCGGGGAATTGTTTCAAGAAACGCCCCATAAACTGGAAAAAGTTCACATCATCCGGCTCTTCAAGGCTCCAGCGCATATGGTGCTTGGCTTTGTTGGGGTTTGTCAAATATCGAAGTGTGTAGGCGGGGTCCGCAAATTTCTTGAAGTTTGGCTCAAGGATTTCATAGCTGAGGGCCGTTCCATTGTCGAAGGCCGGAGACATGCGCCCCTTTATCTCCGTCCGATTTGAAATATCGTCCTGCTTCGCCTTGGAAAAGATGCCGCCCCAATTGTCCTGATGGCGGTCCACATTTCCGATAATCGTGTCAAAGACCAATACCTTTGCCCAATACTGGACCGTATTCTTGAACAGGTTGCTTTCCAGAATAGTTTGCAGATTGTGCTGAGCCCCCTTGTGGCTGTCAAAATCCGGTATCCAGACACTCATGAAGCGTCCACCGTCAACATACGTCTCGTGCGTGCCGTAGAACCATTCGATCAACGCGCCACATACAGGACCGTCATTGCCCCCCTCTTTATCACTTACTGCGACGTAGGCAGGAGGGACAGAAACGTCCATAATCAACCCGATTCGGTACGCAATGATTTCCATCCAGAATTGCCAGGGATAACGGTGGCTTGATTTCTTGAAAAGATGCCTGTGATTGGCTTTCAGAAAAGGCGGGTGCGGATTTTCCGGCGTAAAGTAGACGGTCTTTTCGCGCGCTCCCTTGGGAAAAAACCCGTCGTACGTTTGGTCAAGCGACCATGTATCAACCAAGATTGCCTCGTTGTAGTCGGCTGTATGCATTTCAGCCTTTCCGCGACCTGCGTCCGAATACATTTGCCCTAGAAAAGGCCGCCCCTGTTGCGGTGCGCAGCCCATTCGTTCTACGCGCAATTCAGGTCCGCACCCGAATTACACCATCATGCCCTGGGGCAACACAAAAAAAAAGGACCTACGGGATCTCCGTAAGTCCTTGATTTCACTGGTGGGCCCTGTAGGACTCGAACCTACGACCAAGAGATTATGAGTCTCCTGCTCTAACCAACTGAGCTAAGGGCCCGATGCGGCGCAGTATAAATGATTGGGGAATCGCTGTTCCAGCAGTTTGCGCTTGCAGTCGCCGCGTTTGACAACAAGAGATTGCCGCGTCGGCCTTCGGTCTCCTCGCAATGACGGTGTCTTACCGCTGCTGCACACTCCACTCGAGGAAGGATTTGAGCTCCTTGGCGCGGGTGGGGTGACGCATTTTGCGCAGGGCCTTGGCCTCTATCTGGCGGACGCGCTCGCGGGTGACGTTGAACACGCTGCCGACCTCCTCGAGGGTGCGCGGATAGCCGTCGCCGAGGCCGAAGCGCAGGCGCAGGACTTTCTCCTCGCGCTCGGTGAGGCTCTTGAGGACCTCGTCGAGCTTTTCCTGGAAGACGGTGAAGGCGGTGGAGTTGGCCGGGTTTTCGGCGCTGGAATCGGGGATGAAGTCGCCGAAGTTGCTGTCGCCCTCGTCGCCGACGGGGGTTTCGAGGCTGATGGCCTCCTGGGCGATCTTGAGGATCGACCGGACCTTGTCGGCGGACATCTCCATTTCAAGCGCGATCTCGTCCGGGCTGGGCTCGCGGCCGTACTGCTGCACCAGCTTGCGGCTGGTGCGCATGAGCTTGTTGATGGACTCGATCATGTGCACGGGGATGCGGATGGTGCGGGCCTGGTCCGCAATGGACCGGGTGATCGCCTGCCGAATCCACCAGGTGGCGTAGGTGGAGAACTTGTAGCCGCGCTGGTACTCGAACTTGTCGACGGCCTTCATGAGGCCGATGTTGCCCTCCTGGATGAGGTCGAGGAAGGACATGCCGCGGTTGATGTATTTCTTGCCGATGCTGACGACGAGGCGCAGGTTGGCCTCGACCAGCTCCATCTTGGCGCGGTAGATTTTCTCCTCCTTCTCTCGGATGACGTCTATGAGCTTGGCGATGTGGCCGGCGTCGAGGCGGGAGTCGGCCTCGATCTGGTCAATCTTGCGCTGGGCCACGGAGAGGCGGCGCTCGGCGTCGAGCAGGCTGTTCTTGTCGATGGAGGCCTGCTTGAGCACGCCCGGGCTGCGGCGCGCCTTGACGCTGAGGTTGCGGATGTCCTTGGCGCTGAGGCCGACCTCGCGCTCGATCCGGTCGATCTCGTCGCGGGCGGCGGTGATGCGGCGCTTGAGCCCCTTGATGCGGCGGCCGATCTTCATGATCTCGCGCGACTTGAGGCGGAACTTGCGGATGACCTCGATCTGCAGCTGGCGGCATTCGATGATGCGCTGGTCGATGTTCTCGCGGCTCTTGGGGGTGAGGTCGGTGCGGCGCAGGCGCTTTTCCTGGATTTCGATCTGGACTTCCAGCTCGCCGATCCGCTCCATGTATTCGGGCAGTTCCTTGACGAACTTGTGGTGGAACCGCATGTCCTCGTCGTCGGTGATCTGGATGAAGTTGAGGCGCCCGGCCAGGATGCGGGCGGCGATCATCTGCACCTCCTTGATCGTGTAGGGCGTGTTGAGGATGACCTCGATGAGCTCCTGCTCGGCGCCCTCAATGCGCTTGGCGATGGTCACCTCCTGGTCCTTGGTGAGCAGGGGGACGCGGCCCATTTCGCGCAGGTACATGCGCACGGGGTCGTCGGCGCGCTCGAGCACCCGCGGCGCCGGGGTGTCGCGTTTGGCTTCGGCCTTGGCGGCCTTGGCCGTCACGGCGGGCGCCTCGGCCGGCTTGGCCTGCTCGGCGGGCTGCTCGTCGGTGAAATCAATGTCGGTGTCGCTCAGGGTGAGCATGACCCGGTCTATTTCCTCGGCGCTGGCGTCGACGGGAAGGATCTTTTCCAGTTCCTCAAGGGTGAGTTTGCCCCCGGCTTTCGCCTTGCTGAGCACGTCCCTGGTGTCCTTCTCGGTCGCCGGCTTCTTGGTCGCTTTTTTGGCGGTCATCGTTGCCCTCAACTCAATGGTTGCGTCCACATTCACTTCAAAAACCGCGCCGTCCCACCGCAGGCGGCGCGGGGTCCATGCCTAGGAGACTGACAGCTTGTCCAGTCGTATGCTTAATGCCGTGCGCGCCCGGAGCAGTTCCAGTATGCGCGCACTGTCGCCGTCGCGCTCCGCGCGGCGCAGTTCGTCCAGCACTCTTTCCGTTTCGGCGCGGAGCGCCTCGCGCGACAGCGCGCCCGACCGCCGCCCGACCAGGTTCCGGGCCCAGTCCTCGTCCTGCGCCTCCGTGAGCGCCGCGGCGGACAGCAGCCGCCGGGCGGCCTCGTTTTCCAGGTCGGCCACCGCCTCGGCCGGACGGCACTCGTCCGGCTGGGCGAGCACCCATGCCAGCGCCTCGGCCAGCGGGCTTTCGGGCAGCATCAGTTCGGCCAGCGCCATGCTGACGGGCCTGCGCATCGCGGGAAACGCCATGAGCGCGGCGATAAAGTCCACATCGTCCTTGTGCGGCCTGTCTTCGACGGTCGAAACGGCCGCCGGGTTTCGCGCGGCGCCGCCGCGCTCCTCGGCACCCCGGCAAAACTGCTCATACTCTCGGCGGCAGGCCCATTCGTGCAGGCCCAGCGCCCTGGCGATCAGCCGCAGATACTCGTCCACGCGCAGCTTGTCGGCCATGCCGCGCAGAATCTGAAACAACTCGTGGGCGACTTCCGACCGGCCTTCCACCGTTTCGGTGCGGTCCCGGGTCATATCCACGTAAAACGTCAGAAAATCGGGCGCCGACGCCAGCAGCGCGCGAAACGCGTCCGCGCCGCAATCGCGCACAAAATCGTCCGGGTCCTTGCCGTCCGGCAGGGCCAGGGCGCGCACGCGCAGACCGGCCGCTGTCAGGGTCGACGTGCCTTTCAGGGCCGCCTTGATCCCGGCCGAGTCGCCGTCATAGACCACCACCACCTCGGGCACATAACGCCGGATGAGCGCCGCCTGCTGTTCTGTCAGGGCGGTGCCGCAGCTGGCCACCACGTTTTCCACGCCGCCGTCGAAGCAGCGAATCAGGTCAAAATAGCCCTCAACGAGGATGGCGTACTTCTCGCGGCGCATCGCGTCGCGCGCCTCGTAGAGGCCGTAGAGCACCCGCGCCTTCTTGTACACCGGCGTTTCGGGCGAGTTGATGTACTTCGCCGGGCTGTCGCCCAAATCGCGCCCGCCAAACGCCACAACATTGCCTGAAACATCGCGAATCGGAAAAATAAGCCTGTTCCGAAAAAAATCATACATGCCGCGGTCGCTGCTCTCGCCCCGGCGAAACAGGCCCGAGGCCTCCAGCACATGGTCCTTGTACTGGCGGTGCACCGCCGCGTCGTACAGGCTCGTCCAGGCGTCCGGGGCATAGCCCACGCCGAACTTCTCCGCGGTGACCGCGCCAATCTTGCGCTTTTCCAGATAGGCCCGGCCCGCCTCGCCCGCGCCGCGGTCAAGCAGTTGGCGGCGGTAAAAGTCGGCCGCAACCTTGCCCAGTTCGAGCAGTTGCCCGCGCTGATACTCCTCGCGGTCATCGCCCTCGCTGGGCATCGCCAGCCGAATGCCGGCCTGATCGGCCAGTTTCCGCAGCGCTTCCGAGAAGCTCAGGCCCTCGTACTCCATCAGAAAGGTGAGCGCATCGCCACCTTTGCCGCTGCTGAAGCAGTGATACATCTGCCGGTCCCGGCTCACGATGAACGAGGGGGTCTTCTCGTTTGTGAACGGCGAAAGCCCCTTAAACCGGCTCCCTCCCGACGGTTTCAAGCTCAGGCGCGCGCCAATCACCTCAACAATATCGATTGCGGCAAGCACTTGGGCTACGGTATCACGGGAAAACTTCAGCAAAATTCCAACCTTGGCCTCATGATGACGCGGTTTGGGCACTCACCGTAAGACAAGGAATTGCAGTTACTTAAGGGATTTGCCGACGCGCTCAGATTCCAAATATGGCGTCGTTTGGGCATATTTCACCCGCATGCACCTTGTCAAGACGCAAAAGTGTACCACCAAAAAGCCCAGCCTGTCAACTCTTGGCATAGATGTGCTAAATTACTGTCCGCTATCAGGTTGCGGCCATTATCAAAGCCCATGCACGGGAGAAAACATCGTGAAACGACCCTCTTCAACCTTGGAAGAACGAAAACAGTGGTTGCACCATTGCGCGCTCTTTGCCGAACTTGACGATGCCGACCTGGGGGTCATCGCCGAACTGTCAGGGTTGCGCAGCTATGCCGCCGGAGAAATCATCTTCCACGGAGACACCCCGGCAGAGGGGCTGCACGTGGTGGTGGACGGACTGGTCAAGGTCTGCCGGTACGGCGCCGACGGCCGCGAGCAGGTGCTGCACCTGTTCGGCCGGGGGGAACCCTGCGGCGAGGTGGCCATGTTCGGGGGCAAGACCTACCCCGCCACGGCCCAAGCCATGGCCGACGGGCACACCCTCTACCTCGGCCGGACCGACTTTCTGGAGGCGGCCCGAAACCGCCCTGAGGTGCTGCTCAACATGCTTGGGGTGCTCTCGCTAAGGCTGCGCCGCTTTGTGGACCTCATCGACGACCTGTCGCTCAAGGAGGTGTCCACCCGGCTGGCGCGGCGGCTTTCAGAAATGGCCGCCGGAAAGGAGGGCGACACCGTGGCCTTGCAGGTGTCCAAGGCAACCCTGGCCGCGCAGATTGGCACCATCCCCGAAACGCTGAGCCGCACGCTGGCCCGCATGCAGCAGCGCGGCGTGCTGCGCGTGACGGGCAAGGAAATCCTCATCGCCAACCGCAAGGCCCTCGATGCGCTGGCCGAGGGGGGAAAGTTGTAGGGGAGAGAATTCAGAATCCAGAATTCAGAAGAGAAGGCGGTAGTATCCCGCCCAACTGACATTTCCAAGTAATTCAGCTAAGCCTCGCCAGAGGAAGAGCAACATAGGATGTCCTTTCTTCTGGCTTCTGGCTTCTGAATTCTGGATTCCGCTGCCGCGCCCCCCCCCGCGCCACTCAGCCTTCGCCGAGCTCGCCCAGATAGCAGTCGGTGCCGTTTTTCACGATGAGCTTGAACTGCTGCCCGTCGGTCGTCGCCTCGATGTCGTTGATGTCGAAAGTGTCGGGGAGCACACAGATCGCCTCAACGTTGTCGCGCGGGATGACGTAGTTGGCGGGTTTGGCATCCACCTGCACGCCCTTGGACTGGTTGCGGCACACCATCACCATCTTGCCGGCCAGCACCAACCAGAAGTCGTTGAACGCGGTCACCTTGCCCACATAGGAAATGGGCCGCTGCTCGCGGAAGGACTTGCGCATCTTGACGCGCACAAAACGGTCTTTCAGCATGATTGAACCTCCATGGGCGGAGCATCCGCCTCCGCTGTCTGGCAGTATACCATAGGGCCGAAGTGAATCGTCCAAAAGTAGAAGAGGCTTCCAGCCTCTTTCTTTCACCGTTTCGCCCGCGCGGCGGACGAATGAAGGAACGCGCCAATGAGGAATGTCTGCCTGGCTTCGGATTCTTGGCGCGCACCCCGGGCAAACGTAGAACGCGGCGGGATGCCGCGTCCGCTTTGCGGCGCCACGCGAACGGACGCTCAGAACTTCATCAAAATCCCGTCCGGGTCGGGCTTTTTGTTGGCGCGCACCATGGTCACGAAGAGGATGGTCGCGAGGGCGGGGACGATGGAGGCCACGATGATCACTGGTGTGTAGGAGAACCGGGTCGTCACATCCCCGATCAACTTGGTGGTGATGATGGTTCCCAGCCCGGCACTGGTGCCCGCAAGTCCCATCACCGTGCCCACGGCGCGGGTGTGGAACACGTCCGTCGGCAGCGTCAGGAACATGGTGCCGCAGCAGTTGTAGGCAAACATGCAGTAGGCCGAAATGGCCAGCAGCGCCCAGTAGTTGTCCGTCCACAGTGTCAGCGATATGACGGCCATGCTCGGCCCGAAGAACATGAGCAGCACGCGCCGGGCCTTGCCCGGCTGCCAACCCGCCCTCACCAGCAGCGAGGAAAGCGTTCCCGCAAAGATGCTGCCCAAAAGCGCGCCCACCATGGGCGCCGCCGATCCCAATGCGCTGTCGGTCATGGAGAAATGCTTCTCGTTTTTCAGGAACAGCGCGAACCAGTTGGTCACGAAGAACCAGAATGGGTCAAGCAGGAAGCGTCCGAGGACGAGCCCCCAGGTCTGCCGGTAACGCAGCAGTTTCCCCCAGCCGATCTTGACGGATTCCTTCGAGACCCCGGAAATGGCGGCAGCGCGGCCTGCCTGAATGTGGGCGAGTTCCTCTTCCGAAATGCGCGGGTGCTCCTCGGGCTTTCGATACACCAGCAGCCAGACTATAAGCCAGACAAAACCCATGGAGGCGGTAATCACAAACGCCGGCCGCCAACTGTGGAAGGTCGAGTAGATGAACACCGCGATAAACGGCGCCGCAAATCCACCCGCGGCGCAGCCGCTGTTGTACAACGCCACGGCCAGTGCCCGTTCTTTCACGGGAAACCATTCGGACACCGCCTTCGCGCCACCCGGGTTGTTGGCCGCCTCGCCCGCGCCCAACAGGCAGCGGAACGTGGCAAAGGTGTACTTGCCGCCCGCTATGGCCGTGAGCGCGCCCACAAGAGAATAGCATGCAACGCTGGCCGCAATGCCCATGCGCGTGCCGAAAACATCAAGCAGCCGCCCCACGACAGACTGCATGATCGTGTAGGAGACGGTGAACGCGTTGACAATGAACGCGTAGTCCTCATTCGACCAACCAAACTCCTTGGTCAGGTACGGCGACAGTGCAGACAGCGTCTGGCGGTCCACGTAGTTGATGAACGTCACGACGAAGAGCAGCACCCCGATCCACCACCGCAGGTAGGAGATCGGCCTTTTGCGCGCGGCCGGCTTCTGTGCGTCGCTCATGGAAAGGCTCCGGTTATTCGGGCAGCGGCTGCCCCTTGGTCTCCGGGGCGAAGATCAGCACCACCAGGCCCATCACATAGACGATCATGACGGCGTAGACCATGCCGGCGATGCCCAGGCTCGCCGTGAGCGGGGCCGAGGCGAACAGCGTGCCCGCCGTGATGAACCGGGCCACGTTGTAGCAGAAGCCCGTGCCCGTGGAGCGCAGCCGCGTGGGGAACAGCTCGGGGAAGTACACCGCGAAGCCGCCCATCACGAACAGCAGCATGAAGCCGAGCAGGAAGAACAGGAAGATGGCGGACACGAAAGAGTTGGTGCAGAAGAAGGTGACCGGCACCATCACGATGCAGCCCAGGAAGGCCACCAGGAAGCCCATCTTGCGCCCGAAGCGCTGCGCCACATAGGCAAAGCCGAGCGCGCCGAAGAAGCTGCCAAAGTTCTGGGCCATGCCCGCATAGCTCACCTTCTGCTCCACGGCCGATTTCAGGCCGGGCAGGTTGTCCGGGTTGAGCACGGAGCGCAGCAGTTCGGGCGTCAGCACGCCCACGCCCCAGAAGCCGATGACGCCCACGGCCGCCAGCAGCATGCCGATGATGGTGTTCCGCCGAAGGATGGGCTCGCGGAAGAGGCCGAAAATGCTGCCGTAGTTTCCGCCGCCCCGCTTCTTGTGTTCCGCGCGGGCCTGCACCCAGGCTTCCGGCTCGTGGATAAACGCGAATATGACCACCAGCAGCAGGGCCGGGAGCACGCCCACACCAAACAGCCACCGCCAGTTCCAGCCCATGCTGGCAAAGCCAAGATTGATCAGCGCCGCCAGCACGTTGCCCAGCGCGGAGGTCGCCTGCACAATGCCCAGCGCCGTCGCCCGCGCGTGCGCCGGGAACGCCTCGGCCACCAGCGCCGCGCCCGCGGCAAACTCGCCGCCCACGCCCAGGCCCGTGAGGAAGCGCAGCGCGGAAAACTGGTACACGTCCTGCGCCAGGCCGCTCAAACCGGTGAACATGGCATAGAGGAGAATGGTCAGCCCCATCGTCTTGGTGCGGCCCAACCGGTCGCCGACCATGCCGAAGAGCAGGCCGCCCGTGGCCCAGCCGATCATCAGCGCCGCCGTGGCGATGTTGCTGTAGTACACCACCATGTTCTTGTCTATCAGTTGCGGGTCCGTCCCCGCCGGCGCCAGCAGTTCGCGAATGGCGTGCTGCTTGGCGAACACAAACAGCCACTGGTCCATCGTGTCGAAAGACCACCCCAGACAGGCCACCACGAGCACCAGGTAGTGGTAGCCCGTCAAACCGTCCCGAAACCCCTTCTTTTCATGAAGCATAACGCCGTCTGTCATGGAAACCTCTCCGTCCGTTTGGGCCGGGCCGGGACAATCATGTTCAGTCAACACCGGCTGCTTTGACCGAAAACAGGCCGGTTCATGGGGGGAAGCCCGCCTAAAGGTACACGTCCCGGAAGCTTATGTCAAGAATACACAATCCCGCCACCTGGCACCACCACACACGACGCTACGGGCATGGCCCCAGCGCGGCATAGATGTGAATGACGGTCCCTGCAGTGAAATAGGGGAAACGCCATCCCTGTTGTCCGGAAGCGAACCCGCCAACCCCAAAAGCCGTCAAGGCCGGGAAGAAAAAGCGCAACAAGTCCGATGGCAGCGGCGACGGCGATGAATAAACGCGGTATTTATCCAACGCGCCAAGGCGCACAAGAATACAGCCCGGGGCAACGCCCCGGGAAAACGAATTACCGCAAAAGACAAGCACTGAAAGTGCGAAACAGACTGCCCGGTTTGCCTCCGCCAAACGAGGGGCTAAAGTCCGGTTAACGGTTGCCTGTCTCTGTTTGCTCTGTTTACTTACTTTGCGGGCACGGCCTTGGCCGCCTCCTCCTTTTGCACCATTTCCTCAAGCAGCTTTCCATCCTTGGCGATTTCTTCGTCAAGCTGTGCAATCACCTTTTCACGCAAATCCATTGCGGGCTTGGTCGTGCCATCCAGATAGGGCGCGGCTTTCTTTTCAAACTGCTCTTTAAAGCGCGGAAAGATACGGCCGCCCTTGCGCACAGAAAAGATGAGGTAAGCCACTTCTGGACTCAGGGAATCCCAGCAATTGTTGGTCAGTTCCTTGCAGGCCTTAGCCTCCACGGCAGGGTATAGGCCACGTTTTGCCTGACTCAGCAGATGGCGCGTTGCATATTTGCACATGCCTAGAGAGTAATAACCCGACACTTCGGTCAACATCCGATATGCGCGATTGTTGTCCCAATTATGCTCCCCGTCTAGCGCCCGAACTGCCAGACGATAACAAGCCAGAAAGGACTGGCTCCTGTACTTGCCAGGCACTGCTGAGACTTCGGCCAGAACGGCGAGGGATACGTTACGCTTGAAATCATCATCTGCGTGCTGCGCTAATTGCTCATAGAGGAATTCCACGTATTTCTTGGTGTCTTTTGTTGTCCTGCTAGCTTGTCCTATCGCTAAATAGAGTAAAGCCGCGTTATTGTCTTGAAAAGCCGCTTCTAGCGCTAACATTACCCCCAAGGCATCGGCCGAATAGCCCGCTTTTGCCAATTCCTCTGCGAAATGGAAATCATCCGTTTGTTCACTGCCGAGAACAAAAACCAGACCAATGAGCAGCGAAATCATCTTCATCCTCCTCAGATGTTTTCAGTGTGGGCATGTAGTACCGCTAGCGCCGCTAGATCACACCGCAAGGCAAATCAGGGACAGGCAAATCAGGGACAGACTACGAATTAGCATTCACTTCGCGCTCCCCGTCCATCCGTATTACAGTGCCTGCCTTGCGTCCACGTCGACCGGGCCGCAGCAACCTGCCAACAAGCCCCTCCAAACGCTCGACAAATGCGACCGAACCACAGGGACGGCCGGTGTTTGTCTGCTGGCGAATCCGGTCGACGGCCGCCGCGTCATCCTCATGCGTAAGCCATGCAGCCCAATCGTCCACCACGCCCGGTGGTGGAAACTCGCCCGAAAGCAATGTGTCTTTGGCCAGCCCACAGTGCGCCCGCGCACTGGACCAGGGGTATTGCTCCGCCCGCGCCACCAGCCCCGCCCGGACTGGGTTGCGCTCGACGTAGCGAACCGCCGCCCACAGGTGCGTCTCGTCAAGCGGACAGGAATAGAAGCGTCCCTGCCAGACATGCCCAGTCGTCCCGGTGCCGGTGTTGAACCGCATGGCGTAGACCGTGTGGGCGTCGCGCAACGCCTGCCCAAGAGACTCCTCGCGCATGGGCACCGCGATGAGGTGAACATGGTTGCTCATGAGGCAGTAGGCCCACACCGCCAGACCATGCCGCTCCGCGTATTTCCCCACAAACCCGAGATACGCCTGCCGGTCCGCATCGGAGAGAAACACATCCGCACGACGGTTGCCCCGCTGCGTGATATGGTGGGGAAACCCCGCTATGACAACTCGTCCCACGCGACTCATGGCAACAGGATAGCAGGAGCGGGGCGTGATGTCAAATTTAATCGTAGTCTGTCCCTGTTTTATCACTGGTACCTGTCCCTGTTTACTTGTCCCTGTTTACTCTCGGGGCAACGCCCCGGGAAAACGAATTACCGCAAAAGACAAGCACTGAAAGTGCGATACAGACCACCTGCTTTGCCTCAGCGATACGAGGGGCTGAAGATTCTTTAATAGTTTACTGTCCCAGTTTACCTGGATTTCGCCCCGTGATCACGGAAGCGACATATCTCCGGGCTTGAACGGAACGGGAACGCGACCGAGTTCCGGTTCAACTTTATCATATTTCGCGCACAGTTTCTTTCCGATCCCGTCAATGGTAATGTCGAGTTCAGCTACGAGGTCAGACAAGGATGAACTGGGCAATTTTTCCTGGCCTGAAAGGAAAACTTTGGCCTTATCTGCGTAAGCTTGTTTGTACTTGTCAAGCCCGGCAGTGCCGTCATACTTCTTGTAAATAAGGTACGCGAAGAGGGGCGAAACAGTAGAAGACCGGGGTTGAAGGTCGTCCAAATATACAAAGCCATACTCCTCCTCATCTTTTGGCATAGTAAGTAGCACCCGGACCAGGTATGGAGCAAGGGAAAGCTCGGTATAGCCCGATATATTTACCAGGGTCATATAAGCCTCGAACCGCTGGCGGGCCCTGGGGCTTGGGTCGCGCAGCACAGGCATAACGATATTGTAGAATTCGCATGACCAGCAACTGCGAACTACGCGGTCAACACCGGACATGGTATAGGCGACCGAGAATGAGATCACCTTCTTAAAACTATCAGAAGGACGGGCCGCAAATAGACGCAAGACCTGATCAGCACAATGATCAGCATGATATCCCGACTTGAGACTCTTGGCCAAGGCCAGAAACAAGTCGCTGTCCGAAGCCTCGAACGCCC
>CAIUWO010000911.1 GCA_903902895.1 Candidatus Hydrogenedentota bacterium | reverse complement strand
TTGGAGCCTGCCCCAGAAGGAGGCCGCAGAGACGCTGGGCATCAACAAGTGGGACCTGCCATATTTCTGTGAGAAGCACAACGTCCCGCGTCCCGAAAGCGGCTACTGGACGAAACGGAGGCTGGGCCGCGCCGTGAGCAAGCCGGACCTCCCGCCGGGCGACGACGATGACGCGATCATCCGCGAGGTCCGCCCCAAAGAAGCCGACATCCTCGCCCCGGACTTCCTCGCGCGCGCTGACGTCCTGCTGGCGAAGGAGAATGACCCCGGCATGACCGTGGACGTCGCGGGGGCACTGACGAGCCCCCATCCAATCGTGGCGGAGCTCCAAAGGCGTCTCGGGAAGGTGAAACCCGACTACACGGGCGCTCTGGAGCTCAGCGGGACTTTCGGTCTGAGGGTGACGCCGGGGCAGGTGGACCGGGCTCTCCTTCTGTTGGAGACTCTCGCGAGGGCCTGCGCGAAGCGGGGCTACCTCGTCGGGCCAAAGCGGAATGCCCGGCTCGAGGTCCTCGACGTGCGGGTGTGGTTGCAGGTCAGGGAGAAGCTGCGCCAGACGGACAACCCGAAGTTTCGGAAGAACGCATGGGGGCATCCCGACGGGTATCGGCACCTGTTCGCGCCCACCGGCACGCTAACGTTGACCGTCGGTGCCCTTCACATGACGGACGCGCCCGGCAGGCCGCTCGAATCCCGCACGGGGGAGGCAATGGCGCTGCTGGTGAGGGCAGCTGTGGATTCCTGCCGCCACTCGCTTCAACTGGAGGCGCGCCAGAGGCAATGGGAAATGAAACGAGAGGAGAGGCAGCGTCGTGAACTGGAGGTTGCGGAGAAACGGCGGCGGCTGAAGGAACTCAAGGACGAAGAGGGACGGCGCGTAGACGGCCTTCACCTGCAGGTGGACGGCTGGGTCCGGAGCGGGCAGATCAGAGTGTACGTCGCCGCCGTCAAGGCCTTGCTCATCGACCGGGACGGGAAGGTCGTTGAAGGTGGCGAGGCTGACAAGTGGCTGAAGTGGGCTCTGGAGCAGGCTGACAGGGCCGACCCCCTGTCGCCCAGCCCCTATTCTGTTTTGGATGAGCCGGAGCCCGGCATGTAGACAGAGATAGCGGTACTGGAGAAGAGTAGAATGGAAAGAAGGCGGGAAGCAGATTCTTGGACCTGGCAAAGAGATGTGATGGAGGTGCATTGTGGCTGATTCTTTGGGTGGATTGTCCGACGTCATGCATCTGGTCCATACGCCGGACGATGCGTACAGAAAGGCGAACACATCGAAGTGCCATATTTGCCTACAGGCGAAGCCCTTGACTGAGGAACACGTTCCTCCGAAGAGCGCTTACAACGACTGCAATGGTCTCTGGGAGTGTCTTGTTACGCACGGGCCCAAACTATCTCCAAGAACTGTGAAGATCCGCGGAGGATTCCGCGTACCAACCCTTTGTGCAGATTGTAATAACCGCGTTTGCGCACCCTACGCGAGCGAGTACGTGAGATTCGTCCGCCATCTGGTGGAAACACCCGTCCTCTTCGACCAATCGGGAGAAGCGCGGGTTGTTTCGGTGAGACAGAACACGCTTTTCATCGCCAAGGAAATCGCGACCATGATCCTTGCGATCGAACACTTGAAGTTCTGCGAGGTTCACGATGAGTTACGCAACTTCGTTCTGGATAAGGGAGCCTTAGTGACGATGCCATTTGATATTCTGGCCTTTCTTGTTCCCAAATCCCCAGAGTCCGGGACTATCTCGCCGTTTGCTGGGTCTGGTCGGGTAGATACTTTCGCACCTGGCTTTGGGTTTTTGGGTGGTGAGATCTCGTGGCATCCTTTCGGCTTTGTCTATGCGGCAACCATTGGGCCAAGATACCGCCCTGACAAGATGACGAACGTGAACGCTTGGTTTTCGCAAAGGCCATCCAGAACACCCGGTTCCGTCAGACTCTTCTGCCGTGTCACCGGCGTTGAGTCGATGAACTGTGCGCTGGGCGCGGAGCGGACACGGCCCCAAATCGACAGGCTGTTGTGACGACGAGGTCCGGTCATCGGATTTTCCCCGGTCCATTGTCAGAGCGGCGCACGGTCCGCGTCCGGTCCACGCTCACGCATCCGGCACGTGTCGGCAGACGGGTCCACAGTCTTATGCGGTATCGTTTTTTGATGCGTACCGCATCGGGCTGTTCTTGCCCCGGTCCACTCCCGATTGTGCGACCATCATAACGCTCCTTCTTCTATTTGACAGGGTGTATTAGTTATCTCGCTACACTATTTGGCTTAAAATCCGTTCCCCGTAAGGGGATGAGGGTTCGAGCCCCTCCTCGCCCACCACTATTTCTTTGCGGCGCAACGACTTTCGCGGGGAAGGGGTTAGGTCAACGGACTTTGTGATGTTGCCCCGGTCCGCGTCCGGTCCGTCGTGCTCTTCCCACCCCGCAATGCGCGCGGCCTTGCGCTGTATGGGTTTTTAGCAAGTTCTACCAAAATGCGTACACCATACCTTCAAGAAGTCCGTTGACCTAGGCCACTAATAATTGTAGGCGTGACTGCATGGCCTTCTATATCCCTCAGGATTCTCCCGATGGCAGAATGTTGGCGCGGTCAGGCTTCTTACGCTACAGGTATGGCCCCGGCGCTGAAGTATGTCCTTGGTCATCAGTCAATTTGTTGCACCGCCACAATCCTTGCTAGTATTATGCCAATCAATGGAGGACAAGAGACATGCTGTACTTCTTCTTGGAATGGTTAGCCAGTGAGGTTGGAAAAACCGCTTTAGGAAAGTTTGTGAAGCACGCCCTGAAAAAGATCAAGGGCAAAATTTCAGAAAAGAAGTTTAACGCTCTCGCAGATAAAATTACACAGGAGTTGCTCAAAGAGAAGCCCGACTTGGAGTATGTTGAGAAGATCCTTACCGAGGCAACCAAAGCTTGTGAAGTTCTTCCGCCAAAGATTTCGGTATAGTTGCGCTCCACGAAAGCCACCATCCGGAGCAGCGTCACCCACTTTGCGCGCTGACTGAATCCCGACGGCTCCAGCCCGATGGAGCGCATCAGGAAGTCAATCCACTCACTCGTGGCGAACGCCTTTCGGCCCCGCGCCAGCACATCCAGTGCGTCCGACTTCGACAACTGGATCGGTCGCAACCCCTCGATGCCGAAGGGGCGCCCCGCGTTCTGCTGTGCGATGACGGCGTCGTAAGTGAGCGTCACCTCCGCGTAGAAGCCGTCCGTCAGCAGCACGCGGCCGGTCTTGAGAAGAATCGAACGAATCGACATGGCGCTTTCCTCCTCTGAATTTCGGGGGGTTCGAGGCCTGTGGTCATAGGACCAAAGACAATATATGCCGTCGGCATCTAATAGCCAGTGCGATGGGAATCGTTCGACTTGAGCCTATCGCCGAGCTTTGCGCGGATGTCGGGCGTGATGTCGATGTCTGTTTCCGCATCCTGTTCGCCGTGCATTTTACGGATGTCGGAAACCGAGGTATAGCCTTTTCCCTCAGCAACGGACTTGGCGATCGCTTCGACTTCTTCCACAACGGGCTTCATGAAGGGTTCTAACCTGTCGTCAATGTCCTCCTGCCGTTTTTTCAGGTCGGCCTGGTATTCCTCGTACAAGGCATCAATCTTCTTCTGTCTCGCGGCGGATTCTTCGGGTGAAAGGGACCCTCTTACCGTTTCAAAATCCTTCTTTTCCTTCTGCAGCGTGTCGGACTTCTTGTCCATTTCAAGCTGCTGAGCGTTCAAGTAAGGTAGGAGGTCTTTGTAGGGCTGTTGCATCGAGTCGTAGTCACGCACAATGGCCATGAGGTCATAGACCGCCACCCTTGGGGTCGCTTCCGTGGATGGCGGGCTATCCGGAGGCGTGAGCTGTTTCTCCGACGTGACCGGCCTGAGTGGCACTTCTTGGATGCCTGGCCCTGGGAGCGCGCGTGCTCTCTCGGAGTCCGTCAGCGTAAAGCCGGACGGGTCGGCGAGGACGAAGGAGAGAACGCCGTTCGAGGCCTCGACGACGGCCTGCATCAATTGGAGGCAGTTCCCGTTGATCATGAAACAATACGGCCTTGGGTACTCTGGGCGGCCTTCCGCCTGCGACTCTTCTGACACCTTGGTATCGACCTTTAGTTGCAGTCCGGACGCCAGGCTGAATAACTTCGCCAGTTCGCTGCCGCCTCCAGACTGCACATCTTCGGGACGGAAGTTGAAAATCAAGGGATCATCTTTAGTCAAGAGTTTCTTCACGTCCTCCGGCAAGGGTGAACGCGGGGGCGGGGTTTCCTCAAGTTGTTCCAGCGGCAGATCCGGGATTGACGCCCCAGAACGTCTCAGGGCGGTGTCACGCGATGTCACCAAGATTCCATAGTCGCGGAAGACGAAACATACTTGGTCTTGCGTCATTTCCGAAATGGCCGCCATGATGTCCGGAGCCCGCAGGTTCGTAAAGTCGTACGGCTTCAGCAGGACCTCTTTCTCCATGGCAAAGGTCAGTTCCGATGCGATGCTCAGCGTTTCGACTAGCGACGAGAGTCTGATTTCGGCGCCCCTTCCGCTCAAGAACAGCGGTTGGCGGCCAAGAGCCGTCTCCATGGCTTCCGGAAAAAGCCTCGGGCGTTTGCTGTAGTCGCCGACTCGTGGCGTCGTCACATAGGGAACGTTCGGAGGAATGGATGCTCCCGAGATGGTTCGGGCCTTGTCGATGCTTGTTACCAAGATTCCATAGGGCCGCACGATGAAGCAGAAACTCCCGCCCGATTGTTCAGCGACTTTTTCCATGAGCTGCAGCGGATGCGCTTCGGTCACCGAGACTGGTGAAAATGATGGGATGTCTTGAACGACAAAAGAAACATCGGAGGCTACGGAAAGCATCGACAAAAGACTGTCGACGGTGTCAAGAGTGGAGGTTATCGTCTCTTTGCTGAGCCTTGCCCGCAAGTCCGCCGGCATTTCCGGGCGCGGCACGACACCCGACAGCGTGAGCCGGAAGGCCACCTTTGCGTTGCAGTCGGTGAGCAATACGGTTCCCGCCTTCGCGTCGATCTCCGTGACGATGTATCCTCCAAACCTAAACATGTCTCCAACACGACACCAAGCGGGTTTCTCTTCGCGCATGGCGGGTTGAATCGTGGCGCTTAGTCTGTTGTCGGCGCCCTCGATGCGCAACAGGATAGGCCCGTTCGTGTCGGGCGCCGCCGAAAGCTCGATGCGAACCGCCCCCTGGCGCGCGGCAACGCGCACCGTGTCGCCGTCTGCCTGCCTGACCAGTAGAACACCGGGCGGGTCCATCGTGAATTCCTTTAGCCCATATCCGCCCCGGGGGCTGACGCCCGGACAAACCCACGATTCGACGCCGCGAATCCGAATGTGCGCGAGAAACGGCTTGTCGTCCAAGACAAACAGCTCCTCGGCCTCGACTGCGCTGTCCAAAACTTCCCCGGGCGGTGGAGCAGAAGATGCCGCAGGAGTGGCCGTCTCAGCCCTGTCCCCTGATGCGCGATCGTATGACGTGACGCGCACATGGTCTTTTTCCACGATGGCGACGAGGTCCAACGGACGGAGCACGGCCTCCAGCATTTCCAATAGTGGCATGTTCTTGAGATGCACGAACGGCACGAAACCATTGGTCTCATAGCGCGAACTATCGCCGGACGCGACGGCCGCACCCGAGGTCCCGGGAGCGGGAGCGACAACGGCATTGTCGACTACGATAGCGACCCCGAACGCCTTCGCGAGATAGTCCAGAATATCCCGGACGGGGACATCCTCGAACTCGATGCCGCCGCCTGCACTGAGCGCCTTCATCAACTCGGGGGTGGGATTGTGCGGTTCCGGACTAGCATGTCCGGCGTCCTCTTGGATCATGGCCGGCGAGGATATCCAAACGTAATGCCCTTTCACGACGAAGCTCAGCCCCAGCGGTTTTAGGATCGCGTCGAGAATCTCGCGCCGGGGCTTGTTCCGGATATCGATCGAGGGCACGATGCCGTCCGTCACGTAAGCGGGCTTTCTGCCCCGCGCGTGGGAATTGGCGCTGGCGGGCATGTCTCCGGGGATCTGAACGACGCGCCAGTCTATGGAAACGTTGAATTGATCATTCTTGCTGGCAGCGATAAAGGAGAGCATGTCCTTGAGGTGGTGGGGGCCTTCAAACAAAACGGAATAAGGTTCATCCAACGTCTTCTCAAGATTGGCGGCCGCCGCTTCGGGACGTGGCGCGGACGGGGCACGGACGGGCTTGTTGTCCTGGGCGACAAACACCCGCGCGCGCGGCGGCGCTTTGGCGGCAGTACTCAATGAAGGCAGGGCCACAAGCAGGAGCGCGATGATTGCCGCCAGCGCCCTGCCGGGCATGCGGCATGCCACGCCGCCCTGCAACAGCAGGGAAAGCCTTGTCTTGAACGCGGCGGCCGGCCCGGCGGCCATGCCATAGGCTGGCACGGACTCTTGCCGGCCTGTTTCACAACTGACTATCCGGTAGAGGACCTCGGCGTAGTGGCTGCCGCTTTCGGGGAGCGCCCACAGCACCCAAGCGTCGCAGGCAAGTTCGGTGTAAAGGTGCAGGCGGCGGCGCACGGGTATGAGCAGGGGATTCCACCACCACAGGCAGGTCGCGGCCAGTTCCAGCCAGCCCACCCACAGGTCGCGGCGTTTCAGGTGGGCTAATTCATGCGCGAGGATGCCCTTCCAGCCGTCTCGCCCGACACTGTTCAGCAGGTCGGCCGAAACCAGAATCCTGGGCCGCCAGGGGTTCCAGACCACGGCCGAGGCTATTCCGGGCGCAACCATCACCACGGGAGGGCGCACGCCGAAAGCCGCAGCCAGGTCGTTGGCGCATTGCCGCAGCCAGTCCGGCGCGGGCCGGGCCTGTTTGACCAGCGTCCGGAACCGGTGAATCCGGACCAGATGCAGGGCCAGCGTCAGCACGGACCCAATGCCCCAGACCATGGCCAGCAAGATCGAAACATTACGCCATGTATAGGGCGACGGGGCCTTATGCACCGGCGGCGGCGCAGGGCTGGCCACTACGCGCGGGGTCGGCATCACCTTCGGGATGTCCCATGTTGGCGCGGGGACCTCGCGCGCCACCGGGACGGTCTGGGTGACTGCGGGCTGGACCTTGGGCGACGGCGGACTTTGCAGCGACACCGGCCACGCTATGACAGGCGGAAGCAGCAGTTTGACCAGCACCACCACCCACAACGCATGGCAGATCGCGGGACGAAAGCGGCCCCACCGGCACGCGAGTCCAACAGCGATTGCCAATATCGCCACCAGGGACACATGAAGGGCTATATCGGTCAACATGGCAGGACCCTTTCAGTGGTTGGGTCGGTTCTTTTTGTTGCCGCGTGGCCGCTCGGCCTCGTCCAACAGCCGCCGGAACGCCGCCAGTTCTTCCGGGGTGAACTGCTGTTTTTCGACTAGGGCCAGCACGAGCGGCAGGGTTGTGCCGTCGCAAACCTTGTCCGCCAGTTCCAGCAGCCGGTCCGACAGAAAGTGCTCACGCGTTCTGATCGCGCGGAAAATGTGGGCAACCCCTGTCTTGTCGGATTTCACAAAGCCCTTGGCCTCCAGACGGCCCAAGAGGGTTTGAACGGTCGTGTAGGCCCAGCGATTGTTCTGTGGGCTGAGCCGTTCACTCACCTCGCGCACCGTGGCCGGCCCCTCCTTCCACAGCGTCTGTAATACTTCCATTTCAGCG
>CAIUWO010000910.1 GCA_903902895.1 Candidatus Hydrogenedentota bacterium | reverse complement strand
GGTCATCGCCAACCGCGCCCTGCAACTGCTGGGCGCGGCGCCGGGACAGTACGACCTCGTATCGCCGCTCGACGACGTCAACCTGCACCAGTCCACCAACGACACCTATCCCACGGCGCTGCGGCTGGCCGCGATTCGCGGGCTCAAGCCGCTGGAGGACGCCCTGGTCGCGCTGCAGGAGGCGTTTCAGGCCAAGGAGCAGGCCTTCGCGCACGTGGGAAAAATGGGCCGCACGGAGTTGCAGGACGCCGTGCTGGTCACCCTGGGCCGCGAGATGGGCGCCTATGCCGAAGCCTTCGCGCGCGACCGCTGGCGCATTTACAAATGCGAGGAACGGTTGCGCGTGGTGAACCTCGGCGGCACCGCCATAGGCACGGGCTACGCCGCGCCACGGCAGTACATCTTCCGCGTGACCGAGGCGCTGCGCGAGATAACGGGCATTGGTTTTGCCCGCGCGGACAATCTCGTCGAGGCCACGCAGAACGCCGACGTGTTCGTCGAGGTGATGGGCATGCTCAAGGCCTGCGCCGTGTCACTAATAAAGGTGTCCACCGATCTGCGGTTGCTGTCTTCCGGACCCGACGCGGGGTTCGGCGAAATAAAGCTGCCGCGCCGGCAGGCCGGTTCGTCGATCATGCCCGGCAAGGTGAACCCCGTCATTCCCGAGGCGGTCACCCAGGCGGCCCTGCTCGTCATGGGCCACGACCAGGTGGTCGCCCACGCCGCGTCGCGCGGCGATTTGGAGCTGAACGCCTTCATGCCGCTCATCGCGGACAGCCTGCTGCACAGTTGCGACCTGCTTGCGCGGGCCTGCACGCTGCTGCGCGCGCACTGCGTGGAGGGCATTGAGGCCGACGAGGCCCGCTGCCGCGCACACATCGACGGATCCACGGCCATGGCCACCGCGCTGGTGGCCGTGCTGGGCTATGACACCGCTTCGAGGATCGCCCGCAAGGCGGCCGCCGCCGGGCGCACCGTGCGAGAGACGGTGCTGGAACAGGGCTTGCTCACGGCGGCGCAGTTTGATGAACTGATTACGGCCGAGGCGGTGTGCCGCTTGGGCATGCCGGAGGTTCTGCACAAGGAAAGCAGCCATGCAGACCACGCCTAAATCGATGCGGCTGCATATCGGCCTCTTCGGCCGGCGCAACGTGGGCAAATCGAGCCTGCTCAACGCCATCACGCGGCAGCAGGTGTCCATCGTGTCGGAACACGCCGGCACCACCACGGACCCCGTTGAAAAGCCCATGGAACTGCTCCCGCTCGGGCCGGTGCTCTTCATCGACACGGCCGGCCTTGACGACACGGGCGCGCTCGGCGCACTGCGCGTCGAGAAGACGCGCACCGTTTTCGACCGCACCGATCTCGGCGTCATCGTCACCGAGCCGGACGGGTGGGGCGCGTTCGAAGAGGACATCCTCACCGAATTGAAACAGCGCGAAACGCCCGTCGTGGTCGTGTTCAACAAGTGTGACCTGGGAGAACCGCCCACGGCACTGGTGGACACGCTCAAGGAAAGGGGCGTGGCCGTCGTGCGCACCGCCGCATGCGACGGGGTGGGTGTGCTCGATTTCCGGCAGGCGCTGCTCGACAGCGCGCCCGCCGACTTCATTGAAACCCCGGCGATCCTGGCCGACCTCGTCGGCCCTGGCGAAATGGCCGTGCTCGTGGTGCCCATCGACAAGGAGGCGCCCAAAGGGCGGCTCATCCTGCCGCAGGTGCAGTCCATCCGCGACCTGCTCGACGGTGATGCCTACTGCATGGTCGTCAAGGAGCGCGAACTGCGCGACGCGCTGGCCCGGCTCAACCGGCCGCCCAAACTGGTCGTCACCGATTCG
>CAIUWO010000909.1 GCA_903902895.1 Candidatus Hydrogenedentota bacterium | reverse complement strand
GCTCTGGGGTATTGGCAACCTGACCTTTGGGCTTTCATTACGGTATCTGGGCATGTCGCTGGGTATGGCATTGACCCTCGGACTGACCATCACCTTTGGTACGTTGATACCGCCGGTCTTTATGGGGGCTTTCGGTGAAGTGGTCTCTACCTTCTCCGGACAAATGACCCTGGTGGGCATCGGGGTCTGTCTGGGCGGCGTAGCCTTATGTGGCTGGGCAGGCATGTCAAAGGAAAACGAACTCTCCCATGAAGATAAGCAGAAGTATATCGCGGAGTTTAATTTCAAAAAGGGAATTATAATCGCTGTGTTCTCCGGCATCATGAATGCGTGTTTTGCTTTTGCAATACATGCGGGCGATCCCATTGCTGAGGTCGCAAAAGAATTTAACACCCCGGAAGTGTGGACCAACAGCACGGTGCTGGTCATCATTATGGCCGGGGCCCTTTTTACCAATGGCGGCATCTGCCTGGTGATGAATTTCAGGAATCGTACTGCCGGAAACTATGTAAATGGCGGGGGCACCTCCCTCTTTACAAACTACTTTTTTTCCGCCATAGCCGGGATTATCGGATTTTCTGAATTTATGTTTTATGGCATGGGTGAAACACAGATGGGGAAATACAATTTCGCCAGTTTCAGCATCCATCTTGCCTTCGTCATTGTCTTCAGTAACATGTGGGGCCTCCTGACAAATGAATGGAAAGGCTCCAGCAAACGCACCTACACCCTTATATTCGCAGGAATCAGTGTGCTGCTCCTTTCAACCGTCGTTATGGGTTTGGGTAACTATTACGCGGGATAGTATTAAGCCCGGATTTCCCATATAGAAAGGTCAACGTTATGTTGAGGATCGTCGTTTAGTACTATGAATAGGGGATGATCTTATGGCGGTGTTAGGAAACAGCGAGGAATCCAATGGGTGAAACGAAAAAAGCCGCGTTGCGAGTCGATTTTGACCGCAGTTTGAAGTTGGAGTTTCATGGTTCCAAGGTTACGAGTGATGCAGGACTGTTGGCGTACCGGGAGTTGGATGAGACGCTGGGGCTAACGACGATGGCGGAAGACCCTCTTGGACGACAGACGTACCGGGGAGAACACCCAACACACCATGACGGCATCGCTGCGTCAGTCCGTGTTCAGTCGTTTGGCTGGCTATGAAGATACGAACGACGCCGAACGGCTTTGTGTAGATCCCACCATGCGACACGTTGTTGGTGGTAGAGCGACGTGGCGCAACGCGGCCTCCAGGAGCCACATGGCCCGCTTCGAGACCGGCGTTCTTGCCGAACCACCGCGACATCGGACGCCTGCACTTGGACCTCGAAGACTGCACGCTGGCCGGATACAGTGTGTTCACTTCCGGCCCAGCTTCGGAAGCGGTCACCCGTACCACCAAGGGCAAAGTCCAGGCATATGTTCAGCTTAAGCAGACCGTACCCGAGGGATTCCAGCGGCTGGGGCTGTGGTCCGCGGAGTTGTTCTCGCAGATGGCCCCGCCCGCAGCGGGCTTCTAGGGCGACTTGACCCACGGGATGGGGAATGGTAAGGTGATTGCCGGGCGGCCGAGCGAGGGGCGCACGTCCTGGTATGGCTAAAATGGAGGTTTTGAGTCCGATGTGGAATTCTGTTTTGTGGGTTGTTGCGTTGTCGATCGCGACGGTGTTGTGTCTGGTGTGTCCCGGGGCGCGGGGGGAGGATTCGAGCGGGGTGGGGACGATGTTTGCGAATCCGCCGCGCGAGTATAGTTCGGCGCCGTTGTGGGTGTGGAATGACATGCTCACGGAGGATCAGATCCGGGGCACGTTGCGGGACTTGGCAGGGCAGGGCGTGGTTCAGGCCTTTGTGCACCCGCGGCCCGGGCTGATGACGCCGTATCTTTCGGACGATTGGTTCCGGTTGTGGAAGGCCGCGCTGGACGAGGCCGAGAAACTCGACATGAACATCTGGATCTACGACGAGAACTCGTATCCGTCGGGATTCGCGGGCGGGCATGTGCCGGAGTTGATGCCGGAATCGCGCGGGATCGGGCTCGAGATCCGAAAAGTGAAAACGCCCGGTGTGATCAACGACGATGTCCTCGCTGTGTTCCAATTGGAGAAGAAAGGCCGCGCACCGTTCAAAGACGTGACGAAGCAGGCCCGGAAAGGCAAGCGCCTGCCGGACGGTGAGTACGTTGTGGCCGTGAAGCGCAAATCGAGTCCGTCGTCGTGGTTCGGCGGACGCTGGTACGTGGATCTGTTGCGTCCCGGCGTGACGGAGAAATTCCTCGACGTGACGCTCGAGGCGTATCGCCGGGAGTTGGGCGATCAGTTTGGGAAGCGGCTGCCCGGGGTGTTCACGGACGAGCCGCGCCTGTCGCCGGCAAAAGGGATGCATTGGACCGAGGACCTGCCGCAGGTGTTCGAGAAGCGGTGGGGCTATTCGCTGCTGGAGAATCTGCCGTCGCTGGCATTCGAGACGGGCGACTGGAAACAGGTGCGCCACAATTATTTCCAGACGCTGCTCGATTTGTTCATCGAGCGTTGGGGCAAACCGTATTTCGACTACTGCGCGAAGAATAACCTCGAATTCACGGGGCACTACTGGGAGCATGAGTGGCCCGACACGGGCCTCGTGCCGGATAACATGGCCATGGCGGCGTGGCAGCAGCGCCCCGGCATCGACATGCTGTTCAACCAGGAATTCAGCGACAGCCCGCACGCCCAGGTCGGCAACGTGCGCGCGGGACTCGAGGTCGCGTCGATCGCCAACCAGCTCGGCCCGCGGCGGACGCTGTGCGAGGCCTATGGCGGCAGCGGATGGGACATGCGGTTCGAGGACATGAAACGGAACGGGGATTGGCTGTGCGTGCTCGGCATCAACATGCTCGACGAGCATCTGTCGCACATCACGTTGCGCGGCGCACGCAAGGGCGACTATCCGCCGACGTTCTCGTATCACACGTCCTGGTGGAGCGAATACCATGTGATCACGTCGTACTTCAAGCGGGTGTCGCTGGTATTGTCTCGCGGCGAACAGATCAACGAAGCGCTACTGATCGAACCCACGACCTCGGTCTGGATGTATCAATCCACCGGCGGCGATCGCAAGGAACGGATCGGCAACGAATTCCAGAAGCTCGTGACCACGCTGGCCACGTCGCAGATCGAGTTCGACCTGGGTTGCGAGAACGTCATGGCGGACCACGGGTCCGTCGAGGGCGCGGCGTTGAAAGTGGGGCGGCGCTCGTACACGGCGGTGATCGTGCCGCCGGGAACGGAGAACCTGAACGCGAAGACGGTCGCCCTGATCGAGCAGTACCTCAAGAACGGCGGCGCGGTCTTGGCGTGCGGGGAGTGCGCGCCGACGCTGATGGACGGGCAGGAATCGCCGCGTGTCGTGGAACTCGTGAAATCGCCGAACTGGACCCGCGTGACGGACGCCGAGGCAATCAAGCGGTTGTCGCAGCGTGCGGACGGTTTTGCGGTGCGCCGGGCCGAGGGCGACGCGGGGATTCTCTTTCATCATCGCCGCCGCTACGACGACGGCGAGTTCGTATTCCTTTCCAATGCGAGCCCAACGAACGCGTCGGCTGGAACGGTGGCCGCAGCGGCTGCCGGCGTGACCCAGTGGGACCTCGAAGCGGGCACGATGAAACCGTATCCGTTCGAGAAGACATCCGGCGGGGTTGAGGTCCGTTTCGATCTGCCACCCGCGGGGAGTCTGATGCTGTTCCTGTCAAAATCGCCGGTGGAATCCACGCCCGCGCCGCTGCAAGAGGCGAAGGCCGTGAAGCCCGCCGGAGCGCTCGATGTCCAACGCGACGCGCCGAACGTGTTGACGCTCGACTATGTGGACATCACTTGCGCGGGCGAGACGAAGACCGCCGTACACTTCTATCAGGCGACAACGATGGCTTTCGAAAAGCATGGCATGAAAGGCGACCCGTGGGATCACGCCGTCCAGTATAAGGACGAGATCATCTCGCGGACCTTCGCGCCGGACAGCGGGTTCGAGGTCACGTATCGCTTTACGATTGCCGAGACGGTGCCCCCGGCGCTGGCGATGGTGATCGAGCGCCCGGACCTGTACAGCGTGACCTGCAATGGGACGCCCGTGGCCGCGAAGCCCGGCGATTGGTGGTTGGACCGCGCCTTCGGGAAGATCGACATCGCCGCTGTAGCACGCGTCGGCGAGAACGCGATTACGCTCAAGGCCTCACCCTTCACGGTATTCCACGAGATCCAACCGATCTACGTGATCGGCACCTTCGCGCTGGAGGCGTCCGACAAGGGATTCACGATCATGCCGGACCGCCCGCTCCAACTTGGCCCGTGGAACGCGCAGGGGCTCGCGATGTACGGACACAGCGCGACGTACACGCAGACCTTCAAGGTGGCCAAGCCCGCGGGGCGCTTCACGGTGTCGATGCCCGCGTGGCTGGGCAGCGTCGCCAAGGTGACGGTGAATGGGAAAGACGCGGGCGCGATCTTCCATCAGCCCTTCGAGTGCGACGTCACCGAATACATTGCGCCCGGTAAAAACGTCGTTGCGGTGACGGTCATCGGCACGCTCAAGAATACCATGGGGCCGCACCACGGCAACCCCAAGCTCGGTTTCGCCGCGCCGGATCTGTTCCGCAAGGGCCCCGAAACCGGTCCGCCACCCGGCAACCAATATCACACCGTCGGCTACGGCCTGTTCGAACCGTTTGTGTTGAGCAACCGCTGAACGCCCCCTTTTTCGGCGGACAATGCTACTTGCGCGTATGGTCAAAATATTCATCCGAGGTCCAAACCGGGACAGATGAAGGACTTGACTTCAGAAATCTCGCTGATTCTGGACCGCACTTTCTGAGTATAGCAGATGCTGGAGTGTTCCCGGCGGCGCAAAAGAGCGTTTTGGACGCAGCTCTCCCGTTGAATCCTCGGCAAATGTTCAGGTGATTATGCGGCCTTGCGGTGGTAGTAGCGAAGCAGGCCACCGAGCCGATTCCGACAGGCGACTTCTCCCTCGTTACGCCCGACCTCCGCGCCCGGCTCAATCAGCTCATTTCCCAAGAGGACCTACGCGTATGTCGGATGCGGAATGGTGAGAACAGAAACGCGCCATGGTTTGCTCTTTGGAATTAGCCGGATGCCTCTCATATCTGTTAATTTACCTGCACGATTT
>CAIUWO010000908.1 GCA_903902895.1 Candidatus Hydrogenedentota bacterium | reverse complement strand
TGGTTTCGTGCCAATAAGACGAACGTCTGGTTCGCCCCGCACCGCGGCCATGGGCTACAATGCCGTCCGGCACGCTGATATCCCCGCGCGCCACACCCAAGGAGACTTACCCCGTGGCGGAACAGCACATATTCACCATGCGCTGTTTTGGTACATAAATTAAGCGCATCGTGTGTATTTGCAATTACTTATGACTTTTCTATGAAGGGACGTTTGTGATAACATTTCGCCCATAAATTATAACGATTGTTATAACCTTTGCCTGCTCTATCGCGCAACCTCTATCCATCCCCCATCCGTCCTCCGGGCCTTCCCCTGTCTTGGGTGCATGCGCATCACTTCTCGACCGACACCGACAATAACCGACTCCACCGCGTTGACCTACTGATGCGCCGCGCGCAAGAAAGAGTTGCACATCTACAAAGGCGCACGACAGAGTGCTCTCTGAAGCGGCGCTCCCCTTAGAACTGCGGATGGAACTGCGGCAAATGATACGGTGATTGTAAGGTTTGCGATGATAGTAACGAAGTTTGAACCTAAGCAAGTACTGTGACGTTCTTTGTAGTCGGAAGTGGTGTCATGGTTCTCGGTTGTGCCGGTGTCAACCGTCTGAACGACGCAAACAGGGCAGAAGACAACCTCTTGAAACAAAAGCTTTTACCGCCACCTGAAGACTCGGACCATGCGATCAACAGGGCTGGTCTTCGGGAATCACAGCAAAAAACGCTTGACAAGCCTACGTTTGTAGTCTATTATCCTGCTATGTAGGCAACAGATTTAGGATATACTCTATGGACTATAAGAAAGACTCAAAGATTTCTGACGGGGAAGTGCCCCGAATGTCGGAACTCGAATGGGAAATTGTCAAACCCCTCTGGGAAAAAGGCCCGATGGCCGCGCGTGACATCTATGAGGCGGTTCCCAGTGAGCGCGACTGGGCTTATAAAACCGTTAAAACGATGCTGGCGCGTCTTGTAAAAAAAAGGGCGATTACTTACAGGCAGATAGGCAATTCGTATCTGTACTCACCAGCCTTCACGCGGGACGAGATGACCCGGGCGGCCACAGTGTCGTTTGTTCATCGTGTGTTTGACGGGGCGTTGCGACCCTTTTTCGCGCACTTTGCAGAGCATGTAACCCAAGAGGAGTTAGAAGTTCTGCGGACGGAACTCGCACGACTAGAAAGGCAGAATCATAAGAAGGAGGAGGAACAGTCTCCAAAAGAAGGGGACGGGATATGATGCCCCATGAATTGTTGACAGGCACATTCGCAGAATGGGCGCTGTTTGATGCCCCATGGCAATGGATTGCGTGGATGCTTCCGATGGCGTGGCAGATTGCCATTGTGGCGGGTCTCGCGTGGCTGCTGGGGTCGGCAAACCGACGCGCGTCTGCGCAGTTCAGGCATTTGCTGTGGTTACTCGTGTTTGTGAAACTCCTGCTGCCTCCCGATATTTCTGTGCCGTGGTCACTAACCCGCTGGATACCAACGGTTTCTATAACACAGCAGGCAGGCATACTCAATAATCATGACCGGAGTGAAGTGAACACCGCCCGTGCTGCAGAGTCCCAAAACACGCTTTTGCCGCCCTCGCCAACCAGCCGCGACTTGCATTCCACGACCGTCTACACCGAATCACTCAAGAAGACGCTTAATCCGATCAGCATCGCCATGCTGATTTGGGTCAGCGTCAGCCTTTCACTGTTTTTGGTTCTGGCGGTCCAATGGCGATATTACACGCGGCGTATTCGTCGAAGTATTTATGCGGCCCCAGAATCCATGCAGGTCCTGTTGCGAACACAGGCACAGGCACTTGGAATTCGGAAAGAAGTGGCGCTTTGCGTTTCGGATTCGGTAACAACACCAGGGGTTTTCGGGGCGTTTCGCCCGATGATCCTTCTGCCCTCCAAATGGCATGAGCGGTTCTCATCCGATGAGTTGTCCAGCATTCTTGCGCATGAGCTCGCGCACATAAAACGGGGTGACCTTTGGATAGGCTGGCTGACGGCAGTGCTGACATGTCTCTACTGGTTTCATCCGGTGGTCTGGACAGCGAATCTCTATTTGAGGAGGGAACGTGAAATGGCTTGTGATGATCTCGCCCTGGCAGCAACCAAACAGGAAGGCAAGGCCTATGCATCAACAATTCTTCGGGTAGCCGAGTCGTTTGAGGAACAGGTGCCGGCAGGCGTCGGGCTGTTGGGGTTGCTTGAACTCTCCGACAACTTGCTACACCGCATACGGTCGCTCTCGGACGGCACACGGGCACGTCACAACACTTGGAAATCCGCGTTTGGCCTGGTGCTGGTGGCGTTATTGCTGCCGATGGGGCCATGGCGTGCCACGGCGGCGGCAACGGTGGCGAATGTTTCCGAGGCTGCCGGAATTGAAACAACGATGAGCGCAAAACCACCAGTATCCGGTGCTGATATTGCGGCCAGGCCCGCAGTGGAGGGTCCGGCAGGGGTTGCACTGCTTGATTTCAGCAGGGTCGGTTCGGAGGACAATCTGGGGGAACTGGCCTCCAAATTGGGAGAGTTGCTTGCGGAACAATTGGCCAACACGGAAGGAATAAGGCTTGTAGATCGCGGCGCGCTTGAAAAAGCCATGGGCGAACTGAAGCTTAATCAAACGGGCTTGGTCGAGTCCGCCGCCGCAACGAAGGTGGGAAAATTGGTCGGGGCCCGATTTTTCGTCACAGGAAAACTCATGAAATTAGACACGCAATGGAATGTAACGGCCAAACTGACCGACACGGAGACGTCGGAAATGGCAGCAGTGCGAGTTATCGGTGAGGAAGCCGATGGGCTGGTTTCACTGGCCCAGAACACGGGGACGGCCATAGCCGCCCGGCTGGCGTCCTTCAGCACACGTAGAAGTCCGGGGGAAGTGATCGAGCCGATGGAGCAGAAGACGGCGGAACTCCGCGCAAAACTTGCCGGCAAGCCGCTGCCTCGGGTTGTGGTAGTCGTTCCCGAGTCACATATCGGCACTTTAGCACCTGACCCTGCGGGCGAAAACGAGCTTGTTGCGGTCCTAAAGGAAACAGGCTTCCCTGTAGTGGACGTAAGTGCGCTGATGAAACGCCAGCCGGGAGAGTGGTGGATGAACCTGTTCTTTGGCGCCGCCCAAGGGCGCCAGGGAACAGAACTGACAATTCGCGAAGGTTCGCGCTCATCGGCGGACATTCTGCACGACACCCGAATCGAGAAATTGAAAAACAATGCCGATATTTTTGTGATGGGTGAAGGATTCAGTGAATACGCGGGCGACAACTACGGTTTCAAAACCTGTGCGGCGCGCCTGGAAATCAAGGCACTGGACACGGCAACCGAGCAAATCGCCGTCTCGATCAGTCAACACGCCACCGCCGCCGACATCGCCGAATTGATCGCCGGCAAAAAGGCCTTGCGAACTGCGGGAAGGCAGCTCGGCCTCGACCTCGCCGCTCAGCTTGCTGATTACTGGGACAAGAATGCCGGCAAACGGAATCAGTCTCGCATGCAATAAGGATGCCCCGTCCATGAAAACTCGAGCCTTGGCGTTTATTGGAATCTTCTTGACTGCAACTGCCTTTGCCCACGCACAAGACACCACCGTCGAAGCGGTTGCGGGGCTCGTAGAAAGCAGCGTTGAGAAACTTGGTGGAAACACAGTCGCTGTGTTTCCCTTCCCATACGCAGATGGCATTAAGTCCATTGAAGGCGCACTCATGTCGGAGCGGATCCTGACGCGCCTGTCTGAGGGCGGCGTTGTCCGCGTTGTCGAACGAGCAATACTCGACAAGGTGATGGCGGAACAGAAACTAAGCGCTTCCGGCTTCATAGAACCGGCTTCAAGTATCAGAATAGGCAGACTGCTTGGTGCTCGCGGGATTCTTTCCGGTTCGGTCACCGACCTCGGTGAAAATATTGAGATCCATGTTAGGCTTGCCAATGTCGAGTCCGGCGAGACCGTTGGCACTTTGAAGGCAGCCGCCCGCAAGACAATCAAGACCTTCATCAGTCCGCTTTGGACACAAATAGAGAAACTGAAGAAAGAAGGCGGGAGCTTCAGCGTCAAAGCGTGGACCGACAAGAGTCAGGAAGCCACAACCATTCCCTCGTATCGTATCGGTGACTTTCTGACGCTCAATTTTGAGGTGGACCGGGACTGTTATCTCACCATCTTTGATTTCACGACCAGCGGCTCCATTCACGTCCTTTTTCCAAACTCATTCACGCCGGACAACACAATCAAGGCTGGGCGCACCTATACATTCCCGGACGCGCAGGCGGGTTTCAAAATTCGGGTACAGGATCCACCCGGCCTCGAGCAGCTAAAATTCTTCGCCACCATGAAAAAGGTCAATCTCTTTGAGGAAGACTATTCCACGGAAAAGTTTAGGTCGCTGAACTCGGACAATTACAGTGTGACCCGCGATCTCGAAACGGTTATTACGTCATTGGACAGTAACGCCTGGGCCGAGTTCAGTCTTGAAATTCGGATTGAACAGATTCTGCGAAACGGCGGGAAATAGGATCACCATGGAAAGAATCGGTTTGGCGCGCATTCAGGAGGAAGACTGACGTGAGAAAAGCATTTCTCTTGTTAATTGGCGTGTTGTCCACAATTGTGCTTGCTGTGTGTTTGGCGCCACAATGGAAACCCCTCCTGTTTCCCACCCTTGAGGAGTCGTTGCGGGTCACGCTGGAGAAGAAGCCCGATGATACTGCCGCACGAATACAATTGGCACAAATCTTTCTTGGCAAGAACAATCTATTGAACGCCGTCTTCACGCTGCAGGAAGGACTCAAGTATGATCCCGACAATCCGGAACTGCTCCGGTTGACCGGATTGAGTCAGGCGACCTTGGGCAACGCCACACAAAACAAGAAACAGATGGCATCGAGTGTTCGATATCTGGAAAGGGCCCTGGCGGGCAAACCCAACGATGCAACGACTACACGAAATCTGGCATGGGCCTGTATGTTGGCGGAACGGAACCGAAAAGTCGTAGCGCTCTGCGGGAAAATTCTGGAAATAACGCCGGATGATCCTTGGGCACTATCGCTCTTGGGTTACGCCTCCATAAAGTATGGCAAGTACGAGGACGCTCTTGCTTCTCTTGAAAAAGCGGCCACGTCCCCTTTGGCTGACCACTTGACATTTTGGCGTTTGGCGGACGCACAACGTCTTCTTGGAGATTATCAAACCGCGTATTTGAACGCACAGAAAGCACTCGAGAAGGCATCGGCGCAAGACAAGCCGGAGATTCGTTCGCTAATAGAGTACACCGCGCGGCTTAAGCAGAAAGACCGCCGTTACGAAAATTACTATGCACACGCTACGCTGGCTGAGCGCCACACAGCGCAGAAACGTTCCGACCGAGCCGCCGCAGAATATCAGGCGGCAATCACCTTCTCCCCAGAGGATGCATTTCCAGAAATGGGCTATTGCGAGTTGCAGGTGGGGAAATTCTATTCGTATCTCGGACAATATGAAAAGTCGATCGAATATTTCCAGAAGGCGGAAGAACACTGCCTGAAGGGACGCTCTCAAAACGATCTGCCCTTTGTTTATCAGAGCATGTCCAAGTCTTATGCGCTGCTGGAGAAGGTGAAACCAGAACGAAAGAGTGAATGCGACGAAAAGTGTCTTCGTGCGAGCGAACAAGAACTCGAATGGGCCAGGAAAGTCAACAATCAGCACATGGTGGAGCACGCGCTATCCGACAACGCAGTTGACCGATATAACTTGTATGGTGCCGCCGACACCAAGGTTATTGAACTCAGGCGGGAAATGGCAAAGTACATATCGCTTGATACTCCGTTAACCAATTGTGCATACGAAAGCATTGTGGGCGGTGAAGCCTACATGCGGTTTAAAGAAAAGGACTATGAGGGGGCCAGGCCGCTGTATGAACTTGTGGCGCAATACTACGATGGACAGCCTGCGCGAATAGAGGATATCAAGGCGGCGGTGTACTGCAATGGGGCGCTTTCCTTCATTGCACGTGAACAGCAGCGCTATGGCGACGCCATTGCGCTGGGCAAGAAGACCATGACACAGCTGGCGCGTGTCCGTGATCTTGTGGGTATAGACGAATATCGCCGTCAAGCCGGCGGGCTTACTTTACGGGACCAGTGCGAGCAGTTTCTTTACACTACTTACGTAGCGAAAGACTCTTCGGCGGCGTTCATCGCCGCCGAAGAGTACAAGGCGCGCGCCCTTTTGGACTTGTTGGGAGCCAAGGATAAGCCTGCAACCCTGTCCCATTCGGAGGTCTTGGCGAAGACGGAAGCCTCCTTTGCAGAGCGGCGTAACAAGTCGCTCTCCGTCGAAACACCCGATACCCCCGTTAATGATGTGTCTTCCCAGCGAGACCTTGCCATCGAGGAAACCGTGTATGGACGGCTTCCGGAAGACACTGCATCGGCACAACGGGCAGTAAAGAGTACGGCTGAGGTTGCGGCTCTCGATTTCGAACAGTTCAAACCCGTGGTCAACGACCTCTGTTTTGTAAGCTATTTTGCGGGACAAGAACATTCCATGGCCGTCGTGGTTTCCAGCGACGGAATTACGCCCGTGCTTCTCGACGGGGTTACAGAAGAATCCTTGAGAAAGGAGCTGGAAGATTTTCGACGGGCGCTGCGCACCAGCGCTGCGCCGCAACGGGACTTGGCGCTTGAGATTGAGGGTTCTGCAAAGTTGGCGCCCAAGGATGCGGAGAAAACCTATACAGACATCTCCGCGAAACTATGGGAACAACTTATCGCCCCCGTTATTCCTTTTATCAACAAGAAACTTGTCTGCATTTGCCCTGACACTGTGCTGAACTATCTGCCCTTTGAGGCATTGGTAAAGGACGGACGTTGCCTGTTGGATGACTACACTATCGTGTATGCCCCGAGCGCCAGTGTGTTGAAGCTTTGCATGGACAAGAACCGCAACCGGCACGACTCCATCCTTGCGCTTGGCAATCCAAACTTGAAGAATCCTGCGTTCCGCCTCGCCAATGCGGAGAATGAGGTGACGGCCTTGACGGGACTGTTCCCAGAATCTGACATTAAATACGGCGATGCGGCAACCGAAACCTATGCCAAAGAACAGGCGCCATCCTTCGACATCCTGCATTTCGCGTGTCATGGCGAATTGAACATGGACGACCCGATGCTGACCTCGTTGCGCCTTGCTCCGGATGACAAGAATGACGGTTATCTGCACGCGTCGGAGGTATTTGATCTGAATCTGAATGCTTCATTGGTGATCCTGAGCGCCTGCAACACCGCCTTGGGTGAATTAAGCAGCGGCAACGAACTGATGGGGCTTACCCGCAGTTTCCTGTATGCCGGCACCCCGGCATTGATTGCCAGTTTGTGGACCGTGGACGACAAATCGACTTCACAACTAATGCAGCTTTTCTACAAGAACCTCTCGAGCATGAATAAGGCCGAAGCTTTGAGACAGGCTAAACTGGCCCTCAAGAAAGATTATCCAAATCCATTTCACTGGGCTGCCTTCTCTCTTCAGGGTGACTATCGTTAGGAATGGCAAAAAGACGGTGGGGGGCCTCTGTATCGTCACCACCTCACGGGATAAGACGTCAACGGTATGCCATGCCGAGCCCGCCCGGAAAGTCGCCGCGGTCAAGAGCCATTCAGAAGGCGAGTGCTCCTGTGAGATTGCCTATTTATTCTCAGGGTTACAGCGGTGCGTCACATGCCAAGTCTTTCCCTTTTGTGTTAGACTCCATCCCAGTCTAGTCACTATTTCTATCCTTTCCCTGTGTCGTGACCGGCGCGATACCATAACAATTTCGGAATGGATTACAGCAAAACATCAAGAAGGTGGCAACATGGCCGAAAAACTGCAATCTCAGTACATATTCACCATGCTCGGCCTGAACAAGTTCTACGGCCAGAAGCAGGTGCTCAAAGAGGTCAACCTCTGCTTCTATCCCGGCGCCAAGATCGGCATCGTCGGCGAGAACGGGTCGGGCAAATCGACGGTGCTGCGCATCA
>CAIUWO010000907.1 GCA_903902895.1 Candidatus Hydrogenedentota bacterium | reverse complement strand
GACTGTCTTGGCTGGCTGGCTGGGCTGGGTGGCATTGCCGTTGCGCAGCTTTGAGGCCAGTCGCCCCGTGGTGCCGCGGCAGCTGGTCATTGCGCACCGGGCAGCGTCTTATCTTGCGCCGGAGGAGACCGCTCCCGCCTACCTGCTTGCGCGGGAACTGGGCCCGGACTACCTGGAAATCGACGCACAGCGCACCAAGGACGGGGTGCTGGTGGCGTTTCACGATGATGGTCCGGCACGGACCACCAATGTTGCGCAGGCCTTCCCCGGACGGGAAAGGCAAACCATTTCCGAGTTCACGCTGGCAGAACTCAAGCAGTTGGACGCCGGGTCCTGGTTCAACCGGAAATATCCGGAGCGCGCCCGGAAAGGGTATGCCGGCGCGAGAATTCTGACTGTGGCGGAGGTGCTGGACATCGCGGGGGCAAACGAAAAAAAACACCCGGTCTACATAGAGACGAAGTCGCCCGAGCGCCATCCCGGTTTTGAAAAAGACCTGGTGGACCTGTTGCAGGCGCGGGGTTGGCTGGATGCGGAGGGCGGCGGCCTGCCTAAGGTAATCTTCCAGTCCTTCTATTCGGAAAGTCTGGTAAGACTGGGCGAACTGGCACCGAAGGTGCCGCGGATTTATCTCATTCTTCCGGAAGTGCTGAAGAAGGAGGGCGGTTGGGGGGCCATGCTGGATAGGGCTGCTCAAATCGGGACGGGTATCGGCCCGGTGGGGACCCTCTGCTGGCCTTGGTTGGTGGGCAGCGCCCACCGGCATGGCCTGGTCGTCCATGCCTTCACGGTCGATGAAACCTGGCAGTTCCGCATGATGACCTGGTTTGGCGTGGACGGGTGCTTCACAAACCGTTGCGACGCGCTGATGGAGTACTACGGAAAACCGGCCACCAAGCCCGCCGGTGAGATTCTGGCGGTGCTGGGGTACTGACGGTCTTAGCTGAAATCGCGGTGGATGGCCTCAAACACCGCATCGGGTCGAATGGCCTTGAGGCACTGGTTGTCCAGGCACGTGGACAGGCGGTAGTTGGACGCGTTGAAACAGGGACTGCACGCAAAGCCGGCGTGAAACACGCGGGCCTTGGGGGTAAGCGGGGCGAATAGAACAGGTGTCTCGGGGCCAAAAAGGACATAGACGCGGATATCAGTCAGCGCCGCGAAATGGCCCGGACCGCTGTCCGAAGTGAGCAGCGCATCGCACAGGCCAAACAGCGTGACCAGTTCTCGCAGGTTTATTTTCCCGGCGAGGTTCACCACCCGCCTGCCACCCAGTTCAGAACAAAACTTCTCGGCAGACTGGGCCTCAATGGGCAGGCCCACCACAATGACGCTTCCGCCTGGGAATGCGTCCAAGAACTGTCGGGCAACGGCCGCGAAGTCGGCTTCAGCCCATTGGCGCACGGGCAATTCGTCCAGAAACTTCGGATTCAGCACAAGTCGCGGACGCGCATCGTTTCCGGTGATGCCGCCCGTTTCCAGCAACGCGTGCACGCGGGCCAATTCATCGGGGGTGGGGGTGTGGGTGGGCGGTTGATAGTCCGGCGGAATGACCGGTGCCGGCGCCTTGGCCATCGGAATGCCGGCGGGGTCCATCCATCCGGCCTGCGCAAGCATCAGATAGGACTGTGCCGTGGACAGGTAGGGGTTGTACTGGATGCGGTGGGTGAAAAGGTCGCCCCGGTACATGCCCTCACTGGCAAATCGGTGCCAGCCCACCCGGCGGGTCGCGCCGGTAAAGAAAGTCAGCAGCGCCGTGAAGCGCGCGAAGAACTCGAAATCGATGACGGTGTCGATGCCGGAACGGCGCACAGTCAGGAGCATCCGCAAGACATCGGGCAGAAACAGGTGCAGGTGGCTGTCGCGGATCGTCAGGATGTTTTCAGACGGGACGAGCCCCAGAATGTCAAGTATTTCCCGGTTTCGCGCAAAAACGCAGACAAACACATTTTCTCGCCCCAAGCGCCTGATGGCCGCCTCAAAGGCAGGCACAGCGAGCACTGTGGCGCCCTGCTCGGCGGGTTTGAGAAACAGCAGACGGCGGATGGGTGCGCCGGTGTTTGGCTTTGCGATGCGGTTCGTCAGGCGGCGGAAAAGGGTAAAAAGGAAACACAACGGCACGCCCGCAAAGCGGTCCACCCATCTGACCAGCGTGATGCCCATTTCAGGGGCTCGGGGCTCCCGCCTCGGGCGGGGTGATGACGATTAAGCTCCAGGCATCGTTGATCGGCTCGACTTTGTAGACGCGCTGGTCGATTTGTTCCGCAAAGACTTCCAGTTTCTTTCTGCGCACAAACACCAACTGGTGCTTCCCCTCAGTCTTGGCTCTCTTGAGCACTTCGGGCGCATTCTCGAGTTCGGCCCGTACAATCGGGGTGGTGTGCAGGTAGAACTGGAGGCCGAGCAGCGCCTCCTGCTTGAGCACATAGAGGTCGCTGTTGGGATACTTCTCGAGAATGGGACCCGCATCGCGCGCCAGAATTCCCATGTCCTTGGAAGAAGCGAGCGCCGGGATGTCGAGGAAGAAGAGCCCCTTTCCGACAACCACAAGGGCTGTCACGGCGACCGCCGTGAGCATAATGGAGCGCAGTCGAAGGTGCCGGTTGGAAACGAGCCATTCCAGTCCCTTGCCGACGGCCAGCGCCAGGGGCGCGAACAGCGGCAGCAAATAGAGCGGGAGCCTGGAACTGACTAGGCAAAAAACAAGAAACGGAATCGTAAATGTGGTGACAATGAACAGCCATTCGACCGGGTGCTGCCATGCAGTGACACGCCGCCACAGACCTTTTGGCCAGGGGATCTGTTTGTGCTTGGCCAAAATCATCAACACCCACGGTGCCGTGCCGAAGAGGGCGAGGGGCAGGTAGATGGTGAAGGGCTTGTACCACTCGGCGTTCCGGCGGGCCTCATCGCTTACATTGCGGGCGATGCCCTCCTTCATAATCCAGTTCTGCATCAGGCCGGGATGAGTCCACGCCTTTTCGGCGTACCAGGAAAAACCTATGAGCAGGAAGAGTGCGATGCCCAGCGGATTAAAGAACTGGGGCACCTTCTCGCCCTGCCGGCGCAAATAGAAGAAGACGATGGCAGGGCCTATCAGGCACAGCAGAGCGGGGAAGCCCTTGGTCATGAAGGCAAAACTGAAGACAGCCCACATGAGGACCATGTAATACCAGCGCTTCCTGCGCACGGCCAGCCAGAAGGCCAGCAGGGTCAGTGTTTCGAACAGGGTTAGCAGCGTGTCGGTGGAAAGGCTGTGTGCCGCCGCCGCGGGGAAGGGGGATAGTCCGTAGACGACGGCGCAATAAAAGGCAGCCTGCGGTCCCCAGACCAGAAATCCCAGATAGTAAACCGCCAAGACCGTGAGCACGAACGCAAAAGACTGGCCGATGCGGGCGCCCCAAGCGTTGTTGCCGAACACCTTGAGGCCGGCCGCGATAACGTAATAGGTCAGCGGGGGCTTGGTCCAGTGGTTTTCCCCGTTGAGCACCGGTTCATCGAGTGTGCCCTGTTCCATGCTTTGGCGGGCGCATTCGGCATAACGGCCTTCGGTGGACTCATACAGACCGCGACTGCCCTGAAAGGCAAACCCGGTCAGAATGGCAAGCATGGTGACGACCAACAACGGCCATCTGGGAAGGGGTGCCGGAGACATGCCGGCAAGTTCAACATTCGATTCGGTGTCAGCCATGGGATACCTTCCTGAACACCCGCGAGCGGGGTATGAATTTAAAGTTAAAGAATAATTGCTTTTCTGGATTCAAAAGGGGCCAATTAAGCCCATAACCACATCTTGAACATAATCCATAAGGCGGTGCGAGTCAACTTTTTGGCGTCTTCGGGGCTCCTTCACGTCATGGCTTCCAGCCTGCTATAATCCGATTTGGTGTTTTTAGGTTCCCTCTGAAGGGGCTTGGCACCGGGGCCATAACCGCCGTTACGGGGTGATGATAACGTGCCTTACGGAGAAAAACAGGACCAAAGCCTGCGCATTAGCGTGATCGTGGCGAC
This sequence comes from Candidatus Hydrogenedentota bacterium, assembly GCA_903902895.1. GTDB lineage: Bacteria > Hydrogenedentota > Hydrogenedentia > Hydrogenedentales > CAITNO01 > CAITNO01. Next base: position 22,893 of record CAIUWO010000907.1, on the reverse strand, counting down.
GCGCGACCGCCGTGATGACGTGGCTGAGTGTCTTGTTCCGCTCACGGGGGAACTTCTTGACAGGCTCGGGGCGGAGGTGATTGTGCTCGACGACGCGTCCTCGGACGACACGGTAGGGATGCTTGCCGGCCGTTTTCCCTGGGTGCGAGTGCTGGTGAACCCGGTGAATGTTGGGCCCGGTCCTGCGAGGAATATTGCCGCCGCCCAGGCGCGGGGCGGTCTGCTGGTGTTTATTGATTCCGACGCGGTGCCCTGCGAGGGGTGGCTTGAGACGCTGGCTGCGGCGGATGATGGGCAGACGGTATTGATTGGCCGCGTGGTGGACTACAAGACAGGCGCGGTGCAATACGGCCCAAGGCGGTCAACCTTCCTCGGTAAGAGCCTGCGGTGCCGTCCCGACCGGGTGAATACGGGCGGTGCGGGGAATATGGCCGTGCCCAAGCACCAGTTTGAAAGCATCGGCGGGTTCGATCCCGAGATTCCAAACTGTTTTGAGGATAGTTGGCTCTGCATCCGGCTGGGCCGCGCGGGGGCTCGGTTTCGGCATTTGGCTGACGCCGTCGTGCGCCACAAGGGCGACACGGGCAAACATGGCGATGAGATAAGGATGCAGGAACACAACAGCACGTACGCGATGCTGAAATTCTATTCGGACGCCCCGGTCTGGCGATTGCTGTTCAGCGTCTGCAATGCAATCTGGATGGCCTTGCGCTGGACCTTCTGGACATTTACCGCGAGGGGTGTGGACGCAATGCTGCTGTGGAAGGGCTGGATAACCGCCCATCGGCGATTTGCCGAAATGGAGTGAACCGCCAAGTAGCAAAAGCGGGTCCGTCAGCCGGTCCTGCGCTTCCGTCGTCGGGTGAGGGCTTCCCGGACCAGCCGAATTGGTTCCCAGACCACGGCAAGGGGACGGTAACTAAGGCGAATGGGCTCGCCCAGTTCACGAAAGCGGTCGTTGACCGCTCCAAGCACCACGGATACCCCGTAATTCTTGTACCCGAAGCGGTCTTGCTTTCCCGCGTTGCTGTCGTGCGAACGCCACACGCCGAGGGTGCGCGGGTTCGAGTAGAGCGGACCAAATCGGCAGGCCAAAAACACGAGAAAGGTGTCCGGACAGGCTATCAGTTGCTCTGGGATGGGAAATACCCCGTCGAGTGCGCCCTTGCGGAACAGAAGCCCGGAGGTGGGGGCAAAGACCAGAAATAGGTCATGGCGGATGGCGGTGTTGAGTTCGCCGACGTCAAGCCATTTTTGGTAATAGTCGCCGCTGCACACGGGGTCAAGAACAGGCCTGCCCTGTCCGTCCTCCACCTGGTGCTGGTACACACCACCGTCGGGATGCCCCCGCATGAAAAGCAGCATTTCCTCCAGTTTGGTGGGGTTCCAGTGGTCGTCACTGTCGAGGAAGGCCACGACCTCGCCTTGGGCCGAGGCAAAGCCTGTGTTCATGGCGGCAGCCTGGCCCCGGTTTTCCTGACAAAAGGCGCGTGCTGGAAAGGGCGCGCCGGCCAGCTTTTCGCGGATTATCTCGGTTGACCCGTCTGTCGAGCCGTCATCCACCACGATGAGTTCGCAGTTGCGGTGGGTCTGCGCGAAGACACTGTCTATGGCCTTCCCCACAAAGCGGGCATAGTTATAGCTTGTCAGAATCACCGAGACAAACGGGTTCTCGGACAGGATTGGCGGCGCGGATCGCTTCATGCACGTAAAGGTAGCAGGAAGCGGCAGTTGACGCAAACGGAACGTATGGGCGGATGTGCACGGGGTGCCCGATTCAGATAAACTTGAGTTCCTGTTGCAGGATTCCAAGGGAGAACAGGCTGTGTTCAAGAAATATGGTGCCGTTGTTTCTGTCTTGGTACTGTTTGTTGCCGCGGCCTCGCTGTTGGTGCGCCTGTGTTTCAACCAGTTCCCCGGCTACGGCCTGACGAAAATGGCTCTCGCCACGGGATACCTGGTGTTGGCTGTGGCGCTGGGCGCGCTCGATTCGCGGCTGGGCCGCTGGTTGCTGCTGGGCTTTGCATGTGCGTGGTGGGGTGATTTCTTGCTGATCGGCCCCGGGAACGGGTTCTTTCTCGCTGGGCTGATAGCGTTCCTGTTGGGGCATGTCTGTTACTGCATCGCCTACGCCACGCATGGTCCGCGCTGGAGTGTGGCAGGCGTGTCTTACTTGGTGCTGGCCTGTCCTGGCGCCGTGCTGGTCTGGAATCTTTGGCCGGGGATACCTGCCGGCTTGGGCCTGCCGGTGATGGCTTATCTGTCCGTGATCACGCTCATGGTTGCGCTCTCAGTCGCATGCATCGGTCGGCCCGGCGCTTCGCTGCTCGTGCTGGGGGCCGTCCTTTTTTATCTGTCCGACATTGGCGTTTCCTCTCACGCCTTCGGCGATGCTCCTACGGTAGCTTTGAAATGGCTCGTAATCCTTTATTTTCCGGGGCAGTACATTCTGGCGTTGGCCATCCCCGTGGCGCGCAGAGCGGCGGAAAAGGCGGCGCGCGCTGCGGTTGGCACGGCAAAGGGCGATGGTCTATGATGGGTCGGTTGCGGACGGTGGAATGGTTGCCGTCGGGCCGGGGGACTATCTTATGACATTGTCTGTGGGTATGGCGTTGGCGGTTGGGTTGGCCCTGGGGCTTGCCGTGGCGGGGTTTGTCTGGTGGACGACCCGGGCCCAGGCCGCCAATCTGGTCGCCGCCGAACGCGGGTTGCTCGACACGGAGAAGGCGCTCTTGGAGGAACGCCGCGCGGCGGCCGAACAGCGGGCCGTAGCGCTGGAGGCGGCGCGGGCCGAACTGGCGGCGCGGCTGGACGAGTGCCGGGCGCTGTTGCAGGTTGAGACGGGGCTGCGGGCGGCGGCGGAGGCGCGTCTGCCGCGCATCACCGAATTGGAACAGGAGCAGCGTGACCGGGAGGGGCACATTCAGGCCTTGCGGGAAGAATTGTCGTCGCAGCAGGTGCGCAATTCGGACCTGGCGGCGCGGGCCGAGGAGGAGCGGCGCGGGGCGGCGGAAAAACTGGCCCTGCTGGACGAGGCCCGAACCCGACTGGCCGACGCGTTTCAGGCGCTTTCGTCGGAAGCACTCAAAAGCAACAATCAGGCGTTTCTTGAACTGGCCAAAGAGAATCTGGAGAAGTTTCAGGAAACAGCCCGGGGGGACATGTCCCAGCGCCAGCAGGCAATTGACGAGATGGTCAAACCGATGCGCGAATCGCTGGAAAAGGTGAATTTGCAGATTCAGGCGGTGGAGAAGGAGCGGGTATCGGCATACAGCGGCATTTCAGAGCAGGTAAAATCGCTGCTGACCTCGCAGGACAAGCTGAACCGGGAGACGGGTCGTTTGGTGACCGCCCTGCGGGCGCCGCAGGTGCGCGGACGCTGGGGTGAGATTCAACTGCGGCGGGTGGTGGAAATGGCCGGCATGCTGAAACACTGCGATTTTGAGGAGCAGCAGAGCACCGATACCGAGACAGGACGGCTCCGTCCTGATATGACCGTGAACCTGCCGGGGGGCAAGAGCATCGTCATCGACGCCAAAGTCTCGCTGGAAGCGTACATGAAGGCCATGGAAACGGAGTCCGAGGACGAGCGCGCGGTCCATTTCAAGGCCCACGCGCAGCAGGTGCGCGCCCAGATTGTGCGGCTCTCGCAGAAGTCCTATTGGGACGAGTGCGCATCGACGCCCGAATTTGTGGTGCTGTTCCTGCCGGGCGAGCCCTTCTTCAGCGCCGCGCTGGAGCAGGACCCCATGCTTATAGAATACGGCGTGGACCAACGGGTTATTCTTGCCACGCCGACTACACTGATTGCGCTGTTGAAGGCGGTTTCCTACGGTTGGCAGCAGGAAAGTCTTGCCCAAAACGCCGAGGAGATCAGCCGTCTGGGTAAAGAGCTGTATGAGCGGATCGCCAAGCTGGCGGAACATTTCACGGGGTTGGGCAAGGCGCTGGACAAGGCCACCCATGCCTACAATGAAGCCGTGGGTACGCTCGAAAGCCGGGTCATGCCAGGCGCGCGCAAGTTCCGCGATTTGAGCATTTCCTCCAAGGTGGAGATAGCGGCCCTAACGGAGAATACCCAGGTTACGCGCGACTTGCAGGCGCCGGAATTCCGGGAGGCTTGCGACTGAGTATAATAAGAAAAGGCAAGCCAGTTGGCAATGCTTCTCATTTGTTGTAGAATGGAGTCTGCGAGTTGTTTGGAGCAAAAAGTAGCGGTTGGCTGGCTGTTAGTGCGTTACCGGGGTGCATAACAAGAAGAAAGGGATTGTAGCATGAAAAAGAAGCTGGCGTTTGCCGTCATCCTGTTGGGAATCGCGGGGCTTTCCCTACCGGCCTATAACTTGCTGGTGCCCTACACGTCGAATGCACTTCAGCAGTACAAATCTGACGACCCGTTGAGCGTGCGTGCGGCGGCCATCCTGTCCGAGAAGTGTGCGGGCTGCCATTCTCAGGGTTCCGGGTTGCCGGTCTACGGTTCGTTGCCCGTTGCCAAGCAACTGCTTGCTCTGGACATCAGCATGGGCACAAAGAATGTGGATTACGTGAAGGAACTGATGCCGGAAAAGCCGCAGCCCATTTCGGCGGCTGCACTGGCGAAGACAGAATCGGTGGTGGAAAAGGGAAGCATGCCCCCTGGGCATTATTTGGCCATGCATTGGAACCACGCGCTGAATGCGGATGACAAGAAGACGTTGACCGAGTGGGCGCGGGAGACGCGGGCCAAACAGGCGCCGGTGGGCATCCCTGCGGAACTTGCCAAAGAGGTGCTTCAGCCGCTGCCCGATACGGTCAACGTGGACCCGGCCAAGGTCGCCCTTGGCGACAAGCTGTTCCATGACGTGCGCCTGTCCAAAGACAACACGGTGGCCTGCGCGACCTGCCATGACCTGAAGAAGGGCGGCACGGACCAGTTGCCCTTCTCCAAGGGCGTGGGCGGCGCCGTGGGCGGCATAAACGCTCCGACGGTGTTCAATTCGGCTTTCCAGTTCATCCAGTTCTGGGATGGGCGCGCGGCCGACCTGGCGGCGCAGGCGGACGGTCCCGTGAACAATCCGGCGGAAATGGCCTCCAATTGGGACGAGGCGACAGCCAAACTGAGCCAGGATGCGGAGTTTACCGCGGCGTTTAATGCGGTTTACCCGGACGGATACAAGAAGGATAACTTCGTCAATGCCATTGCCGAGTTTGAAAAGACACTGGTGACACCGGGACCCTTCGATAAGTACCTGAAGGGCGACGAGAATGCATTGACGGCGGACCAGAAAGCCGGATTGAAGATTTTCAAAGACACCGGTTGCGCGAACTGCCATTGCGGACCCATTCTGGGCGGCCAATCCTTCGAACTGATGGGCCTGCACAAGGATTATTTCGCGGACCGCGGCAACGTGAAAGACGCCGACTTGGGGCGCTTCAGCGTGACCAAGGTCGAGTCCGACAAGCACCGGCTGAAAGTGCCGACGCTGCGCAACATCAAACTGACCGCCCCCTACTTCCATGATTCCACCACCAGCGACCTGGCCAAAGCAGTCGAAACAATGGCCAAGTACCAGTCCGGCACCACGCTGAGCACCGAGCAGGTCGCACAGGTGGTGCAGTTCCTTGAAGCGCTTACCGGCGAGTTCCGGGGCCAGAAATTGTAGGCCTACAGGCTTAAATCAGTCATCTTTTGCCGCGGCGGAACCGAATCTCGGTTCCGCCGCAGTTGTTCTGAGTACTATCGGGAGTACGGTTGCGTTGAAGGCTCCGCCAGATATGGCTATACTTTCGGCCTGCAACCGCAGTCCATTTACAAGGAGTCAGCCGCCGTGAAAACTATGCATGCCAATGCCTCGCCGATTGCTGCGAAGAAGTCCTTTGAGGGGGGCTGGATGGCCCTCTATTCAACGCCGCACGGGCCGCTTCCGGTGGTTTCTGTGTGCGGCACGCCGGAGCAAATGGGCCGACAGTATGGTGCGCTGGTGGGAGACCTGGTGAAGCGCAACGCCAACCGTCTGGTAAAAATATTCGAGGCGGCCGGGCTTCCCGAATTTGTGGTGCACAACATTTTGGACAATGCATGGGAACACATGGCGCCGCACACGCCGAAACGCTTCCTTGATGAGTTGGAGGGCATTGCCCAGGGTGCAAAGGTTTCAGGCGTGGACCTCAGCATTCAGGAACTGTACCGGATTATCGCCGCCACGAATTTTGACCTGTACAAGAGGGAGGAGCGGGCTTTTGAGTTTCTGGATGGGGAGACGCTGGAGGCGCTGCAGGGCCTTGCGCAGCAGCGGCCCATGTCGTGCACGATGTTCGCGGTGTGGGGTTCAAGGACGGTGGACGGCAAGATGCTCTCGTTGCGCAACCTGGACTGGTTGTCGCAGAGCGGGATGCACGAGGACAAGCTGATTACGGTGTACCGACCCGACCGCGGCATTGGCTGTGTGACGATGGGTTATGCGGGGGTGACGGGCTGCCTGGCCGGGATGAACGCCAAGGGTCTCACGCTTTCCGAGGTGGGCGCGTTCAGCGTGCGCGAGGAACTGGACGGCACACCTTGGACACTTATCGCGCGGCAGATGCTGGAGGAGTCGCTGACGCTGGAGGAGGCGGCGGCATTTATCCAGGGCGCGAAACACACGATTGGCTATAACTATCTGGTGGCGGACGGCGACCCGGAGCATTACGGCACACCCGAATTTGCGCCGCGAGCGGCGGCGTTTGAAACCAATTTCGAGTGCTGCGAGACCTTTTTTGCCGATGACCCGAAAGAGGCGGATGCCGAGTGGGTGGACGCAGCCGGGAAGGTGCATCACTACGGTCTGCCGATGACGGAGGCCGTCATGCGGGCGGACTTGGCCTTTGGCCGCCGCAGTCGCGCGCTGCAGGCAGCAGATGACGGTCCCGGAGACCCGGACAACACCGGCAATCCCTGGGGTCGCGATTTTGCGGGCAGTACCTACACAACCTGCCACTTGCCGATGCACGACATGATTCGGGCCTATGAGACCGGTTCGGAGTACGTGTTCCCGGTGCGCGACACGAAGGTAATCGAGGCGGGCGCGCCGCGCAAGTTAGGCTTGGAGGAGGCGCTCAACATCGCCGCCACCGTGGCGCACAACACCGAAATGCTGGCCGAGGACGACTGGGATGTGATGAGCGTGGTCTATGCACCGACCGACGGGGACTTCTGGGTGGCCTTTGAGTCATGTGACGCGGAGGGCAATTGGAAAAATGCCCCTGACTCTGGATACGGACGTTTTAACTTTGGCGAACTGCTGGCGGGGTAATCCGCACAGATCTTGGAGCGGGCAAACACATGATGACCTATATCGGCATTCTCCTGCTCGTGGCCGGCGCCGGCGCGGCGGCATTGATGTTTTTCGGCGTTGCCCCGCTCTTCCTGCTGAACTTGCCGGTGGACTTCACGGGCTGGGTCGTCATCGCGCTTGTGGGCGCGGGGCTGATGTACTTCAACCGCCGTCCCTGCAATTGAGGCCGCCGCGAAAGGTTCAAGCATGACGCTGCTGTGTGGACTCGTTGTATTGGCCTGTGCCGGCGTCGTGTCCGACGGCGCACAGCAGTACGCGACCATCGGCATTGTTCGGGACTTTGTTCAGGAGTACCCCTCCGCCGGGACCGAAAACAGCGATTCCGCCTCAGCATCGTTGCGGGAAAACATCGGTGGGGTGACCCGTTCGGCCATCTATTTGCATCCAGGTCCGCTTGGCGAGGCCAAAGTAACCTATCGCGGTGTGGCGATACCTGCCGGAGCCACCCCTTCCTTCTTGTTCTTCTGCACGGGCATCCGCGAGGGCGTGCCGTGGAATGTGCCAGGGCCGCCCAACGGGGTGCGTTTCACAGTCTACATCAACGGTGGGCGTGTGTTTTCAGAGGAACTGATGGCAAGCGTCTGGCACCCGCACGCGCTGGACCTGTCGGTCTGGTCCGGCAAATCAGTGGATATTGTTCTTGCCACGGACGCCATCAAGGGGCGTTCAAATCACGACTGGAGCGTCTGGGGCAATCCCATGTTAGTCACGCTCACGCCGGTGGCGAGTGCGCTGACGGAGCACACGACGGGTATCGCCTTCGCACAGGTGGTTCTGCCGGAACCGGACACGGTTACGTTGACGATGGGGGAGAAAAGGGAGTCATTTGCACTGCCCGGAGGGAGCCATTGGCTGCCCCTTGAATTCGGGCGGCTGAAACGGTTTGAGTTTGTGTCGGCTTCCGGAGGTGGCGAGGTGAAGACGGTGTGGGTCGGTGCCCGCGATGCATCTGCGCCGGGCAAACAGGGACTCCGGTAACAAAGAGTGGCCAAGTCATGCCATGGTGACTGGAGGCGGCCCGAAAAGGCTTTGGCGTTTTCAGGAAAGGTCCCATGGGAATGTAGTAAACTTCCCCGATAAGTCTTTGTGCGCGCGCGTCAAAACAGGAGAAACGCATCGATGGCAAAGGTAGGGTTTGCAATTATCGGTTGTGGCAACATCGGCCCGGTTCATGCCGCGGCTATTGCCGAAGTTAGCCAGGCAAAACTCGTGGCCGTGTCCGACGTGGTGCCGGCGACGGGGCAGCGGCTTGGCGAGAAATACGGGGTAGACGTGTACGCGGACTACCGGAAAATGATAGAGCGGAAGGACATTCAGGCGGTGTGCCTGTGCGTGCCCAGCGGTCTGCGGGCGGAAATTGCCGAGGACTGCGCGGCCGCGGGGAAGAACATCCTCTCGGAGAAGCCGCTTGAGGTGAGCACGAAGCGCATCGACCGCATCATCGCGGCGACAGACAAGGCGGGCGTGCGGTTGGGATGCATCTTCCAAAGCCGTTTTGCCGAGGGACCGCAACTTATCAAGAAGGCCATCGATCAGGGCCGTTTCGGCCGGTTGGTGCTGGGCGACGCCTACATCAAGTGGTACCGTTCTCCCGAATATTATGGGAGCGGCGCATGGCGGGGCACGAAAAAACTGGACGGTGGCGGGGCGCTGATGAACCAGGGTATTCATCAAATCGACCTGCTCCAGTGGTTCATGGGGCCCGTGGTGTCGGTGCGCGCCCAGACCAAGCGGGCGCTGCACGAAAAGCTGGAGGTCGAGGACCTTGGGGTGGTCATGCTTGAGTTTGCCAACGGCGCCTACGGCGTGATCGAGGGCAGCACGGCGATTTGGCCCGGCCATCCGGCGCGGGTGGAGGTGCACGGCACCGAGGGCAGCGCCTACGTCGAGGACGGCGCGCTGAAATTCTACAAATTCCAGAAGCGTCGTGCCGCCGATGCGAAGATCGAAGAGACGCTTAGTATGGAATCGGAATTGGGGTCGGGTGCGGGCGACCCGCTGAGCAGTTTGAAAATTGAGGGCCATCGCCGTCAGATCGCCGATTTTGCCCAGTCCATACTGAAGGGCTGCGCCCCGTTGATCGACGGGCGCGAGGGCCGAAATGCCGTGGCGCTTATCGAATCCATCTACAAGGCCGCCGCGACGGGAAAGACCGTCAAGCCGTAAGGGTGGGCGAAAATTATGAAAAGTTGCGGCCGACGGTGCCGACTGGGTCTGAACGGGATGTCGTGCGCCGAATGGCACACGGGAGATATTGCATGAAAGTGCGGTTTGGTGTTTGCTGCGCGTTGGCGCTGTTGGTTTTGGCGCTGGGAGCCTGCGGGAAAGGGGCGGAGCCGGGTACGCCTGCCGCGCCCGCGGTGACTGAGGCGCGGTCTGTTAGCGTTTCCCTGCCGCCGGCCGAACCGGCGGCGGAGGCCACGCCTGCGCCCAGCGTGCCGGCCGCTGCGGCAGTGGCGGCACCGGAGGTGGTCCCGACGCCGATGGAACCCAAAACTGACCCGACTGTGGCTCCTGCAGAGGCGGCTCCCCCGATTCCGGAAAAGATTGCGCGGGTGGGTGACGTTATAATTACGGCGGAGGAGTTCACCCGGGACCTTGCACTTCGTGCGGAGCAGGCGTCGAAGGAGCAGGGACAGCCCGTGAATCCCGACGACCCAAACTTTCGCGCCGTGGCGCTGGGCGAAATGATCGACGCGCGGGTGCTGCGCTCCGTTGCCTCGCGTTCCGTGGCCGTCAGCGATGAGGAATTGGACCGCGAGTTTTCGCGGGGCCGCCGCGTGGTCGGTTCGGAGGCGCGGTTTCAGGAGTACCTGAAGCGAGAGGGACTGGACGAGGCCGGACTAAAGTCCCTGCTGCGCGACCGTATGGCGATCGAGGCCTACAGGAAGCAGAAGCTTGACGAGTCGGCCGTTACTGAGGAAGAAATACAGAAGCTGTACGACCAGTGGTCGGCGGCGGGGCGTTTTGACCGAAAGGAACGCACGGCCGACATTGAGCATCTGGGCGTGCATCCGGAAGGGGACCAGCCGGCCGACCTTGAAAAAGCGAAGAAGACGGTCGAGGACGCCCGTGCGCGTATCGCGGCGGGCGAGTCGTTCCGCGTGCTGGCGGTGGAAGTGTCCGACGACAAGAATGTGGCGCAGACCGGGGGGCTCTATCCGGAAGTGAGCGCCTCTGGTGTGCCGGTCTACATCGCCGAACGTCTGTTCAAACAGGCACCGGGTGAACTGTCGGAGCTGTTCGAGGGAGACAAGGCATGGCACCTGCTGAAAGTTCTCTCGGTCAACGAACCCGGCAAGATAACCCTTGAAAAGGCGCATGACCAGATTCGGAATTATTTGCTGGAAAGCAAGCGCCAGGACGCGCTGACCAAAGCGATTGATCAGGCGAAGTACCTGATGGACATTGAGATCTACAAGGCTGAACTGCGGCCGAAGGAAGGCCCGGGCTCGTCGGAGATGCCGCAGATTCCGCCCGGGCCGCCTACGGGAGTCAATATGAACCGAGGGCCGGGTGCTCCGGGCGCGGCAGAGGGGGCCGCGGCGCAATGACGGAGGCGCACGGCATGCAGGACAGGGTGCTTCGGATAGCGCTTGTGGGCGCGGGCATGTTCGGTGGGGACGTGCATCTGCGCACCTATGCGCAGTTGCACCGCAACGGCCTTATTCCCTGGCTGGGGCGTCTTGGCCTGGACGACAGGGCGCGCTTGCTGGGGGATGTGCGGATTGAGTTCGTGGCGCTGGCCACGAATACCGAGGCGAGCGGCCGCGCCACGCGCGGGGAGTATCGCGCAAAGCACGGGCTGGATTTTGCCGTCTACCACGGCGAGACGCCGTGGCTGGATATCCTGCGGGATTTCCCCGACTTGGATATTCTGGCCGTGGCGACCCCGGACCATCTGCACACGGCGCCCATTCTGGCCGCCCTGGCGCACGGTGTGCATGTAATCACGGAAAAGCCCATGGCGCTCGACGCGCACGAGGCCGACACAATCATCGATGCGGCGCGGCGCGCGGGACGGCTGGTGGGCGTGGACATGCACAAGCGCTACGACCCGGACCACCTGCGCATGCGCGATGACATCTCCAAGAGCATCGGCGACCCGCTCTACGGTCGGGCGGTGCTGGAGGAGCCGCTGTCGGTATCCACGCAGGCGTTCAAGAAATGGGCGGAAAAGAGCGACCCGTTCAGCTATGTCGGCTGCCATTGGACGGACCTGTATGTGGCCTACTTCGGCGTGAAGCCGGTCTCGCTCCACGCCGTGGGGCAGAAGAAGAAGCTCCGTCGCGATTTCGGCATGGATGCCTTCGATGCCGTGCAGGTCAAGGTGCAGTTCGACAACGGCATGAGCATCGACTTCATTAACAGTTGGATACTGCCGGACGGATTCGAGGCGCCGGTCAACCAGGAAAGCCAGATGTTCGGCACCGACGGACTCGTTGAGTCCGACAGCCAGTACCGCGGGCTGCGCTGGTGCGGCGCGGCGCGCGGCATGCGCACGGCCAACACGCATTTCACCCGCGACGTGCGCCGCGGGGACGGCAGCGACGCCTATGTCGGCTATGGTGTGGACAGTCTCGTCGTGTGCATCGAGAAGGTCGCGGAGATGAAGTTTCTTGGCGCGTCGCTGGACGATTTGGTGTCAACCTACCCAAACGCCGACGAGGCACGCGTCTCCGTGCTCATCGTGCATGCCGCCCGCGAAGTCTGCCGCCGCAATTTCGAGTACCTGGAGGCGGGCAAGGGCGCGCCCGTCACGGCGGTGTTTGGGGAGGACGGAATTACCATCTGCGACCCCTACGCCGGGATGACGAAGATATACGACCGGCCGGTGTAGCACACAGGACGCGCGACTGGGGGGACCGTTTTCCCTCTCGAAGCGACAGGGCAGTGTTTGGGAGCGGCACTTCTAAGACGAGCGTTTTCTGCCGGGCTTTTTATTCTCTGTCTTCAGTGGGGAGGCGGGCGCGGAGGAGTCATGGTCTCCGGCCCTATTGTTCGATGGATGCCGGGGGCAGTTGGGTATGCAGGTGATGCAGGTTCCGACGCATTTTTCATCTTCGTCGCCGGTGGGATTCTTTTCTTTGGCAGACATGGCGGGGGTCATTTGGTGCCGAGGTCGGCGGTGCGCGTGGCGACGGGGGCAATGGGGGGGAGTTTGTTCTCCGGGCGGTCCAGGTAGAAGAGGGCGGTGGCGCAGACGTCGTCACGGCGGTAGAAGTTGGTCCAGCCTTCGGCGGGCAGCGTGGGGTCGTTGATGTCCCGTTTTGGGTCGAGGAGGAAATTGACGCCATCGACGGTGACGGGGGTGAGCTCGACGCCGTCCTTGACCATTCGCAGCACGTCCTTGCGGTTGGCGCCGCCCATCTGCTGGATGGTCACGCGGATATCCTTGTGAAAGTAGACCGGGTCGGGAACGTGGTGGCGGTAGAAAGTCCACATGCGTTTGGTGTTGTCGGCGAGCAGGCAGCCCTGAAAGCGGTGGCTGAACTCGCCCTGGCCGTAGGCGGTGCCGATGTAATCTTCGGTGCCGGTGCCGACGATGGTGGGGGAGTGGGTGTCACCGTCGAGGTACATTTTGACCTCGCCCTCGCCCCACCAGCCCGTGTAGGCGGGGTTGCCGATGACGCCGATATGCGCGCCAAGGTAGCGTCCCGTGCCTTCGACGCGGGGCAGGAGTTCAAAGTCTTTTCCCAGCACGGTGCGGCTTTCGCGGTGCCAGACCGCATGGAAGTAGAGCGGGTCGCCTTCCTGCTTGTCGATGAGCGTGCAGTCGATGTCGTAAAAGAGCTGTTCCAGGTCTTTGGCGGACTCGTTTGTGAAGGTGACGCGCGCGCCGCTGCGGAAAGGCATGGGAATAAGGCAATTGAGCGAGCGCCCCTCGGGGCTGCTGAACAGGTCGCTTTCATAGGCCTTCATGCGGCCGAGCGTGGCGCCGAAAAAGTCGCCGAGCGGCACCTCGACGGCGGGCTTGGCAGCACCCTCCCAGTACATGCGCAGCACGTGGGACCGGAGTGACTCGGGGGAGCGGTCTTGCAGCGTAAACCACATGCGCCGGACCGTGCCGGCGCCCTTGGTGTCGAGCAGGGTGACGGTTTCGCCGGCCTTGACAGGTTTGAAGGCGGCCCCCTTGCCGCCTGCGTTTAACTGCCCGCCGGCGCCCTTTTCCATGCCGGGATTTTCAAAGGAGGCCCAGCGGGACTGGGCGTTGCCAGGCGGGGCGAAGAGGGGCTGCGCCGCAACGTGCGCGGCCACCGCCAAGGTCAGAAAAAAACAACACGCCCTCGTGCGGTTTGCCGGAAACATGCGCGATTCTCCTGATAGTCTCCCCGCAGGACTCGCATCCCGGAGCGGCCTAGATGAGGTCGTCGGCATCGCGCAGGTGGCGCTTGACCTGGGCAATCAGCTCGGCCGGAAAGAAGGGCTTCTTGATGAGTTCGGCGGCACCCACCTTGAAACAGTGCGCCCTGGCTTCGGGCGTGTGGGCGGACGACAGGCACAGCACCGGGATGTGCTGCGTGAGGGGGTTCGACTTGATCTGTTCGCACACTTCGTAGCCGCTCATCATGGGCATCATGATATCGAGCAGCACCAGGTCCGGGCGGTCCGAACTGCATATGTCCAGTGCGCCGATTCCGTCATACGCGGGAATAACGTTATACCCCTCCGAGGAGAGCGTTGTCTCCAGCAGGGAGACAACATCAGGTTCGTCGTCAACAACCAAGATGGTTTTTATAGCCACGGCTTTACCCAGCCTTTCTAATGTTTCCGGCACCTGGTCTGCGACCGCCGCCCCAAATCAGATGTACACTTAACCAAGAAAAACGTACCCACTCCATCGGCGATACGCAAGTCTCAACTGTGCCAATAATCGTTTCTTTCCTAATTTTATCATTTAGTTCGCCGTTTGTCAAAGAAGTTTTGGCCGGATTCGCGGGATTTGGCAGAGGTGATTACAGGCGTTCCTTGAGAAAAACAAGCACTTCCTGGGTAATGCTCTCGCGTTCATGGTCCCAAAAAAGGATATGATTGGAGTTGTCCAAGAGCACCTTCCGTTTCGAGGTGGAAGCCATTTTGTCCACGGCGCGGCAGGCGGCATCGGGCCAGGTGACCTCGTCCCTGCGCCCGTGGAGCAGGAGCACGGGTTGATTTATCTTTGCGAGGGTTGCGCTGTCCGAGGCCTGTGCGGCGATGCCCATGGCGGTGACAGCGGCCTTTGTGGGTATCCATGCATAGGAGACGATAAAGCGGCGGACTTCGCGGCGGAAAACCGGCTGATGGTCTGGATTTGAGTACACCCACCGCATAAGGGAGGGTCCCATGCGCATCCATGTTTCCGGCGCAAGGCCGTAGTACCAGCGGGGCGTGATGGCATAGTAGGGTGCGCCGAGGATGATCCCGGCCGTCTCGGGCAGTTGCGCGGCGGCGAGCGTCGCCAGCGCGCCACCCATGGAATGCCCGAGCAGTACGACTTTTTCGTGTTTCTTGAGCAACAGCCGAGTTTCATCAAGCACCGCATTGAGCATTTGGTCGGCGGAGGTTTGTTCGAAGTCGGCGGGAATGGTACCGTGTCCGGGCAGGAGAATCACACGGGCCCGCCATCCGGCCTCAGCGACGCGCTGGGGCAACTGTTCAAAGTGGTTCCCATTGCCTACAAACCCGTGGATGAACAGGACCGCGCCCCGGGCGTTTTCTGGGCCGAAGTCGCGGGGTTCGGCCTGGAGCATGACCCCGGTTCCCGCGTCCCGCGGCGCTTCGGCGTCGTGTCGGGCAACTTTTCGGTCGGCAATGTGGTTCCAAAACAGCAGACCCATTATGATCACTCCGAATGTTGCCGCGACCAGCGCGCACAATGAACGTCCCACCCGAACCCATCGAAACCGTATGGCCATGCTGTTTTTCGATTACTCCGTGACATCCAGTGCCAATGCCAGTTTCTTTGCCTGCTTGAGGTCCATCTTGCCGGTTCCCAGCACGGGAATGGCCTCAATGCGGTAGAAGGCGGTGGGTCGTGGCCTCCAGAGATTGGGCAGGTCCGACTCGCCAATTTTGGCGAGCAGTTCGTCCAATTGTTCGTCGGTGAGCGTGTGCAGCACGACCAGGCGCTCGCCCTTCGATTCATCCGGAACGCTCGCCACGATAAGGGACTGTTCCGTGAGGCCCAGAAGGTCGTGGAGCTTCTCCTCGATTTTGGTGTGGGGAACCATCTCGCCGCCAATCTTGCTGAACCGGGCCAAACGGTCGGTGATGGTTATGAAGCCGTCCTCGTCCAGTGCCGCGATGTCGCCGGTGGCGTACCATCCGTCCTTGAGCACGGCCGCGGTCTTTTTGGGGTCGTCCAGGTAGCCCAGCATGATGTTCGGTCCTTTGACGAGCAGCAGCCCGCCCTCGCCCGTGGGCAGTTCGACCCCCGTGTCGGGGTCGACCACCCGGACGGTCTGGCCGGTCATGGGCCGTCCAATAGTGCCGTGCCGGAGTCCCCGCGAGTAGAAGCCCGGCGATTCGCAGTCAGGCACGTTGAGCGAAACAGCGGGCGCGCATTCGGTGGTGCCGTAGCCCTCCACAGGCTCACTGCCGAATTTTTCCTTGAATGCGATCCGGATGCGCTCGGGCATCTTTTCAGCGCCGGCGACGACGTACTCCAGACTTCGGAGCTGCTCGGGTTCGCAGCGTCGGATAAAACTCTGCAGGAAGGTGGGCGTGCAGATCATGAGGGAGCCGCCGTATTTCTGGATGAGGTTTCCGATAAGTTTGGGTTCCATCGGGTTTGGGTGGTAGATGCCCCGTATGCCAACAAGCAGGGGAACCCAGAGACAGACGGCAAAACCGAAGGAATGGAACAGGGGCAGGAACCCGACCACGCAGGATTCACGGGTGTGCGGGAACATTTCTTGGCAGGATTCAATGATGGTCATGATATTGCGGTGGGATATCATGACGCCCTTGGGTTCCCCCTCGCTGCCGCTGGAGAAAATAACCGTCGCAATGTCGTTTTCACCGGCCTTGGGGGTGCCCAGAACCCAGTTGATGAAAAAGCGCGGGGCGAGCACGGCGAGCAGCATGCCGATGATGCGGTCTTTGCCGGCCACGGTGCCGCGCACGTCTTCCAGATAGACGGGCGTCCCGGGCACGTCGAGCGGCAGCCGTTCGAGGAACTTGCGCGAGGTGATGATATGGGTGATGCCGCAGCGGGCGGCGCAGGCCGCGATGGTCTCGGAGGGGGCGGTGTAGTTGAGGTTGACGGGCACCTTGCCCAACATTTGCACGGCAATGTTCGCCAGCGCGCCGCCGACCGTCGGCGGGACAAGCAGGCCAACCATGCCCTGTTCGCCCACAAGCGGCCTGAGTTTTCGCGCGAACACGATGGCGCCCACAAGGACTTTGAAGAAGCTGAGCTTTCCGGCGAGGGCGTCGGCGATTGCCATGTGCCTCATCCGGTGGCGGGCCATCTTTACAAATCCCTCATGGAGCAGGCGGAACTGGTACCGGCGCTGGAAGTAGGCCTCCATCCCGACATGCTCAACGGCCTTGCGCACCGCAACCCCGGGGGTGCCGTCGGGCAGCGGCGCACCGAGCCACACCTGCACCGGGTAGCGTAGCCGCCCGCACCAGCGAAGTTGCACCCGGTTGTCGGCGAAGACATAGACCCGCTGCCACAGGCGGGTCATGGACAGGGGAATCACAGGCGCGCCGGTGTCCCGGGCAAGTCTGTGGTAATCGTCGTGCCAGGGCATTTTGAGGCCGTCGGGGCGCAGGCGGGGCTCGCGGGAAAGGCAGACCACCCACCCCTGTGCGAGCAAATCCCGGATGCTTTTCTCTGCTGTGGACAGCCCTTCGGGGCTGGTGCTGTCAACGGGGACAAGATGGACAAAACGGGAAAGGCGCTTCATCCAGGGGACGTCGAGACTCTCCTTGCCAATGACGAAGCAAACCTCGCGGTCGAGCGCGTACTGAATGGCCAGTGTATCGAGGATGGAATTGTGGTCGGCCACGATCAGCGCGGTGCCGCGCTCGGAAAGGTTGCTGCGGCCGCCGATGGAAACCTTGAAAAGGGTGCCGTCCATGGCCCAGAGCACCGCGCGCAGCGCGAGCAGCGGGAGCTTCCAGGCGATGAAGACGCCCACGATGAGGGAGAAGAGGCCGGTTAGCAGGAAGATATGGGCAGGCGTGAACCCAAACGCGCCCAGCGGGAGAAAGAGCAGGCTCGCACATGCCATGCCGACGAAGGTAAGCATGTTGGTGGCCGAGATGATACCGCCACGCATGCTGGCGGGCGCTCGCTGTTGGAGCGTGGACGCAAGGGGAACGTCGAAAATTCCGGCGAAAAAGCCCAGACCGAAGATTAAAGAGAAGAGAAGCATATAGTAGGGCGAGGTCAGGATTAGCTTTTCTTCACCGAACCCGTACCATGCGGGTGGTATGGCGATGAGCAGCGCGAAGAGGGTCATGCCAAGCGACCCGATCAAGATGAGCCCCTGCTCGATCTTTCCCCGGGAGAGGTAGCCGGCGACCACGGCGCCCGTGCCTATGCCCAGGGCCACCGCCGCCAGGAGATAGCTGTTCAGGTCCTCGCTGAGGTGCAGCACCTCAAAGGCGTACTTGATAATGTTCTGCTGAATAAGCGCCCCGGCGAACCAAAAATAGACATAGCCAACCACCACGTACAGCAAAACCTTGTCATCGATGACGACCCGCATGTACCTGCCCATGCCAGCCCATGGATTGAGGGAAATGTGCTGTTTGGGATTGGCCGGCGCCGGACACGTGATGAACATCGACGAGATCAGTCCCAAGACGGAAAAGCCGGTCAGCACGAAAGATGCGTAATACACATGCTCCTTGATGGAGCCAAACAGTTTTCCGGCAACCGCCGTTCCGGCGATGATGGCGACAAGGGTGCCCATTTGCAGGATGCCGTTGCCCCAGGAGATTCGTGACTCCGGCAGCATTTCGGGCAGCAGCCCGTACTTTGCCGGACTAAACATGGTGCTGTGCGTGGCCATCAGGAAGAGCATGACCCAGAGAAAGGCAATGCTGTGCAGGTAGAAGGCGAGGCCGCCGAGAATCATGATGCCAACTTCGAGACATTTCACCGCCCGTGCAATGTGCCCCTTGCTGAAGCGGTCGGCCAGCGCCCCGAAAAAGGCGGGGAATATAATAAAAGGAAGAGAGAACAGCAGCGTGGCGAAGGAGGGAACAAAGTCACCCGGAGTAACCTTAAAGTTGGCTCCGTACTCGAGGGAATAGCCAAAAACCTTCATGGCCTCCGTACCGGCCGACCCTGCCCCCTGAAGCGCGTTCAGCAGGTAGAGGATGATGATGTACTTGAACATGTTGTCGTTGAAGGCACCCTGAAACTGGGTAACGATCAGCGACCAGAAACCCACGCGCGGGTAATTGGCCTTTCCCGCAGGCACCGTGGTGGAGGCCGTAGCATTCATGTCAAATCTCCTGCCCCGCCCGCCGGGGGGGGGCGGTTAATTGTTGTTTGCCTGAACCTTGAATCAGGTCAACCCTTCAATTTCCTGGCGCATCGACTCCAGATGGCCGATGAGGAGATGGCAAAGGTCGTCGTCAAGGGTTTTGCAGACTTTGTGAATGTTTTCGCGATAGGTTGGCTCGACTTCATTCACCAATGAGAGCCCTTTTTCGGTCAGGCAAACATGGTATATGCGACGGTTTCCGGTGACTGCACTGCGCCGCACCAATCCCTTCGTCTCGAGTTTGTCGAGCACCGAGGTGATGCTGGCGCGGGTGACGACTAGGCGTTTGCCCAAGTCAGACTGTGTCCAGTCCCGCTCTTTGTACTTGAGCGAGAAGAGCACGTTGAACTGCGCCTCGGTGAGGCCGTAGTGCCGAAAGAGGTTGCCGGCCTTGAGTGCCAGGAGGTTGGCGGTGCGAACAACGTTGAGCACGAGTTCGTGCCGGATATCCGACATTGGCCTGTCAAGTTCGAGTTCTTTTGTAATGGACATGCACAGTCTCCGAAGGTGGTCAATTCACAGGCGATCATCCTAACATATTCTTTAGACATTGTAAACGAACTGATTGTATGAAGTCAAGCGATAAAGGAAGAAACGTTTCACGTACCGGTAACAGGTGTGATACTGTGACTGTTCCCGAAACAGCCCTTGGACGTGGAGAGCCGCTTATGAGAATTTTGGTTACCGGCAGCAATGGCCTTATTGGAAGCGCACTGGTGAAGGTGCTGCGTTCAAGGGGTGACGAGGTATTGCGGCTGGTACGTGACGGGGCTAAAGGGCGGGACTGTGTCGGCTGGAACCCGGAGGGCGGGCAGGTCGACGCGGCAAGACTGGAAGCACTGGATGCGGTTGTACATCTGGCCGGGGAAAATGTGGGGACGCGGCGGTGGACGAAAGCGGTGAAGGGAAGAATAATCAACAGCCGAACAAAGGGGACGGCATTGCTTGCGGAGACCTTGGCGCACCTTGAGAGTGCGCCCAAGGTGTTGGTGTCGGCATCGGCGGTGGGATATTACGGCAATTCGGGGTCTGCTGTGGTCGAGGAGAAGGCTCCGCAGGGAGACACGTTTCTAGCGGGGGTTTGCGCGGCCTGGGAGGCTGCGGCCGACCCGGCCCGGGCAGCGGGCATTCGGGTGGTGCATCCGCGCTTTGGCGTCGTTCTTGACCGGGCAGGAGGTGCTTTGGGCCGGATGCTGCCGGTCTTTCGGGCCGGCCTCGGTGGGCGCCTTGGCGATGGCAGGGCCTGGATGAGTTGGGTAACCCTGAATGACGCCGTCTCGGCGCTCGCCACTTGCCTGCAAGAGGGGGGGCCATCCGGCGCGGTGAACATTGTTTCCCCGAACCCGGTGACGAACGCCGAGTTTACGCGGATGCTTGCCCGGGCGTTGCGGCGTCCCGCCGTTTTGCCAGTCCCGGAGGCGGTCATACGCATTGTTTTCGGGGAGATGGGTCGCGAACTGCTTCTGGCCAGTGTGCGCGCGAAACCGGCGCGGTTGGAACAGTGGGGATTCCGTTTTTCTCGTCCTGAGATAGGCGGAGCGCTTAGGGAGGTGCTGGACACCGGGGGCGGCTGATAATTGTTGTCACGGCGGCCAATATTAAATATACTTGGGTAAAGTTGCAGGGTCCATCCGAAAGCCAACAGAGGAGTGGAACTACCAATGGCGACATTCAGTTACGTTGCGCGCACACGCACGGGGACGCAAAAAAGGGGTACCATTGACGCGGACAACCGCGATGCGGCGATGATGCGCCTGAACCAGATGGGTCTGGTGGCGGACAAACTGGTCGAGACGAAGGGGGCGCTCGGTGTCGCAAAACGGGTAAACCTGAACCGCAAAGTCAAAGGCACCGAACTGCTCGTGTTCACGCGGCAGCTGTCGACAATCGTGAGCGCCGGCCTTCCCCTTATGCAGGGCCTTGACATTTTGGCGGAGCAGTGCGAGGATGCCAATTTTGCGGCGGTCGTCAATGCGGTGGGCCAGGAGGTGGAATCGGGCGAAACCTTCTCCGACGCGCTCCGCAAGTTTCCAAGGGCCTTTCCCGACCTCTACGTGAGCATGGTGCGCGCCGGCGAGGCGGGCGGCGATCTGGACGGTGTGTTGCTGCAGTTGGCGGATTACCTTGAGGCGTCCGAGGAACTGCGGCGGCGGATTAAGTCGGCCATGACCTATCCCGTGGTTGCGTTCAGCATGATCATCATCATTGCGACCGGCTTGATCATGTTTGTGGTGCCGCAGTTTGCGGAGATTTTCGGGAGTTTCGGCAAGAAGCTGCCGCTGCCCACGCAAATACTTATCAACGTCAGCAATTTCCTGCGGCAATGGTGGTCATGGTTTGTCATCCTCGGGGTTGGGATTGGCACCTACGCCGGGGTGAAACTGTACGCCAAGACGGCGGTGGGCAGGTACAATCTGGACGCCCTGAGACTGCGGATGCCGGTGTTTGGCGACCTGCTTCGCAAGGTTGCCGTCAGCAGGTTTACCCGCACGCTGAGCACGCTGATTCGCAGCGGCGTGGCGATCCTGCAGGCCATGGAAATTGTGGAGCGAACGGCGGGCAACGAGGTGTACGCCCGCGCGATTCGGGCCGCCGGCGAGAGCGTGCGCAACGGCGAGACGCTGGCCGAGCCGCTTGCCCGTTCACAGGTATTCCCCGCCATGGTGACGCGCATGATAGGCGTTGGCGAAAAGACGGGCGCGCTCGAAAACATGCTGATGAAGATTGCCGATTTCTATGACTCGGAAGTGAAAGCGACAGTGGATGCCCTGACGAGCCTTATCGAGCCGATCCTGATTGGCATGATGGGTGTTGTCGTCGGCGGTATCGTTATCGCGCTGTTCATGCCCATCCTTCAGCTTTCCAGCCTTGTGCAGCAATAGGCGGCGTTGCGGCCGGTCGGCAGCGGTTACGGCGTGTCGACCGGGGGCGCTTGGAGGGCCGGGGTCGGCGCGGCGGACATTACGCCGGCGGGTCCCGTCTGGATGGCGGGGTATGCCTCTCGCATCCATGCCGCGGAGGGAACACTTCATCGGCTCTTTGTCAAGGCGCTTGCCCTTGAAGATGGTGTGGGAACACGCGGAGTGCTGCTGACCTCCGACCTGCTCGGATTCCCCCGCCGAAACGGTGCGGTGCCTGTCTGACCTGCTGTGCCGGGAACATAACCTGCCCCGGTCCGCCGTCACGACCAGCTGTTCCCACACGCATTCCGGAGCGGTGTTGCCGTATGCGATCTCCGATATTTACCCGCTCGATGACGCGGTCCGGGCGGCTATAGATACCTATGGCGTCGTGCTCGAAGGGCGGGTCAGTGAGGCGGTGCGGCAGGCGTTCGGCACGATGGAAGCGGTGACGCTTTTATCGGGTTCCGGTTTCACGCATTTCGCCGTAAACCGCCGGGAAAATGTTGAGGCGCAGATTCTCGAGAATCCCTGCGTGGAGGGTCCCAGCGACCATTTCGTCCCCGTTATCCGCGCGGCGCGGCCCTACGGTTGGTTGCTGGCGGTCGTTTTAGGCTATGCCTGCCACGGCACCGTGCTGGACGGCTACCAGTGGTCGGGTGACTATCCGGGATGCGCGCAGTCGCAACTTGAGGCTGCGCATCCGGGGGCAAAGGCGCTCTTTTTCGCAGGATGCGGCGCGGACCAGAATCCGATGCCCCGGTGCAGTGTGGAAAGGGCCCGGCAATACGGGCGCGAGTTGGCGGCGGCCGTCGATCGGGTGCTTGAAGAGGAAGTGCTCCCGCTGGAACCGCGGCTGCAAACCCACTACCGCGAGATTGAATTGGCCTTGGCGGAAATGCCAGGCCCGGAAGGTCTGCCGAACTGGTCCAAAACACCAGCGGCTATGAGCAGCGCTGCTACACCCGCATGCTGGCGGATGCGCGCGCCGGTTACGTCTTTCCGCAGACCCAACAGTATCCCATACAAGTCTGGCGCGCCGGGAAACAGACGCTAGTATCTTGACACGTAAATAACGAAACAAGATAATGGCGTATTATGTGACCACAGCAGAAGGAGAAGGTCATGCGCCAGACAGGTTTGTGTCTAACAAAGAAAGATCGCGAAGCATTGGACACGTTTCGGAGTAAGGGT
>CAIUWO010000906.1 GCA_903902895.1 Candidatus Hydrogenedentota bacterium | reverse complement strand
CTCGGCGAGGTCTACGCCGTCACCTGCACCAACCACGGCCAGTGCCCGGGCGGCTGGTTCTCCGACGACGCGCTCAGCGGCGGCGGCGCCACGATGGACCACACGGTGCACGTGGCCGATCTGCTGCGCTGGATGCTTGGCAAAGAGTTCACCAAGGTTTACTGCGAACTGGGCAACCAGCTCCACAAGGACACGCTCAAGACCGACGACCTGGGCTGCGTGCACATGGAGATGACTGGCGGCGTGCAGGTTACCCACACCGCCAGTTGGAGCCGGCCCAAGAGCTTCTACACCTGGGGCGACGTGACCATGGACTTCATCGGCGAGAAGGGCGTGCTCACCGTCGATGCGTTCAACCAGAAACTCACCGTCTTCGACGACAAGTTAGGCCGCGCCGTCTGGGCGCCCTGGGGTGACAACCCCGACCACGGGCTCGTGGCCGATTTTGTGGCGGCGGTGCGCGAGCGCCGCGACCCCGCCATCACCGGCATCGACGGCCTGCGCGCCACCGAAGTCACCGTGGCCGCGTATAAGGCTGCCAAGTCCGGAAAGGTCGTGAAGGTCTGAAACCGCTGGGCATCCGCGGAAAGGGGGGGGCCACCGAGAAGGTGGTCCCCCCCTTGTTGTTTTCTGTCCCCGACGGCGCAAATGACCTGTTCGCACCATTGATGGAGGAAGGGCCTGTTTTGATGATAATGTCCCGAAATTCCCGCAGAATGACCTGTCATGTGGTGAAAGAAACGGTCATCCAGTCGCTGGCGCCGGCTTTGGTGGGATGGAATTTGGGTCCATCGGATTCGAACCCCACAGCGCCTCAACAGCGTTTGAGAACCCGTCGCAGTCGAAATCGTTAGAGCCGTCGGAAATACCGTCCGGATCCGTGCTGCCATCATCGCCGGAACGATCTCCATGATAGGTATCCAGCGGCGGGCAATAGCAGTTTTCATCTTCGTCTGGAATCTCGTCCCCGTCCTTATCCCATTCCGTGCAATAACCGACGCTGGAGGAATCCAAGGGGTTGTACCCAAAGAAAAACTCATCTTCATTTGTCATATTGTCGCCATCAAAGTCGTTCTGGCCGTCAGGAAGGCCATCTTTAATTGTGGCGCCATAGTCTCCCGTGGAGTCCTCTACGTCCAGATTGAAGGGATTGTCGATGCTCAACGTATTGGGAAGCAAATCACGCGTTTCATCTTCGTCTGACATGCCGTCCCCGTCCGTGTCTCTTTTGATGCCATAGCCCGTGAAGGAGGAGGTCAGCGTACGCACACCGTGTACGGCATCTGTCAGCGTCACCACCAGTTGTGCCGTGTGATAGCCGGTGGTCGTGGGCGCGTGGGCCACCAGAATCTGGCGTTCCTCCCAGGCAGCCAGTGGCTTTAGCTCGCCTCCCTGGACTATCTGGAACTGATCGGCATTTTTTCCCGTCAGCGTGATGCTGTTCACCGTCCCGGTGACGCCGGTGTTCTCGCTCACGATAACCCGCACCGCACTGTCTGCCAAGGACTTTTTCTCTACTTTCTCAGGGCCATGTTGCGGCGCACGGCCAGTGCTTACACCCGAATTGTCTTCGGAACGGACGGCATCTTCAATTTCCCCCTTTCTGGTATCGCTCATGCGAGCTGTGCGCATCTCAAGTATGTCATTAATAGTGTGCCGACCGCCCTCATCGGCATATGATCCAGCACATACCGGGGTGTCAAAGGTGGGCCACCCAATGTAACAGATTCCGCCGTTCCCCAAGGGATAGAACTTGTGAATCGTGCCCTCCGAATCAACTCCGAGACGTGACCAGTACGTGCCGCTCTCTTGGGGCAGCATGGTCCAATGCACGCGCAGCCCGTCGTCCACCCATGCGTAAACCCCGGTCTTGTTCGGCCCGGTGTACTCGATCGTCAAGCCGCCTTCTGCTCTTGGACGTATCCAGAGCAGGTCACCCGCCGGTGGCGGAATCTTGCTGTCCGCGCCCAGCATGCCCACACAGGCCAGGGGATAGGCCCAGCCCAGCGCATCGGCCGGAACGGGCGGCGCGGCGACAGTGTCCTTGGCAACGACCAGGTCGCCCTCCTTGAACATCTCCGGCGCGGGAAAGATGGGACATTGCTGGTCGTCGAGAAACGGCCACTGCACCGGAAACTGCGGCAGCGACCAATCCTTGATGACGCCGTCGCTTCTGGAAATGGTGCCGCCGATTCTGATGCTGGCGACCGGCTGAATGGAAAGCCCTTCAATGTACACGACATCCAGTTGCGTCGATGAATGCCGCACCACCTCGTACATGTTCGCTGAAGTGAGGAAGGGTTGCAGGAAGAACCGTCCCGACTCTCCCAGCGCCAGTCGACCGACCGCATCCCCCTCCACTTGGTACATGTGCGCGATCCGCTGCCGAACGCTTCGGAATTCCGCGTCGGTCATGCGCTCGCCCCGGTCGTATTTGGAGACATCCTCACCCGGCGTGCTTCGGAGATAGGCGACATACCCCTTTTCTATCGCCTCCCGCAGTCGGGGCGGATAGTTCGGTTCGCTCAGCAGTTCATCAAGCCTTTCCTGATAGGGGTTGACCTTTTTCGCGTCCTCCGGGAGGTGGACTTGCGCAGTGCCCGAGGTGCTGTACATCGCCATGCCGATCAGGATCAGAATCCCCGCCCATTTTGTGTTGGCTTCCATGGCCTTCCGTCTCCCTAGTTTCACCATTCCCAAAGTCCTCCACATTCCCTGTGTCCACTGCTGACAGCAACCCATGCGCCCCCATGTCCGCACCGCCTGCCGTCCTTCACCCGCGCTTACGGCCGGAACGGTTTTAACGCCAGGCTGGATATCTGCCGGTAGTGTTTCAGGTTGGCCGTGCACAAGGTCTCCTGCCGTTCGGCGGCGGTCGCCGCGATCAGCG
>CAIUWO010000905.1 GCA_903902895.1 Candidatus Hydrogenedentota bacterium | reverse complement strand
TCTTCCGCAAGCCAAGTCAAAGGCACATAAAGTGCCTGATGCTGACACCTTACGCGAAAAGGCATGTCGTAATAGCGAAGTTGCCAGTCCTGGGTTAGCTCCAGCCATGGGTACCCACAACCGCGCCGGGAAAACCCGGACATGGGAATAGGCATATATGATGAGTAAACCTGACGTACAGGATGGATCTGCGCCGAAGATTCGGGCGGTTATCTATGCACGAATGTCCACCGAACACCAGCAATACTCGGCAGAGAACCAATCAGACGCCATCCGAGAGTACGCCACCAAGCATGACATGGAGATCGTTCGTAGTTACGTGGACGAAGGAAAGAGCGGACTGCGGATCGATGGTCGAAACGCCCTCAAAGAACTAATTGAGGTCGTTCAGCGGGGAGCGGCTGACTTCGAAGCCATCTTAGTCTACGACGTGAGCCGCTGGGGCCGTTTTCAGGATGCCGATGAAAGTGCGTACTACGAGTATATCTGCCGCCGGTCAGGCATTGCCGTCACCTACTGTGCCGAGCAATTCCAGAACGATGGAAGCCCCGTCTCCACCATTGTGAAGGGCGTCAAGCGGGCAATGGCCGGGGAATACAGCAGGGAACTTTCCTCCAAGGTTTTCAAGGGACAGTGCCGCCTAATACAACTGGGCTTTCGTCAAGGCGGGATGCCCGGCTTTGGGCTGCGACGCATGCTTGTGGACATAGAAGGCAAACCCAAGGGGGTGCTTCAGCATGGGGAGCAGAAAAGCATCCAGACCGACCGGGTGATCCTTGTGCTGGGGCCAAAAGATGAAGTTCATACGGTGCGGTGGATTTTCGACCAGTTCGTCCAAAGAGAGCAACAGGAACGGAACATCGCCGAGGCATTGAACAAACGTGGAATCCTCACGGACCTCGGACGTCTATGGACGCATGCCACGGTGAAACAGATACTAACCAACGAAAAGTATATCGGCAACAACGTTTACAACCGAGTCAGCTTCAAACTCAAGAAAACTCGGGTTATGAACCCAGAGGAGATGTGGATTCGGGCCAACGATGTCTTTGAGGGGCTCATAGAACCGGCAACCTTCTGGAAGGCGAGAGAAATCATTTTGGAGCGCGCGCGGTGCTACTCCGACGAGGAGCTGATTGCCGGGCTGCAGGAACTCTACAAAGCACAAGGCTGGCTCAGTGCAATCATCATAGAAGAATGCGAGGCGCTTCCTTCGAGTTGCGTCTTCAGCCATCGTTTTGGAGGTCTGCTCCGCGCCTACCGGCTTGTCGGGTACGTCCCGGACCACGATTACGGCTACCTGGAGACCAATCGCCATCTGCGCCAGATGCACCCGCTGCTTGTGGACAGCACTATCACAGAAATGGCCCGCCTTGGCGGAAACGTGGAGAGAGACCCACAGACGGACCTCCTTAGCGTGAACGGGGAATTCACCGTGTCACTGGTCCTTTCGCGTTGCATACAAACGCCTGGCGGGTCTTCCCGATGGAACATCCGCTTTGACAGCGACCTCAACCCGGACATCACTGTGGCGGTGAGGATGAATGTTGGAAATACAGAACCGCTGGACTACTACCTGTTACCGTCACTCGACATGCATGCAGAGAAGATACGTTTGGCAGAATACAACGGGTTGTCATTGGACGTTTACCGTTTTGACACCTTGGACCACTTCTGCGGCATGGCACGCCGCGTTCGAATTGCGGTGGCGTGATGGCGAAGGACGCAGATGTGCAGATGGTCCCCGTGGACAAAATCCATGTAACCAATCCCCGGAACCGAAACCGGAGGAAATTTGAACTGATTCTTGCCAGCATTGCCGAGATTGGCCTGAAACGCCCAATTAAGGTAAGTCCTCGCAAACAAGCTGATGCGGTGTTTGAATATGAGTTGGTGTGTGGTCAAGGACGCCTTCAGGCTTTCATAGAATTGGGTCAAACTGAAATTCCCGCATTTGTTGTCGAGTTACCCCGTGAAGACCGTCTGATCATGAGCCTGGTCGAGAATATTGCGCGTCGTACTCCCAGGATGCTTGAAATGGCGCAGCAAGTAGGGGTTTTGCGGGACCGAGGCTACACCAACGCGGATATTTCCAGGAAAATTGCTGTGGACGAGTCGCTGGTCGGAGGCGTGTTGCGGTTGCTGGACCATGGAGAAGAGCGTTTGCTTCAAGCGGTCGAATCGGGCCGCATTCCAATGACTGTCGCCATGATTATCGCCACTTCCGAGGACAAAAAGATACAGCATGCGCTTTCGGAAGCCTATGAGAAACACGGATTACGCGGCAAAGGCATTCTCCAGGCGTGCCGAATTGTGGAGCAGCGTAGAACCTATGGCAAGTGCATCAATAGAAACGGGCGCAGGGAAAAACATAACGGCAGTCAGGTCACGTCCGAATCCATCGTGCACGCTTTCGAGCAGGAAAGCAAGCGTCAACGTCTCGCCATTAAGAAGGCTTCCTTTTGTCATGCACAGCTTATTTTCATCGTTAATGCCATCAAGTCGATGCTGGCCGACGAACACTTCGTCACCCTCCTGCGCGCCGAGAGCATGGATACACTGCCCGCCTATCTGGCGGATGAGATTGGAGGGAAATAGAATTCATGAATGTGAAGCCTGTAAAGATAGGGTTTCTTCAAGAAGGTCAGACCCTGCCCATTGACCGTCTCCTCCCGAGCAAATCGATCAACTCGACCCTGCGCAAAGGCAGCAAATACGCTGCAATCATGGCGTCGGTCAAAGAGGTTGGTCTCATCGAACCCCCCGTTGTCTATCCGGTGAAGGGCAACCCCGGCAAACCCAAACAGTACCTTCTGCTCGATGGTCACATGCGTGTCGATGTCTACAAAGCGCTTGGCAACACGGAAATATTCTGCCTAATTTCAAAGGACGATGAGGGTTATACATATAACCACAAGGTCAACCGTCTCGTTCCCATCCAGGAACACTACATGATTATGCGTGCCATCGAGAATGGCGTCAGCGAGGAGAGGCTTGCCAAGGCACTCAACGTGGATATCGGGCATATCCGCAAGAAACGCGATCTGCTGAACGATATCTGCCCCGAAGTTGTTGCTCTTCTGCGGGACAAACCGGTTAGCACAAACGGACTGCGTGCCTTGCACAAAGTGAAACCGGTGCGTCAGATTGAAATCGCAGAGCTGATGATATCGGTGGGCAACTTTTCCCCACTCTACACATTCGCTCTCATTGCGGCAACACCGGCAGACCTAAGACTTGGGAATGTCCAAGACAAAGTGTCAAAAAGGATCAATCCTGAAGACATGGCGCGTATGCAGCGCGAGATGGAATCATTGGAGCAGGGTGTCCGAGAGGTTGAGGAGAGTTACGGGCCGAACATGATGCATCTTGTGCTTGCGCGTGGCTACCTCACCAAGTTACTCGGGAACAGCCGCGTGGTCCGCTATCTCTCTTCCCATTATCAGGACATACTTGGTGAGTTTGAAAGAATCATCCAAACGTCATCAATGGAAAAATGATCTTGGTCCGTGGCATCCCGGCACTTGAGTGCTTCGGCTATTGCCCCCCCCCCGAAGGTGAAAGTGGGTAAATGTGCGGGTGGGTCTGGGGGCGATCGTAGATACCACGGGCGAAGCGTCGGATGTTTCCGCGGCGCCGTTGCCTCGCAACCGCCATATCCACCGCGCGGCGTCTGCCCAGACCGAAAAAGAAGACGCCCGGCGTAAAGACCCAACCCTCGGGCTGCGTCTCCAAGCGCGTGTTCACTGCCCATCATGAGGGAAATACCGCCCTCTTTTTCCCTCAGGATAAACTCCTATTTTCCAAATCAACGCTGGTAACTGCTTTCAAAGCCCGCATGACTCCGCGCCGGACCTGCACAGACTTCTCGGTGCTGCGCAGAATTTACCCTTTTATCTGCGCGTGTTCTCGTACAAGCCGTTGTGCGGTGCAACGAGGGCACACGCGCAACCCAACCAGTACCAGACACTTGCCACGACAGACTCTCCCCCACTCCTACCCACATTCCACGCCTGACGGGGCTCCCTCGGGGCAACGGAAAAAGAATGCGGTACGAAAGTGGCCACTGCCCTGTTTCGGGCAGTGGCCACGACGACGTAATGGCATCACGCTGTGGGCTGGCCGTCCATCTGCCCCGTGATGTGGAGTGCGGCCTGTTCCGCGTGTTCGCGGAGACTGGTGTCCGAGAGGTGGGAGTAGCGGCTCGACATGGTCGT
>CAIUWO010000904.1 GCA_903902895.1 Candidatus Hydrogenedentota bacterium | reverse complement strand
GGGGGGCTTACCATCAGCCTGTCAGACCTTGTGGTCATGCAGTGGCTGCTGGTCAGGTATCTGCCTCCAGACAAACCCCACCTCGTTCCGGCGGCCTTTCTCGGAGGACTCATGCTGTTGGGCCGCTTGACAGAGGGCATTGGATTTGCTCTCTTTGCGCACTGGAGTGACAATTGCCGGGCGCAGAGCGGAAGACGGTTGCCGTTCATGCGGGCTTCAATTGTGCCGTTCGCGGCAATGTTCTTTCTGCTGTTCATGCCCCCCGTGGACCATGCGCATTGGCTGAACATGCTCTATGCCGCCGTGACTATTCCGGTGTACTTCGGCCTGTATGGGGCGGTCGTGGTCCCCTATCTGGCGCTGCTGCCCGAACTGAGCAGGGACAACAAAGAGCGCATTAACCTGAGCACCTGGCAATCCCTTTTCATCCTCCTGTCCACCATTCTTTTTGGCCTGAGCGGACCGGCCCTGAACAATTTCGGGTGGCCCTTCGTGATGGCCACCGCGGCAGTGTTGGGAGTGGCCTTCTTCATGCCCGCCTGCCTGATGTTGCGCGAGACAAAAGATGCAGGGGAAATACCCCGAGAGAGACTCCCTCTTTGGCCGTCTGTCGTCGAGGTGCTGCGGAACCAGCCGTTTCGGCGTGCACTGATTTCCATTGGGCTGTTTTGGTTTGCTTTGAACGCGCTCACCGCATTGGTGCCCTACTGGGCGGTCATCAACCTGGGACGCAGCGAGGACGATGTCGCCAAACTCATGGGACTGTACCTGCTGGTAAGCTTTGCCGCGTCCCTGGCCATCAATCGTCTCGCCAAGCGCTTCGGCAAGTATGCGACGCTGCTCGGTGTCTACCTTGCGGGCGCTGCGATTTTTCCCTCGCTAGCCCTGGTGGGGCACTTGCCCTTCGGTGATGAATTCACCCAGAGCCTCGTCGTCCTTGCGCTCTGCGGCATACCGGTGGCCGGATTTCTCATCCTGCCCTTTGCCATCCTGGCGGACGTGGTCGATTACGACACAAGACTCACGGGACGCCGCCGGGAAGCGACATTCTTTGGTGTCAGGGGTGTGCTGCAAAAGTTGCTCATCGGCGTGTCCGTGCTCACCTTCACCATCGTTCCCTATGTGGGCAGCGACGGAAGCCGTGTCCTGCGGCCGGACGGGTGGATATCATTCTCCGCGAGCTATTCTCCCCTCCCGGACAGCCCCGTGCCAGCGGATTCCACCCCTCGGTCCGCTCTTGCCAAGCAAAACCCTGCCGGGCGAAGTGTCTGCCTGACCGCAAGACCGGCGGGACTCCCCGCCCCATGGTTATTGTCGGGTCCCGATGGATTGACGTTGAACGGCAAGGGAGATGCGGTGCTTCCCAACATGGCGCCCGGCGCCTATTCTGTCGCCTGGGGCGACCTGCCCGGATGGACGGCTCCGGCGTCCCAGCGAACTCCGACGCCGGCCGGGCTCAAATTCATGGCGCTGCTCTGCGGCATATTCAGCGCCGCCGCGTTCATTGTCTTCCGAAAATATCCCCTACGCGAACAGGGAATGCTCGTGCCGACCGGACGCGCGCGTTGGAGAACCCAAGACGAATCACCCGCTGAATTGGCCCCGATTGGCAGCAAGGTGGGCACCTGAAGCGCAACCCTTGGAACCGCCCCTGACCTCTTTCAACATAACCAGCCCATTTCGGCAAAACCTTTCTGGAGAACACCATGAACATCAACCGCAGACAGTTTTTGAAGACGGCAGGAGCCGGAATAGCTGCCGTTGCAGCCTTTGAGGTGGGAGCGAGAACCGGGCTCTTCCCGTTGACAGGCGCGTCCGCGGCGCCGAATATTCCGCTGGCGGACCAAGTGCTCGGTCCCATACCCAAAGATCCCCAGGCGCGGCTCATCCTTCGCATGTCCGAGTTGAACCGGTTGCCCTGGTTCGAAGATGGCGGGGAGGGCCAGCTTCAACTGGCTTCCGGCACGGGACTTCCCCCCGTCCTCGACGTGCACACCCATGTCGGATGGAGTCAGGGGCTGGGCGCGGACATTGACATGACTGCGCGCAGTCATGTCAGCTATTTCTGGGACTACGAAATCGTGCAGGACTTTCTCAACGTGCAACTCCATCCAACGCAGCACGAGGCGGATGCGATGGCCGGTGAAACAAAGTACCTGGTCTTCAAGACGCCGGAACGCAACAAGACGCACACGGCCGCCAACCTCGTTGCGGAGATGCAGCGATTCAATCACACCCGCTCGGTCATGCTGCCCGTGGAAATACCCGTCCGCTCCCGGCACGGCGAACAAACCCGCCGCGCCGCTGCGGTGGATGACCGGCTCATCGCCTTTTCTGGCATTCATCCCTGGCACTGGTCTGAGGCCAAGGAAAAGCAGCTTGCATCCACTATGGGCGGCCCCGTTCGCGGCATCAAGTTTCATCCGGTGTTCCAGTTCATGGCCCCGGACCACCCCGATGCCATGAAGATGTTCGAATGGTGTGCCGCCAATGATGTGGTGGTGTTGGCGCACACCGGCTTTACCGGAAGCGAGCCCGGATTCATGCAGGCCTTTG
>CAIUWO010000903.1 GCA_903902895.1 Candidatus Hydrogenedentota bacterium | reverse complement strand
GTGTTCGGGGGCGTCGTCCAGGCGCCGGAGCCCAGAAGAACGGTCGCTCCGGCACGAACCTCCGAGACGTTGAAGGAGGTCGGCCACAGGCGGACCACAGCGAAGTTCGAGCCGTCGGGCTGGCGGAATCGCAGCTGCATCTCCGGCCCGGGGATGCTGCTCGTGTCCCGGTAGGAGAACTTCATCTGGAAGTCGCCGTTGGCCGTGTCGCGCCGCATCTTGCCCTGAACCAGCGAGGAGCTGTTGGTGAGGTAGTTGCTCGCGGCGGAGAAGGTGCCCACCTCCTGGACCCATCCGTCGAAGGTGCCCGTGAAGGTGCTGGTGAAGCTCTGGTTGGCGGCGCGCGCCGTGCTCATGCGGATGTCGTCGAAGTGGGCCACCGTGTTCAGGCTGGTGTCGAAGGCGACGGCCTCGCCCGACAGGCGGGTGGTGTTGGTCACCCGGCCGACCAGCGACAGCTTCTGGCCGCGCGGGCCGCGCCACACCTCGATGGTGCCGCCCGCGGCGCGCGCGTACACGTCGTACCACGTGTTGGAGGCGGTGACCACGCTGCTGTCGGTGAGCAGATCTGTGGTGACGCCGCCGACCTGCTGCTTGATGCTGAGGCTGTTCGCGTTGAACAGGACGCGCACGCAGTCGCTGGTGGCGTTGGTGCGGCGCAGCAGCATGCGCACCCGCGCGCCGGAAACGTTCACGTCATCGATCTTGTAGCTGAGCCAGTACTCGGCGTCGCTGTTGGCGATGTTCTGGCTGATTTCCGGCGAAAGGGACCCGTTGGCCGTGTTCACCGCCTCCAGCGACGCGGCGGACCACGCGCCCACGCTCAGCCACGCCGGGCTCGCCGTGATGTTGCCGTCGGCGAAGCTGTCGGAGAACTGCTGCGTGTAGGGGGTGACGGTCTTGGAGCTCAGGTTGTCCCCGGCGTCATACTCGAAGCCGTGGCGGCTCACCAGCGCGCCCGCGCTGTTCTTGTGGAACGCCTGGCGCAGCCGGTTGCGTCCGTCGTAGAGGTAGGTCCACGCGCTTGAGTCGGCGGGGCGGGCCGCGGCGACGTTGCGCAGGTTGCTGTTGTTGTCGTAGCTGTAGTTCCAGCCCTCCACGACATTGGACCCGTCCTTGTGCTGCAGCGACGACGGGCGCCCCTGCGCGTCGTAGGCGTACTGGCTGGAGATGCCGTTGGGCATGGTCTGCGTGAGCAGGCGGCCGACCGGGTCGTAGCCAAAGCCCCAGTTCTTTCCGCCCGGCGAGGCCAGGGAAACGAGCCGGTGCAGGTTGTCATACCCGTAGGCGGTGGTGCCGCCCTCGTAGTCGCGCAGCGTGGCAAGATTGCCCGCGTCGTCGTAGGTGTACTGCTGGTAGGCCCCGTCGAAGTCGGTGTACTTCGCTAGCTGCCCGGCGTCGTCGTACTCGAAGCTGTGGGTGCTGCCGGAGGTTCCGAGCCAGTCGGTGACGCCGGTCACCTGCATGGCCGCGTCGTAGGCGTAGGAGACCGTCTTGGAAGTGCCGGAATTCACGTAGGTTACGCTCTGGAGCAGGCCGGTGGAGGAGGCGCCACTGGACGGATAGGCGTAGGTGACGGTGTCGATGTCGCCGTTGGTCCCGGCGCCCACCTGGGTCAGGTTGCCCATGTCGTCATAGGTGTACTTCACCGTTTGACCCAGGGCGTTGACCATCTTGGCCAGGCCACCCTTGTTGTAGTAGTAGAAGTTGGTGGTGTTGCTCTTGCCGTCAATGAGCTGGCGCAGGTTGCCGTTGTTGTAGTAGACGAGCTGGGTCGTGCCTGCTCCGTCTGTCACGGCGGTCAGGTCGCCCACGAAGTTGTAGCTGTAGCCGGTGACATTTCCGTCGCCATCGGCGGCGGCGACCACGCGGTTGAGCGCGTCGTAGGTGTAGGCGGCCACAGCCGGGCCGTTCTCGTGCGCGACCTGTGTCAGCCGGTGCATGGTGTCGTAGCTGTTCACCACCGCCTGGCCGACGGCGTTCTCGGCGCGGACGAGCATGCCCGCGCCGTCGTACTCGAAGGTCGTCTCGTTGTCATCGTGGTCGCGGATGAGCGCCAGCTGGGACTGCCCGCCGCCGCAGCCCCCGCAGATTTCGTCGGTGTACTCGAACTCCGTCAGCTTGCCCGCCGGGTCGAGCACGGAAACCACCCTGCCCAAGTCGTCGTAGGTCATGGTGGTGGTGTGGGAGAGCGGGTCGGTGGCCGATGTCTGGTTCCCGCGGGAGTCGTAGCCGTAGGCCCAGCTCCTGCCGCGCGGGTCAGTCATGCCGGTCACCTGCCCGTAGGCGTCATAGACGTAGTGCACCGATGCCGTGCCCATGGACGGGTGGTGGTAGTAGGTCAGGTTCCCCGCGGTGTCGTAGGTGTAGGTGGACTCGGCCAGGTTGGGATCGATGCGCTTGACCGGTTTCAGGCCGGTGCTGTCGTACTGGAACTGCAGCGGCGGGCTGGCGGGGGTCCGGTACATCTTGGTCACCTGGCCCTGCGCGTTGTACTCGTACCTGTACGTCAATTCGTTGGCGGGATCAAGGATGTAATTCAGGTCGCGGTAGTTGTCGTGGGAGTACAGGTAGTACCACATGCGCTTGGTGGTGCCGGATTTGACCTCATAGTACTGCTCCTGGCTGTTGGCGAAGGCGGAGCTGTCGCCCTCAAAGAACGCCTTGGACACGAGCGTGTCGGTGGAGGGCGTTCCGCTGTATTGGGACACGACCACGAAGCCGCCCCAGGCATTCGTCTGGTCGTAGTCCGAGGAAAGGCCCGTTGCGCCGTGGGTGACCCACTGGCGGGTCACGCGATGCCAGTTGGGGTCGTTGTAGTCGGGGCTGTAGGTGGCCGTGAAGGTGGTGTGGAGGCCCGAACGATCCCTAAAATCCGCAATGTACGAGTAGAAGTCGTCCTGGGGGATTCTCTTCCCGTAGCTGAACTCGTTGTAGGAGCTGTCCGGGTAGGTGACGCGGGACAGGCTGGCGTGGTTGCTGTTGTCCGTGTAGGTGTATTCAACCGCGCGCAGCGCGACTGACTGGCCGCCGGTCCACTTGCGCAGCTCCACCGCCGAGATGCGCCCGTAGTCGTCCCAGTAGACTTGGAGGAAGCGGTCGTCGGGACCGCTGATTGTGTCGAGTATGCCATATTCAAAATTCAAGGAAATGGTGTTGCCGTTGGCGTCCGCCATGGCCATGAGTTGGCCGCCAATCGCCGTAAAGGTCTTGCTGCTGCCGTCGGCGTACACAACGGTCTGGTGTCCCGTCGTGGGGTCCACGACTATCTGGTTGCCCAGCTCGTCGGTCTGCGCGCCGCCGCTCCAGGCGTCCTGCGGATCCATGGCGCCGTCAATGGCATACACGGCCGCCCCCTGGGCGTTCGTGCCGGATGACACGTAGCATCGCGTGGTGTTCTGCCCGTCGGTGACGTAGCCCGCCGGCGCCCCTGACTCCAGCGTATTGGTGAATGCGATGAGCACCTCCGAATAGTTGTGGCTCCAGCCGATGCCCAGGCCTCGCACAAAACCCGTGTACAGGGTGTCGTTCAGGTTCTTGGGCGTCCCCCAGGGGTTGAAATAGGTGCGCGTGAACTCAAGATTCATCTGGCCGCCCCGCACGGGAACGGACAGGTCCGACTGGGTCGCGTGCTGCGAGCCCTGGCGCCCCATGATATAGAAGCCCATTTCGGGGGCCGTAACCCCGGACCCGAAAACCCCCCGACCGGGCACGGCCGCGCCGGGAACGTGCGGGCCGGCCGATCCGCCGCCGCCCAACCGCATGCCGGGCCCGCCCATGGTGCCCTGTCCCGTCCCGTCCGGGTCTCCGGAGGCATAGCACCTGCTGGGCGGGGACGACCCGTCCTGCGGCCCTGAGTGGGCTGATCTTGCTTTAATCTCGCACCTGTAGCCGTCGCCGTTGGGGCAGCTCGCCGGCGTGTAGTCGGGCAGGTCCCCGCCTTTGGCGAGTTTCAGCCGGTCCGGCTCAGCCGCGTCCAGGCCGGCCGCCCCCTCGGTGCGCACCAGTGCGAGCCCCGTGAACATGGCCCTGAAGTCAGCCATCGGAATGGTCTGAACGCCGTCGGTGCCGCGAACTGTAACCTCCTGGTCACTTGCCTGTGTGACGAGAAAGAAGTGGTTCTTGTTCGTGTGGGCAACGAACGGTGTTGACAGTTCTGCCGGATCGTCGGCACTCACACCGGCCAGTTTCAGGCCCCGGTTTCGGGCTGATTCCAGCAGCCCCGACAGCGCGGTGCCGTCCGGCGTCATGCCGGCCAGCAGTGCCAGATCGGAGCTGGTCGCCGCAACGCCCTGCAAAGCGAGCATGCGGTTGAGCGCGTCCGGTCCGCAGGTCATGGCCAGTTTGGGCGCATCCAGCACGGGCAGGCCGTCGGGCACCTCCATGCCCCCCTGACTGTTCAGAATGTGCTTGTCCAGAAATTCGCGGGCTCGTTCGGCGGTTTCGCGTGTGGCGCCGGACGGGAAGAGCTCAATGACCCTGCCGTAGGTTTCATAGGCGGCCATGTGATTCTCGGCACGATCATAGACATCGGCCATATACATCAGCGCACGGTCAATATGGGGCGATTCAGGATAGGTGTCGAGATATTCCTGAAGTCCCTGAATGCATGCTTTGAAGTCGTCGGGCGATATCCGGTTGAGGATGAACTGTCTTGCAAGGGCTGAACGATAGACAATCTCATCCCCCTTGGGGGCCACCGCCAGGGCGGCATCGAGCTCCTTGACCGCACGACCCCATCGGCCCCGCTCATAGTTTGCCATCGCCAGGGCGTAGCGCAGCTCGGCCTTCACGCGGGGGAACTGGCCGGCGTCCCCCATCCACTGGGCAAACTCCGCAGTCTCCCCGTCAAAAGTGGCATCCCCCCGCATCACCAGCGCGGAAAGCCGGTCGCTGTACTCTCGATGGGCAACGGGCGCGGCCGCGGAACGCACCGCGAACGCCAGCGCCCTGGGAGTCTCCTTCTTTCGCGACGTTTCCCAGCACCACTCAACCGCGGCACGGGTTTCCCGCTGTCCCAGCTTCCTGGACATCTCCAGGTAAGCGTCGGCGGTTTCAACAAGCGCTGGTGCTTGCGGGAACACCTCCAAGATTTCCGCCGCCTGGCGCTGGCCTGTTTGCAGGTACCTGGCGGCGTCATCCCCGTTTCCGGCGGCCGCGTGGCGCTTGGCGCGCAGTTGCGAGAATCGCATGACCTGGTTGGCGCTCTCCGCCGTGCCCAGGGTGTCCCACGCCGGCAGGGCCGCCTCAATGGCGTCCAGCTGCTCTTCGTTGAGGCTGCCCGCCTCGGCCTCGCGCCACAGGAGGCGCAGGGACAGGTCGGCCTCGGCCCGCGTGCCCGCATTCTCGTCCCAGTCGACCCGCGTCACCAGGGCCGCGGCTCCGGAGGCATAGTCGCCCGCGGCCAGCATGGCGCGCGCGTCGGCGACCTCAACCAGTGCGGGCGGAACGGGCGCCGCACCCTCCCCGGATGCCGCGGCGGCCTCGGGCGAGACCGAACCCGCGCTGTCCGTATCGCTCACGGTACCGTCCGGGGCCGGGACAGCGGCTCCCCGGCGCCCGTGGAGTACGCTGACTTTTGCCAAAACGAACCTGCCCTCCGCGCTGGATGCGCAGGGGATGCCCGCCTGCGGCGTGCGCGGGCCGGAATAGGGCTTGCTGGTCTGGAGGGTCGTCAGTTCGGCGGCGGTGAGACGGCCATTCGGCCGCGTGCCCGTCCGCGCGTCGGCTCCGTCGTCGCCCGTCCCCCCCAAGGCCCGGTTGATTGGATCGCTCATGCGCCCGAAATGCTTGGCCAGCCGTTCCCGCTGCCCGCCGTCCAGCGGCGCCCCCGAGTCTCCGCCCTGGACGATTGCGGCCATTTTGAAGCGAGTCAGCAGTTCGTCCCACGCGGCCACGCTGGACGGCCCCTTGGCGGGCTCCGCGGCGTGCGCCTCATTGGACGGCAGGAAGTTCCAGAATTGGACCCCGGCCGGCATGAAAGAAGCAAGCACAAACAGACAAACAGCCCGAGTGAACCAAGAAGTGGATCGCATGCTCCCGTCTCCCTTTTTTTGTCGAAGCCAAACCCAGTGAATTATCCTACCAGACTCGGAACAGCCTACACGGGTTCAACCAATTTGTCAACAACCCATAAGTGCTTCGAGTTGCGGCGCGTCATCTATTGCCCGCCATGCGTTCAACGCCCTGCCGCAGGTGCCGGCTGAATTCATCCCAGTCGCGGGGGCGCGAGTTCATCACAACGGCGATGCTCACGTCCCCGGGGTCGTGCACCACCAGCGCCGAGGTGCCCGGCATGCTGCCGCCGTGCCAGATGCAGGGACCTTCCGGCAGGGGCCTTACGCGCCATCCCAGGCCGTAGTAGGCCTCCGCGCCGACCCACAGGGGGGGCGCGGGCCGCGCGATCACCTCCCGCACGGTCTTCTCCGTCAGGAGCCCGGAGCGGCCGTGCAGCGCCGCGAAGGTGCGGTCTGTGAAGAGGGCAAGACTGGGGGCCGACGTCACCCAGCCCAGCGCCGAGTCGAGCTGGGTCGTGGCGATGCCGCCGTCGGGCCAGGCAGTGGCCTTGCCGGGACTGAGCACCGCCTCAACCGGCTGCGCGCCGGGGAAGTCGTAGTAGCGCGCCTCGCGCGGGTCCAGTTCGTTCAGGCCTGCCGCCCCGATTATCGCGGTACAGTCAGTGCCAGGCGCCGTGAACGCGATTTCCCGGACGGCATCTGGGTAGGGCTTGCCGGTTGCCCTCTCGATGATCCTGCCCAGGACCACATAGCCGAAGTTGCTGTAGGCGTGGTCGGTGCCGGGCATGAAGTCCAGGGGACGTTTGAACCGATGACGCACGATATCTGCGGGCGTTACAGACCCGCCGGGGCCGGCCAGACGGGCCAGACGCCGCACGTCGTTGCGCAGCGCCACCTCGTCGTGGTCGCCGTCGTCCCACCCGGCGCTGTGCTGCAGAAGCTGCCGCACGGTGACCCGGGCGATGTTCGGGTCGGACGCATCGCGGACATCCTCGGGAAGGAGTTCTCCCAGGGGGGTGTCGAGGGCGAACTTTCCACGCTCGACCATGCGCAGCACCGCGACCGCCGTGATGGGCTTGGACACGCTGGCCACGCGGAACAGGGTGTCCCGCTCCACCGGGATCTTCCGCTCCCGGTCGGCGTACCCGAAGCCCTGCCAGTGGACCATCGTGCCCGCCTTCACCACCGCCACGGCGCAGCCCGGAATGGTCCACCGTATCATCAGCTCCGCCATGAGGTCGTCCAGCGCCCCGTAGGCGGCGTCCTGCGGGCCAGCCCTCAGAATCGGGGTGTCGGCGGGAGGCGTTTCGGGGGAGGTCGGTTCTGCACAGGCACCGAGCGCGCAGAAGAAGCAGGCCAAGCATAGGAACAGACATCGCACGTCGCAGAACCCTCCGCATGCGGCCGCGCCCGCCCGGCGCAAACTCTCGCGGTAGGTATTCTGCCTGGTGCCGGATGGCGATGCAAATGGCAGTGGGGCAAGGAAGGCCGGAGAGGCCTGCGATGGGCCTCACCGAGTCTGGCATGGTTCATGCGTAGGTTCCCGTGCGGCTGCTCCGACGCGCCTCTTGGGAGTGATGCAGGTGGATGGGATGGGCCACTTTTCATCAGCGATGTCATTCAAGGCTCGCGGGGTTCTGGACGCATGCCGTGGGCGGGAGCGGTCGCCGGTCCCGGAGGGACCGAAAGCACCCCGGTGGCATGGTCGTTCGAGGGAGACTGTTCATACCCGCGGTCTAACCAGCGCAAAATGTAAGCTATCTCTTACACCCAGACCCGCCTTGAAAGAATTCCCTTGACAGCCAACGCAGTTCATGCTACAAAGAAATTGATCGGATTGTTCAGCTCCGCTGGCATACGCGGCGGGTGCCGAACGGCGTTGGAAGTATGCAGCAGGTCAAGTCTTGCCGAGAAGGGTGAGAGTGCCTTTTCGGGAGGGAACCCATAATTGCAGCCGGGAGAGGTGTGTCATGCGGAAGGGAATAACCGTCGTTCGTGCCCACGGGTTGCTGTTCGCGTGCGTGCTTTTCGCAGCACTGGCGATGACCGGCGGGGGGGTGTTCGCGGTCTTGGGCGCGCCGCCCAAGGGGGCTTCGGGGGGCAAAACGACGGAGGCGGCGCAAACAGCCCGGGAGCTTTCCCCCGCTGCGGCGGTCAGTCTCAACCAGCGCATCCGCCAGGTGTTGCAGGAGCAACCGGATGTCGCCGAAGCGATGCGCGTTACCACCTCCGAATCCACTTCGGGCACCGCGGCAGAGAAGCGGACGGTTAACACCAGTCCCAGTGCGGCAAGACCGGCAGTCCAAAAGACGGGTGAGGCAGGCGCGGCTTCCGCGGAGCAGACTCCCAGCGCCGTCACACCGGAATCGTTCTCCGCCCATTTTTCCGGCGTCAGCATGACGCCCGCAGTCGCGGAGCGGCTTCGATGCACAAACCGCATGATGAGGGTCGTGCCCACGGCCGATGCCGGCGACACCGGCCAGGCGGAGCTTCCGGCCAAACGCACCGGTCTGGCAAAGAATGTAAAGATCTCGAAATCCTCCGGCGACCTTCTGTCCGGGCTGAGCATGGCCGCCGACTATTCCACCATGTGCCAGGCACTGGGTGTGGTCAACGGAACAGACCCGGCCCTGCTGGAAGCAATCGATATCAACGACCTGACCTCCGACGGCGACGGATCGGCAGAATACTTTCAGGCGAACGGAATTCCCGACCTTGCCGAATTACTTCTCCTGGAGACCGCCCTCAAGAATTCCAGTTTCGACCTCGGCGGAATCACCAATGCGGCATTGGTTGACCGCTGGAACGAGATCGAGGCGCAGCTTGTGCTCGGAGAGGGCGTCACATCGGTGGACCCCTCCATAGTACGTATGGCGATTGCGTATTGCATGCTCGGCAACACCGGCTCATCCTACTGCGGGGCGATGATCGCCGTCGCAGCGGGACTGGTTCCGGTGGATGACAATGCCATTGACGTGCTGTTTATCCCCATGCCGTGGCCGTTTAGTCAGTGGGGTGACCTGG
Organism: Candidatus Hydrogenedentota bacterium; assembly: GCA_903902895.1. Taxonomy (GTDB): domain Bacteria; phylum Hydrogenedentota; class Hydrogenedentia; order Hydrogenedentales; family CAITNO01; genus CAITNO01. Next base: position 762 of record CAIUWO010000903.1, on the reverse strand, counting down.
ACAACGACGGGTTCAGCAACCTGCTGGAGTGGCAGGAGACGGCAAACATCGGAAGCGGCGAAGGCGAGGGCGAGGGCGAGGGCGAACCCACCTTCACGGCCAGAAGCGCCGCCTACAACGTCTCCGCCCTGGGCGCCGGGCAGCAGCCCTCGGGCACCTTCTACACCGTGAGCTTCACGCAGACCGGCCCGGGCGTGACCACCTACCCGGCGGAACTCAAGTACAAGTCGGGCACAAGCGCCACGTTATGGGCATTTCCGCGGTATCCGTGGAAGTTCACCGGCTGGACAGTCAATGGTACGCTTCACCAGGAGAACCCCCTGGTTCTCACGGCTGCTGCGACGGTGCACGTGCAGTACGACACGGACCCCACGGCGTCGCTCTACTTCGACGACCCGCGCCTGGAGCAGGCGGTCCGCGTGCTCATAAACAAGCTCTCCGGACCCATCCTGTGGAGCGACGTCATGGGCGACAGCCCCCTGACCACTCTGGACGCGAGCGGACTGGGCATCACAGACCTGGACGGCCTCGAACAGCTGATCTCACTGACCTCGCTCAACCTGTACGACAACAACATCGTGCGAATCGTCCCGGTGTGCGACCTCAGCACGCTCACCGAACTCAATCTGGGGCGCAACAGGATTTCCAATGCGGCCCCCCTGGCCGGCCTGGTGAATCTAAGGAGCTGGAAATAAATAAAGGTTGCACTTTATTGATGGGGCGTGTATATTTCCTGCTATGGAACTGCTTGACAGATTGGCG
>CAIUWO010000902.1 GCA_903902895.1 Candidatus Hydrogenedentota bacterium | reverse complement strand
GGGCTGCACGGCATCAAGTACGCGCATTGGACGAACTTCGCGCCAATGGCCGCGCTGCGGGACCTGCACCGCGCCGGCAATCAGAGGCACTACGAGGTTGGATACCGCGTGTTAATCCGCGCACGGCAGGCGATCGCGAGGCTACCGGAGGGGATATTCGCTGACGAGCGCGTGTGCCTGCTGTGCGCCGAGGCGAAACCCGACACGTGTCACCGGCGTATAGCGGCAGAGTTGATACAGGATGCGACTTCCGAAATGGTGGTCTGTCACCTGTAGAGGAGGGGGAGGGCGGGCCGGCACCCGTCCTCCCTTTTCCAGACCCTGTAAACGTGTAACGCGTTACAGATTTTGTGTGGTGCGCGGCGCGTCGCCAGACGAGTCCTGTACTTGCCAAGTCTGCCGGGTTTGCAGGGCGCTTGCATTTCGCCGCCTGTTTGCTGAAACTGGCGTGGACATGAGAACAAATCAAACGTCGGTCGTCGCGCAGCGGGTTAGTCATCTGGCTGCAATAGTCGGCGCGGTGCTCCTGTGCTCCTGCAGCCGCCCCCTGCCTCTGCAGGTAGTGGTTTCTCCGGGTTCGCCCGTTGAGAAGGGCCAGCCTGTCTATGTGGATACGATTCTGGCCGGCGAGGTCGTGGAGATCACCCAAGAGGGTGGCGAGAAGGTCGCGAACCTGGTGGTTAAGGACAAGGCAGCAAAGGAATTGCTCAAGGTCGGCGTTCTCTATCTACCCACTGCGGGCAAAGTTCAGATCAATACGGACGCCGTCAAGGCGGGGGCGCAGCCTCTGCCGCGTGGCGCACGAATTCCTGCGTCATCAGCCCTCGGGATACTCGTCCTCAAGTACAGTAACCAGTCCACCCTCATGGCCGTCGGGGCTGCACTTGTGGTAGTGGTTGTCCTTTGGCTCGTCTTCCGTTCACTGGTGGGCACTATCGGCTTGATCCTTTGCACCGTGCTCGCTGGCGTGCTCACGCAGGCGGTCTTCTTTCATGCCATCCCCTGGGTTGACAAGGGGCTCAGACATTTTGGCCCGCCCCCGGTTGAAGCTCCCGCGGTCACCACTCCAGACGCCAAGTCAAACGCCGCCCCTCAGGCGGCAATTTCAGTGCCGTCCCCCAGCGATGTCCTGAAGAAGGCGGAGGCCACCATCCAGGAGTTGGTGACCACGCGCCCATCGCCCGCAGTGGTCACTTGGTGCCTGGTCTTCGTAGGCCTGTTCATCTTGCTGAACGTCACGCTGGGGAAGGCCGCTCGTGCTTGGCGATCCTGAGCAAGGGACTGGTCTGCTCCCCCCTGCTTCGCGCCGCCGCAGCGCCCTTCCGTATTTGATCGGGCTGCTCCTTGTAGCCAACGTAGTCGCCCTGTTCATTGGGTTGACCGGCGATTCAGTCACAGTGGGAACGACGATGCGGAAGGGGTTTGGGGGCTTCAGCGTACGGCTCTTGGACACCCGCGAGACGTTCTCGATCCTGTCTTCGATCGGAGAGCTTTGGTCCGGTGGGAACTCAATACTCGCGGCAATAATCCTGCTTTTCTCGGTGTTGTTTCCCATTGCAAAACTTGCTGCCAACACGGTCATCTGGATCCGATTGATGCGTCCGGCGCGGCATGAACCGGGCTGGATGCGACATACCGCCCGCGTCCTTCATCGGTTGGGGCGCTGGTCGATGCTTGACGTGTTTGTGGTCGGAATTCTCTGTGTTTGGGGCAAGCTCGGGGACGTGACCCGGTTCATGATCGAGCCGGCCATGTACTGGTTTTTCGCGGCGGTGATTCTCAGCATTGCGAACGCCCTGCTCACGGAGAAGGCGCTCCTCACTTCCTCGGACTACCCATTAAGCAGGGCGAAAGTCTGACAGGGGGGGCGTGTAGACGAGCAGGCACCAGGCTGCTCGCGTGCTAGATCATCCGGCGAGATGAGGCTTGTCCGGATTCCACGCAGTGTGAGATACTTGCGCTATCGAGGGGATTGTATGAGCGCTGCTGCTGATTCAAGGCGTAGGGCAATGCGCCGGTCTGGTATTTTTGCTGT
>CAIUWO010000901.1 GCA_903902895.1 Candidatus Hydrogenedentota bacterium | reverse complement strand
TGGGGCAAAAGAGCATTTTGGACGCAGCTCTGCTGTTGAAGTCTGGTTCTCCCGATAATCCATCGGAACTGATTGGGGGGCTTCTGAGAGGATCAGGTGCGCCTCTCAGCCGGTTCCGTTATGGGTTATCTTCACGGCGAAACTTTTCAACATACTTGTCGCCGCTTCTCGCCTGACTGAGCCCGATCTTGCGAAGGAACTGGAACGTCCCCTCACTCATCTCAGGTGTGTACTTGTTGAGGGACGGAGGAAACTGACTCACGTTCTTTGTGGCCGCCTTAACCTTGTCCTCAATAAATGACGTTATGTCTACGGTGTAATCTGGGGAAGTCGAGTAGTAGTAGAAAGCGAGCGGCACGCGGTAGGGTTTAAGGCTCTCGTCGAGCAGGTGCTGCGGATAATAAAGGTGAAATTCCGATGCGATGAATGCATCCTTCGTGACACGCGCGGCCATGCGATGATCCGTCTTGTGCCAGCGTTCGAAATCAGCACCGGGATCCACGCTAAATATCGAGTCTGGACGGTACTTCTTGATCAGGCGGCACACCTCGCCACGCAACCGGAGCGGGTCCGTGTATTCAAGGTTCCCATCTTCATATCCAAGCCAAATAAGATTCTCTTTTGGAATACCCAGTTCTTGGCAGGCTGCCTCTTCCTCTGCGCGCCGGATAGCGGCCATCCGTTCCCGTGTCATCTCAAGATCCAGCGAACCTTTGTCGCCGTTTGTGTAAATGACGATCATTACCGTGTTCCCGTTTTTCGCCAGCAACTTCATGGTCCCCCCGCACATGAACATGTCGTCATCTGGATGCGGCGAGAAAAACATCACCGTTTTTCCCGTCCAGTGCTCGATCCGGTCCTTGTCCGTCTCTTTCACCCTCTTCGCCGCTGCCGCGTCTTCCGCGTGGGCCGCCAATGTCAATGCAGATAGAAGCATGATCGTCATACACAGGGTCTTTCTCATAACAAGTTCCTCCTTATATTGAAAGACGAATTGTCCACACAATCAGCAACCAGAATGCCCGTCAGGGACACTTGAAATATCAGCCAGACAGTAACTCCGTGTGGGGCAATGGTAACGCGTGGGTGAGACGGATGCAAAAATGCCATTGGTACGGCAGCCTTCGCCACTGGGTGTCACTCAGCAGGATGCGACTGTTGCCCAGAATCTCTCGATAGGTCCGGTTCTCAGCGAGCAAATAGTCGATAATCTGACGCAGATCACGATTGAACTGGAGGCCAAGAACAGAACGATCAGATGCCAGGGCCTTAGGGGGGAATTCCAGCATGTTTTGATACTCCTTGGAAGCAAAAGTAGTAGCATGGGTCTCGGCTGTGCCGGTGTCAACCGTCCGAACGTTGCAAACGGGGCGAAATGCACCCCCCCCGAAAACCCGGCACTTACAGTTCGGCTGAATATTTTGACCATACGCCCAAACAGGGATAGGCTTGCCTCGTTGCAACACCATGGAATCGCCGAAAAGACTCCCCAACGACAACTCGGCCATCGCGCTGCTCGTCAGCAATACGCAAACCACTAAGCATTTCATCGGACGTACCCTTTCTACGAGCAAGTCTAGATCGTCTCCGTCACAGCAAGCACAAATTCCGGTTTACTCGGTGGAACTTTCCGTGATTTCTACGGTCACGTCGTTGTCGGACGCTGCCCGGTGCAGGATGACGGTATGATTCGCGAATCGATAGCGGATCTCGTCCTCCTTGGCAATCCAATGCGCATACTCGGCCACCGCTTCCGGCGCCGCGAAATCATCGGTGAATACGTATCGCCCCTGTCCCCTGGACACAACGGCGACGCCACGGGTCCAACTATCGGCCAGCTCGCAGCGTGCAGCAAGAGGGCCCCATGCCACGCACACGGCTCCTTCCTCAACGCAACGGCGTGACGCCTCTACCGTCTCGGGACTCAGTTGCTTGCCCGTGAGGAAGAGCAACGGAATACCGTGAAGCCGTTCATAGCGCACGTGATCGTCAAAGACCACGACACCGTTCAGGGGTACGAAGAAGGAATGAACCCTGGCCGCTTCAGGGTCGGAGGCGTAAGAAGGGGTGACCTCGACATGGTGGCGCGCATCCGGTTTTGGTCCCCGCGCGCCAATCTTGAAATACGCCAGCCCGTCGCAACCGGTACGCCCGCGCGTGAGCACGTTCCACAGGGTGAGCCAGGCCTGGGTATCGGCATCGCCCGCCAAGGTCTTTGAACCGTAAAGACCCGGCACGCCCCACGACCGTTGCCCGAAGTCGCCGTCCTCAAATCGAATGATGGCCGCTTCGGGGCGAATGTCGCGAAAAGTCCACGGCCGGGGAGAACCGGGCAAGTATTCACAGCAAAAACGCTTGAGCATCTCACCGTGGGGGGTAAGCTGGTAAAGTTTTTCTTGGTGTGCATTCACCAACGAGAAGGGCGTTCCCTGATGGCCCGCCGGAAAGAGGTTATACCCCGCCCCTTCAAGATAGACCAAGTCGGCGCCGAGCCAATAGGCCAGCAGTAGATTGCACCAGACCTCCTGGTGCGAATGCCCCGGCACGAGTTGGAAATACCACATATCGCAATCGACCCACAGGTCGCGCCTATATTGGAGCGCCGCCCCCAGACCCATGGCTAGACTGACGGGTGAGTAGAATTCCTTGCAGATTTTCGGACAAGGCGTGAAACCGGCTCGCGCCGCGGTATGCAGGAGGTTGGGCCAGACATGCGTCGCCACCACACGCGGAGCGCCATAATTACGTATCTTCGTTGCCAGGCGCGCAAAACCCTCGGATGCCGCCTGCCACGCATCCTGCAATGAAGTGAAGCCGGCCGGGTCGGCGAACAACCCTTCTGCGTCCGTCGGCGCGAATTCCGAGTGGAGTAGACGTATGTGGGCCAACTCGTCGAACACAACGCCTTCGAAATGCGCTTTGCTTGCGCAAGCCGCCTGCACGGAGTCCTTACTCGGGTCCCGATGGTGGCAGGCCAAGGCGAAATCCAGGTTGAGCCTTTCGCACAGAGCGATCATGGCCGCAGTTGTCTCGTTTTCGGGAAGATCCCGGGCCGGCGTGTTGCTCACGTAGAAGTTTACGAATCCGATACCCAAGTCTTTCAGCGCTTGCTCGACCGAAGCCGTCACCGGCACTTGTGAAGGCAGCTCGATACCCACGCGGAAGGACGGCGAATCCACGCCACCCATCAAGAGCAGGACCGCCATGGATAATAGAGTGCCCATCAGTCAGGTCTGCTCCACTGTGGCAAACAACGTTTACCCAAGACGCATTCCGCATGACCCAGTTCGGACTTTTCGCCGGTGCCCGCGTTAAGTAGGCGGCCGAGTTGGCGTAGTTGTTCGACGTCATCTTTCCGCATAGCGCCCGAGTGGTCAGGCGCAAGACTGAGCAGGACGTTGCTTGCACCCCGCGCGTAGGCCTGCCGTATCCAGTCACATAGGCCCTCGCAGGGAAACGGTCTGCTCGCGGGGAAGCTCTTCCCGCCGCCATAGGTAAACCACGCGCCTGGTCCCATGGGGGTTTCCGCCACGCTTTTCACCTCGTCTCTCCGTTGAGAAACGGGCTCGAATTCGAAGGGTAAGTAATAACTCTTACCATCGATTTGACGCACCGGCTGATGGCCGTTTTCGGGCGGTAGGTGTACCTCCCCGTTCAGAATATCCGTCGGGAAGTACTTGATGGTTGTGCCGTCTTGAATATGCTGATTCATTATAACGATTGTATCGGGCTGCAGATTCTTGAGCAGGTCGTAGACCTCCTGCGCGGAAAGATCCTTGGGGGCCCAGTTCATCATATCAATCCAGAAATAGGAAATCGCGCCGTAGTGGGTGGCCAGTTCGTACAACTGGGCGAGGCTGACCCCGCGGGCATCGGGA
>CAIUWO010000900.1 GCA_903902895.1 Candidatus Hydrogenedentota bacterium | reverse complement strand
CGCCTTCTGCTTCCCGCCGCTTTCCATCACCTTCTTCACGCCGACCTCCTTCGCCCAGGCATTCCACTTGTCCAGCATGCCCTTCGCCCGGTCCGGCTGGGCCTGGGCGAGGTTGGTCAATTCCGTGCGGTCCGCTTCCAGGTCGTACAGTTCCCAGTCGCCCGCCTTGGTGGCCACCAGTTTCCACTGGTTTTCGCGCATCGCGCGGTTGCCCTCGTGTTCCCAAAACAACGGCGAACGGGGTTCGCGCGTCTTGCCGTCAAAGACGGGCGCCAGACTCTTTCCCGCCAGCGGGGTGATCTGCTGTCCGGAGAACGCTTCGGGGTAAGGCGCGGCCGAGATGTCGGCGCAGGTGGCCATGATGTCGGTGATGTGCGCCACCTGCGGGGTGAGCGCGCCGTGCTCCTTGATGCGGGCGGGCCAGCGCGCGATCAGCGGCGTGGCGATGCCGCCCTCGTGGCACCAGTGCTTGAACATGCGGAAGGGCGTGTTGCTCGCGTTGGCCCAGGGGCGCTTGTAGGCGGTGTAGGATTCGCGCGTGCCCGGCTTCGCGCCGGGCTTGTGCAGTTTGGGCTTGTTGCAGTCCTCGTGGCAGCCGCCGTTGTCGGCCAGAAACAGCACCAGCGTGTTGTCCTCCATGCCCCGCTGCTTCAGCGTGTCCAGCACGCGGCCGATGCCCTGGTCCATCCGGTCGATCATGGCGGCATACACCGCCATGCGCAGGTCCCAATCCTCCTTGTTCTCGACGCCGTCCCACGCGGGCACTTCGCTGTCGCGCGGCGACAGCTTCCACTTCGGATCGATAATGCCTTCCTTCACCATGCGCGCGTAGCGTTGCTCGCGCAGCGCATCCCAGCCCATGCCGTACTTGCCCCGGTACTTGGCGATGTCCTCCTCCAGTGCGTGCAGCGGCCAGTGTGGTGCCGTGTAGGCCAGATAGAGCAGGAACGGTTTCGACGCGTCGTGTTCCGTCACGAATTGCACCGCGTTGTCGGTGAACGCGTCGGTCATGTAGAAATGGTCGCCCTCGGGCGTGTAGGGCTCATCGTCGCGCGCCATCTTGCGGCGCGACTCCTCCTGTTCGAGAATCCCAAAGTAGCTGCTGGCGCCGCTGATCAGCCCGAAGTAACGGTCAAAGCCGCGCTTGCGCGGCCAGTGTTCCGCCTTCTCGCCCACGTGCCACTTGCCCGACATGTAGGTGCTGTAGCCCGCGGTCTTGAGCAGTTCCGCCATCGTCACACAGTTCCGGTTGAGATAGCCCTGGTAGGGACCCTCCGGACGCGGCTTGGCCCCGCTGCCCACCATGTCGCCCATGCCCGCCTGGTGCGGATAGAGCCCCGTGAGCAGCGCCGCCCGCGACGGGCAGCACCGCGCCACGTTGTACGCCTGTGTGAAGCGAATCCCCTCCCCGGCCAGCCGGTCCAGGTTAGGCGTCTGAATCTCCGAACCGTAGCAGCCGATGTCGGAGAAGCCCAGGTCGTCGGCCATAATGACAACGATGTTGGGTTTCGCCCCGCCGTCCGGCGCGGCCGCACCGAACGCGTTCTGGGTCGGGCAAAGCGCGGCAGCCGAAACGGCGGCGAGACTCGTGCTTAGAAACTGGCGACGGTTCATTAGTATGCTCTCCTCGGGTTGCGGTTCTCGTCCGACCACGTTTCTTTTGCGTCGAATTCTGAACCCCACGCTTAAGTGTAACGCACGCCAAGTTTTGGCACAAAATATTGCGAAGACTTGATTTGTCCGTTTCTCTGCTTCACGTCCATTTGATGTCTTCCCAGCGCCACAGTACACTCAAGGGGGTTGTGGATGTTTTTCTGAGCGAGATATTCATGCGCCGACAGAAGGGTGCAATGGAATCGCGCAGGAATAGACCGAATGACTTTTGACGGGCTTGGATCGCTGCCTCGGGGTAAGAGATCCGTGCCGAGGTTAGTAATGAGCGTGCCGAAAAGCCATCACTTCGTCCCCCGCTGGTATTTGGAGCAGTTTGCTGATCCAAGTTCCAGAATACTTCACGTGTACGACAAGGTAAAGACTGAATTCCGAAAACAAACTGCTTCGCGGATCATGTGTATTAATCAGTACTATCGGCAAGAATGGGCGCCCTTTGGGATTGAACCTAACATTTTGGAGAAGACTTTTGGATCCAGAATTGAGGGCCCGGCTAAACAGGCCTTTGAAAAACTTGTGAAAGCCCGCTGCGACTTAACACCCGAAGAGGGCATAGTCGTCCTGAGCTATCTTGCGTTTCAGAGAAGTCGAGTTCCGCGGCAAGCCAGATTTGCGGAAGAGACACTGAGACAAAATATTGCCAAGACAGGGCCACCAGAATTGGCCTCGGGCCTTCTTGATGGCACAATTGAGTTGGCGGAAGTGTATCGATTTGATTTCATGAAGGCAACGCTTGATATTTCAATTCTGTATTTCGGTCGAATGAAATGGAGGGTATTGGAGGCCGCTTATGGCAGCAGTTTTGTCACTACGGACAGTCCGGTCAGTTTCTACAATCCCTGTTTTTCACCAACTACTCCCGGATCCGAAGCTGGAATCGGCTTGGTCGGAACTCAAGTTCTGTTTCCATTGTCTCCGCAACTGATGCTGCTAATGCGACACCCTGAATACGAAGACAAACCTGGGGAAATTGACCCATTGACTAGATTGGACCTGCCCAAGAACGAAGATCGCAGTATCAATGTCACGTTTGAGCCCTCCCAGCTCTCCGCAGATGCAGTACATACTTTCAACGCATGTATGCGTGACCTTTCAGATAGAATTATTGTCAGCCATTCTCAAGAAACCCTAGATAAGTGCGTCAACGGCAAGACTCCATCATGATTGCGATGGAAGCGTGGAATAGACTTCTCGGTGAAGAATGACCGGCGAGCCAATATGCCTTTCTAGGAAAGCTTCGACTGGGCGTTTCTCTTGCGAACCACATAGCGATTTACGCGGGCGCACTCGGGGCAACCGCGTCCCTGTTTAATGTTACTCGGCTTTGCCTCCCACTGGTGCCCCTCCTTGCACTTCCATGTGTGGTGCTTATCATCCCCCAAGTAGTTAGAAGAAAGGAACTGAAACCCACGTTGAGCGGCCAAATCATTCATATCGGCAACAGTCTTTTTAATATGACCTGCGCAATTGGGGCACCATTGACCACGCTTCACATTGTTTGGCGTTGCGACCCAAGCGTGGCCCTTGGAGCAAACCCAGCGCAGACCGGTTGCGACATTCACGTACTCATCTGATAGACACGCCCCTCCCCTGGCGAAGGCAATGTGTCGCATTTCTTCAATGCTAAGGCGAGATTTAATGGCGTGCTCCCTCCGAGCCTCACGTGCACAAGATGGACACCAATGACCACTTAGAGAAATATTGTGAGTGGGTTCCCACTCGTGACCGCTTGCGCAACGAATAATTACCTTGTGCTTAGAGCCTTGCTTCTCGCCTGCCACGATAGCCCCCCCTTTCCCCGTAACATATTTCTGAAGTTCTTTGAGATAGAGTTCAAAGCGGTCTTGGGCGAACCGCTCTTCTCGGCAGACGGGACACCAGTCGTTGCCGTGTCTTTTCACATGGTTCGGAGTCATTTCGAATTGATGACCAATTGCACATTCCCAACGGTGATGTTCAACAGCCCCTAAGTAGATGAGAGATAGGCATTTTCCGCCCCTTTCAGCCGCAATTGCCTGCATGTCGGCAATTGTCACCCCTCGTCCGGCGCACTTTGGGCATCCCGTCTCATGGAGCACCTTCTGAGGTGAGGCAAACCATTCATGTCCTTTTGGACAGCACCACTTGAGTTTAACGTTGTTGCCGAAGTATTCGTCTGAAAGCAATGCTATGCCCTTCGAAGAAGCCACAAAGCGCACCTCATCCAATGTCTTTCGTATGTTACCATAGCACACACCACACCATGACCCCGTTGTCACGTTAGCAGGTCGTGCCTCCCATTCATGGCCGTTGGCGCAGCTCCAACGTAGCTTGGTCAGACTTCCCAAATAGACATCAGAAAGTAGTTTGCCGCCGTGGGACTTTGCGATAACCTGAAGCCGTTCAAGAGCAGAGCGATTGTATACTTGGGAAAAGTCAACCGTAACAGGGTCCCGAAACAGAGACGGACTGATACCTGCGTCACATAGGAGCCTTGTGATTTCGGATGGCAGCAGCTCGACAGAGAGCAAGTTGGGCACGGCAGGGACCTCAATTAGTGTTACGCCGACCAACCGGCATGTGTCTTGCTTCAACTTGTCTCGCTCTTTTTGACGGAGGAAATCGCTGTCTTCTCGGTGGAAATGTTTGCATCGTGTGTAATGTTGAGTGCCATGGTGTTCGAAAGCTATTTGTAGTTCTTCACAATATCCATCGAGTTCCAATCTGCGATACGGTCCAAACACAAGGAAAGGCGGTTTGCATTTTGGAAACGGCTTCCCAAAAAGGGCTTCCAGAAACTCTCGACACATCTCTTCGCCATAGTTGACGTGGCACTTGGGACACCATGAACCCTGTTGTATGGAATTCGGGACCGCAGCCCAAGTGTGTCCGTCTTTACATTTCCAAAGAAGCTTGTCTTGTGCAGAAGAATACTCATCCGAGATACACTCACCACCCCTGGACCAAGCGACAGCCCGCATATCATCTATCGTTGGGCGTCGCCCCAAACAGTATGGACACCATGTCCCGAATTGAACATTGTTTGGGCGTGCATTCCAGACGTGCCCTTTTTTGCACTGCCACTCTAGCGGCGATGTCGAACTCACATACTTTGAGGAATTGCATGAACCGCCCCGCGAAGCCGCAAGTTCGCGGTAGAATTCTATGGTCTTATGCTTTCCTACACAATAAGGGCACCATCGCCCTTGCTTTATCTTATTTGCTGTTGCCCACCATTGGTGTCCCTTGCTGCACTCCCAGAGCAGTTTTGTGTCTGTGTTCTTATACTCATTCGAGAGAAGCTTTCCACCCCGAGGCACTGCGAGTTCACGGATTTCCTCGATCCCAGCTCTCAATGAGTCAAATACGCATTCTCTGCACCATCTGCCTTCGATGACATACCGGAATGGCGTTTCCCAGACATGGCCCGCGTGACACCGCCAGCGAAGGCGGTCCTTGGTCGTACGTACTTCGGAAGACAAACACTCTCCGCCACGCGAAGCTGCCAGAGCAACGGCATCAGCAATTGTGTAGCGGCGTGTGCTGTTGATTCCAATATTGCCCTCCTTAGGCCTGTTCATTGCTATTGTATTACCTTTTCAGCATGTATCCCGACGCGGTCTGTGGGGAGTTCGAACACATCTCCGGTTTTAGCACCCCACTGTTGGAGCTTGATGCGGCAGTCCTCCAGCAGCGCCTTATTGTCGGGGTTGACCGCCAGATTCGTCATTTCGCCCGGGTCGGTCTCCAGGTCGAAGAGTTGCTCGCGCAGCGTCCCTTCTGAATAGACAATGTACTTGTGGCGCTGGGTGCGGAGCATGCGGCCCCGGATGCCGGTCGCGTGGCCCTCGTATTCAAACTGCGTCTCAACAACGAGGTCTTCGCGCCATTTGTCCGGTGCCTTGCCTTCCGCGAGCGGACGCACGCTGCGGCCGCGCAACCCTTCCGGCACGGCGACCCCTGCATAGTCGCACAGGGTGGGGATCAGGTCGAGGCCCGTTGACACCAGATGTTCACGGTCAACCGTGCCCGCTTTTGCAAACGCCTTTCCGCCCAGAATAAACGGCACCCGTGTGGTCTCCTCGTAGAGGACCTGTTTCTGGTTCCAGTGGTGGGCGGCGGTGCCGTCGCCATGGTCGGCGGTGAACACGATGAGCGTGTTGTCCTCCTGCCCGGACGCACGGAGCGCGTCGAGCAGTTCGCCAATCAGCGCATCGACCTTTTCCACAAGCCGGTAGTAGGCCCAGCGGTACTGCCGCCACCTGTCGGGCGTCCAGTCCACGGTGGGATAGACCGACTTGGAGGAATGCTGCACTTTCCGGATGACGTCGGGCTCATGCTCCGGGATGGCGAAGTTGTCGGGCAGGGCCGGACACTGGTCCGGCGGGGGTGGGTCGGGAATGGGGCCATGCGGCAGCGCGTCTCCGCGGGCCCATTGGCAAATGTCGTGGGGGTTGATGAACGACGCCACGAACAGGAAGGGCTTGTCCCGTTTCTGATCGAAGAACTCGGCCGCGGCTTCCGGGATCTTCGCATCGGGGCATTTCTCGCCGCCCTTGGGAAACCAGCCAAACCCGTGAATGTCGGTCTGGGACAGTTCCAGCGGCAGGTGCCATTTGCCCGCATACCCACAGTCATAGCCCGCATCGGTGAAGAAACGGCCCAGCAGCGGTGTGCGAAAGGTCTCGCTCTTGGCGTCGATGTTCCGGGTGATGCCTGTCTCATGCGGCATCTTTCCCGTCAGCATGACGGTCCGCGAAGGCACGCACAGCGGATTCGCGCAGTAGGCCTTTTCAAAGCGCACGCCGTTTGCGGCCAGACTGTCCATCGCGGGCGTTTTGACGTCGGCATTGCCAGCACAGCCCAGCGCGCCGGCAAACTGCTGGTCCGTCATGATGAAGAGAATGTTGGGCCGGGCCGCGCTTTCCCCAAAAGCGTTCCGGCCGGGATGCAGTCCGGCGGCCGCAAGGGCGCCGAGGCTTGTGCCGATAAACTGACGGCGGTTCATTGGCAGCTTCTCCATCAGCGTCATGCCTGGGTTGAGTGCGGCCCAACACGGCCTGGATTCGGGCCTCCTG
>CAIUWO010000899.1 GCA_903902895.1 Candidatus Hydrogenedentota bacterium | reverse complement strand
TCTCGCGGCGCGGCTTCATCCAGTCCCTGGGCTGGGGTGCCGCCGGATTGGGACTCATTTCCGCGGGCGTGCCCATCGCCCGCGCCGCCGACAGCGCCGCTCCGGCCGCGGACGGCCCTTTCGCCCTGGCCCATGGCCCCTGCCTCCAGGTGCCCGGCGCGAACGAAATGACCGTCACCTGGCACACCAACCGGGTGGGCGTATCGAAGGTGCTGTACGGCAAGGACGCGCCGGACGCAACGGCCGTCGCCAGCAGGGATGGACTCATCCCCAATGACTCCACCTGCCACGCCGCGCGCCTGACCGGGCTCGAACCGGGCCAGACCTACCGCTACAAGGCCGTCACCCGCGAATTCAAGGGCTACAAAACGCCCTATGAGGTCAAGTACGGCGATACTGCGGAGAGCGACACGCTCACCTTCACCACGCTCGACCCGAACAAGGCCGCCTATTCCTTCCTCATGTGGAATGACATCCACGACGACTGCAGGCGGCTGGAGGCCATGTTTGACGATGTGAAGTGGGACGGTGTCGATTTCACCGTAATGAACGGTGACATCATCAGCGACTTCGTCACCGAACGGCAGGCGTTCCGCGGCTTCTACGATGCCAGCGTCAACCGCTTCGCCAAGACGCTGCCCATGGTCTTCGTGCGCGGCAACCACGAGACCCGCGGACCCATGGCCCGGCACCTGGCAGATTACTTCCCTGGCCGCAACGGCCGCCAGTACTGGTCCTTCGATCATGGCCCGGTCCATTACGTCGTGCTTGATTCGGGCGAGGACAAGCCCGACGACAACAAGGAATACGCCGGACTCGTCGACTTCACACCCTACCGGCAGGAACAGGCCGAATGGCTCAAGGCCGACCTCGCCGGCGAGGCGGCGAAGCGCGCCAAGTTCCGCGTCGTCTTCTCCCACCAACCCTCAGCCTACGACGGGCTCGACCACTACGGCGTGCAGGAAATACGCCGCCTCTGGGACCCCATCATCAACGCCGCCAACGTGCAGCTCTGGCTCAGCGGCCACATCCACGATTTCATGCAGCGCGCCCCGAAGGAAGGTGGCGACAACGTCTACCACGCCGTCATAAACCCCAACGACGGCACCACGCGGGTGGACGTGACGGCGGAGGCGTTGCAGGTGACCGTGATCAAGAAGGGCGGGCAGGTGCTGACAGAGTTGCGCATCCCCGTGGGATGACCCATGCTCTTCGCGACTTTGCGCCTTCGCGGCTTTGCGTGAACCCTTTCCTCACTCCTGGCTGATCTGCGCCAGGGTCTTGAGTAGCCGCAGCGACTCGTTGAGCAGGTCCGCGTCGGGGGCGAAGTCCCACAGGAGCGCGGGTTGTTGGTTTTCGAGGGAGAAGCGCGCCTCCTGGCCGAAGGCCCGCTTGAGGCGGACCTGCATGCCCGGGTCGAGCGACTGGGCCGACTCGTACACGACGGTCAGCCGGTCGCGCGTGGCGACCAGGGACTTGGCCCCCGCCTCCAGCCCGTAGACGCGCGCCTCCATCACGGCGGTCAGCCGCTGCACGGGCCGGGGCGGCGCGCCGAAGCGGTCGCGCAGCTCGGCGCGCATCTCCTCGACGTCCTCCAGCGAGCCCAGCGCCGCCATGCGCCGGTACATGACCATTTTCTGCTGCGCCGTGGGGATGTACTCGTCGGGGATGAACGCGTCGACCGGCACGTCGAAGGGCGGCAACTGGCGCCTGCGCACGGGCTTGCCCTGCGCCTCGGCCACGGCCTCGGCGATCAGCTCGCGGTAGGTCTCATAGCCGACCGCCGCGATTTGCCCCGTCTGGTCGGCGCCGAGCAGGTCGCCGGCGCCGCGGATTTCGAGGTCGCGCATGGCGATGTGAAAGCCCGAGCCGAGCGACGAGAAGTCCTCCAGCGCCTTGAGCCGCTGCTGCGCGTCCTCGCTGAGCGCCCGGTCGCCCGGCACGAGCAGGTAGGCGAAGGCCCGGTGCTTGTAGCGCCCGACACGGCCGCGAATCTGGTAGAGCTGGCTCAGCCCGAACTGGTCCGCGCGGTCGACGATGATGGTGTTCGCGTTGGGGATGTCGATGCCGGACCCGATGATCGTCGTGCACACCAGCACGTCGATCTCGCGGTTCACGAACGCCGCCATCACGTCCTCCAGCTCATGCTTCTCCATCTGGCCGTGGCCCACGCCGATGCGCGCGCGCGGCAGCATCTTGTGCAGGAAACTGTGCACTTTGCCGATGGTCTGCACGCGGTTGTGCAGGAAGAACACCTGCCCCTGGCGGGCCAGTTCGCGCTCGATCGCCTCGCGCACGAGGTTCTGGTCCCAGGCCTCGATGCAGGTGTGGATGGGCAGGCGGTCGTTGGGCGCGGTGTTGATCACGCTCATGTCGCGCACGCCGATGAGCGACATGTGCAGCGTGCGCGGGATCGGCGTGGCCGACATGGTCAGCACGTCGACGTTGGTGCGCAGGTGCTTGAGCCGCTCCTTGTGCGCCACGCCGAAGCGCTGCTCCTCGTCGATGACGACCAGGCCCAGGTCGCGGAAGCCCACATCCTTCGACAGCAGCCGGTGCGT
Organism: Candidatus Hydrogenedentota bacterium; assembly: GCA_903902895.1. Lineage (GTDB taxonomy): Bacteria > Hydrogenedentota > Hydrogenedentia > Hydrogenedentales > CAITNO01 > CAITNO01. Next base: position 1,480 of record CAIUWO010000899.1, on the reverse strand, counting down.
GCCGATGACGATGTCCACCCCGCCGTCGCGCAGTTTCGCAATCACGTCCTTCTGCTGGCCCGGCGTGCGGAAACGGTTCAGCACGTCGACCTTGATGGGATAGTCCGCAAGGCGCTCGCGGAAGGTGTTGTAGTGCTGCTGGGCAAGCACCGTCGTGGGCGCGAGCAGGACCACCTGCTTGCCGTCCATGACCGCCTTGAACGCGCCCCGCAGCGCCACCTCGGTCTTGCCGTAGCCCACGTCCCCGCAGAGCAACCGGTCCATGGGCTTGGCCGACTCCATGTCGCGCTTCATTTCGGCGATGGCGCGCGCCTGGTCCGGCGTCTCCTCGTACTCGAAGGAATCCTCAAACTCGTGCTGCCACGGCGTGTCCGGGCTGTAAGCGTGGCCCCGCGCCGTCTCGCGGGACGCATAGAGCCGGATGAGCTGCTCCGTGAGCTCGCGTACGGCCTTCTTGACGCGCTCGCGCGTCTTTGCCCAGGTTGCCCCGCCCAGCTTGTCCACCTTGGGCAGCGAACCCTCGCCGCCCAGGTATTTCTGCAGCTGGTCGATGTGCGTGACCGGCAGGTAGATGGTGTCGCCGCCTGCGTACTGGATGGCCATGAAATCGCCGGCCTTGCCCGCGAAGCGGCGCAGCCCGTGGTAACGCCCGATGCCGTGGGTCAGGTGCACCACGTAGTCGCCCGTTCTCAGGTCGCTGAACTGGGTGATGCCCGTGCCCGCCTCGAAGCGGCGGCGCTTGCGCCGCACATAGTGACGGCCGAACATCTCGCTCTCGCTGAGCACCACCAGCCGGTCGGCGGGGGACACGAACCCCGCCCGCAGCCGACCCAGCCCCACGTTCAGGTCGAACGCGTCCCGGCCAGGCTGATAGCCCTGCTCCTCCAGCAGTTCGAGCAGGCGTTTCCGCTCGCCCGTGTTCACGCAGTACAACTGCACCATGCTCTGGCCCATTTCCCACTGGCGCAACTGCAGCCAGAACTGGTCAATGTGCCCGCCGTAGTTCTCGACCGACTGGGTCTGCATCTTCAGCACGGCCGTGTCGTCGACGGCGGCGAGAACGGACTGCGACAGGTCCAGCGAGGCAAACGCGCCGATGCGGTGCCGGGCCTGGGGCCAGTCCATGTAGTAGTCCTTGCCCTCCGCCTGGGACGCGACGGCGATCGCGGCCGCCTCCTCCACCGCCATCGGCTCGTCCACCACCACCAGGGTGTTCTCCGGGAAGTACTGGGTCAGCGGCGTGAGCTTGTGTTTGGCGCGCGCCGATTCGGAGAGCATGGCCTTCTCGGAGCGGGGCAGTATCTGCAGCTCGTCCGCCGTGTCGATGCTGCGCTGCGTCTCCGGCTCAAAGCGCCGGATGGAGTCGACGGCGTCGCCGAAGAACTCCACGCGGTACGGCAGCTCGCTGGAGATGGGAAACACGTCGAGGATGCCGCCGCGCAGGCTGATCTCGCCGCGCTGCTCCACCATGACCTCGCGC
>CAIUWO010000898.1 GCA_903902895.1 Candidatus Hydrogenedentota bacterium | reverse complement strand
TGAATCGGTAGGGATTGGCCTGCGGGTTCCCCAGTCGAAAGCAGTAGCCAACCCAGACCGTCCCCCTATCAGCGGGGGGAGGTAGTACCCCAGTCGGGTACTTCCCCCCCTATAGGGGGACTGGGTTGTCTGGGGTCGTTTAACCCAGACCGGACTGGGTTGTGACTGGGTTGTCTGGGTTGGGTTTATAGCACGTCATCCTCGTCCGTTTCCGGGGTGGCGTTGGGCACCAGAACATCCCGCTTGCCGTCCTTGCGCTTGACTATCCGGCCATCGGCCAACATGGCGTCGATGCATTCCAGGCGGTTTGGTCTCGACACTTCCCTGCCAACATGCCGGGTCAGCGCCTCCAGAAAGTCGGCATGTCTCTGCCGTGCGCCGTCGGCTGCTTCACCGTCGCCGCGGATGTCGCCCTTCACCTCCTGCTTGGTGACGGGGTATTCCGCCAGTGTCGCCAGCATGGCGGCGGCGATACTCTCCACCCGCGCCAGTGCGGCACGGCTTTGGCAGTCCGCCATATCGAACGGCTTGAGCACGCCGGCAAACTCCGGGAGCGCGCAGCGTTGCAGGTACATCGGCGCGGTGAGGGCGGAATAGTTGCTCTTGGTCATCTGCAAAACCACCGTCCGCAAAGCATCGTCGCCCAGGGTGCGGGTCTCGGTCACGTCGGGCGGCCGCAGGGCCAGTACTTGCCGGGCGGCATCCATCCAGGCGGACGCGCCCCTCGCCGTGGTGGACACCATGCGCTCGGCCTTGGATGTGTGTGCGCAGACCAGCATGGCGGCGCCCGGGGGGATTGCGGAGCGCAACATGCCGATAATGGCCTGTGCCGCTTCGTTGCTCCCTTCCTCGACAACACCGCCCAACAGTCCGGCCAATGGGTCGGCAATGACAAGGCGCGGTTTGAAGTCGGCCAGTTCTGCGGACAAGCGTTTCAGGTCATCGGATGCGGCCAGCATGTTGGTGTCTTCGTCCGCGGCACAGACCGCAAAGGATGGAAGACAGAACAGCCGCACATTCCGGGCGACGGCCAGCGGGTCGCGGTCATCGAAGGCAAGGTTGAACGCGGCGCCGATGCGCTTCAGACGGCGGTGAATCTCTTGCTGGTCATCCTCCAAGGCCAGCACAGCCACGCGACACGGTTCCGCGGTCGGCTCAAATCCGGCCAGCAGGCCGCGGCCTGTCGCCGCACTCACGGCCAGTTCAAGGCTGAGCATGGACTTGCCGGTGCCGCCTGTCGCAACCAGAAGGCTTACCACATCCAGCGGCAGTGCGCCCTTAAACACGAATTCACGCGGCGGTATGTCGGTAGTCATCCAGTCATCGGGAAGGTGCTGCCCCATCGGTTCGGGCGGCACGGGCCCGGCCACGTCCACCAGGGCGGCGTTCAGCCGCGCGCGTAACGTCGGGGCGTCCATGCCGGCTGATACGAGGTCGGCCGCGTCACCCTTGGGCGGCACGGCCAGCAGCGCCGGGTTCACGCGGCGGTGGGCACGGCCCAGCCGGGCGGCCAGCGTGTCCATGGCCTTGCGTCCGGCTTCGTCGTTGTCTGCCCAAAGCGCCACGGTCATGCCGTTCAATGGCCCAAGGTGGACCGATGCGGCAGACCCGGCACCCGGCAGACCAACGGCGGCAAGCCCCAGGCTGTGCAGCGCGGCGGCGGCCTTCTCGCCCTCGACAAGCAGGAGCGGCTTTCCGGGCTTGATGGAAGCGACACCGTACAACGGCGGGGCATGCCCGTCCAGACCGGACTCCCAACAGTCACCTGCGGAGCCGCGATACCAGAGCATCGTCTTTCCGTCGGGGGAGTCGAATCTAACTTTCAGCAGGGAAGGGGTGTCGCCGGTGGCGGGATAGGCCCACGCGCCGGCCAGAACGGCATCACCTTTGAAACGGGGAATCTCTGCGGGACAGTCGTCGGCGGCAAGGTCGGCGAAATGCTTGTTCATGCAAGACCCTCCAACAGCCGCAACGCATTGGCGAAACCCATGTCGTCGCGCTTCATGATGAACCGCGCAACACTGCCGCCTTTGGCGCCGCACGTCATGCAGGCAAACCCGCCGTGCTGCACGTTGATTCTCAAACTGGCATGCGCGTCATCGTGAAACACGCACTTTGCGGTCCGCCAGTCGCCATGTCCGGCAAGGTTTCCCAGGGCTTCCATATAGAACGCCTCGACGTTCACAGCCGCCAGAACGCTTTCGGCGCTGCGGTCGGGTCGATGTTCACGGCGCCGGGAAAACGGGCGGCGGATGCCTCCGCGGAAGGGTTTGATCTGTTGGCGCGTCATGACTGGCCCCTCCAGCCCAGACCATAGTACGCCAGGCTTGCGCGGATGAAGCGTCCGTGTGCCTCGTAAGAAGCTTCGCGGCCTCGGGTTTCTTGCCAGGCCAACCGGAGCCGCTCTTTGGCGCGGTACAAGGCAGGTTTGCTACAATGCTGTGTCAGGTGTTCTTGCCCCGTGTGGCCGTGGTCGCGGTCGCCGGGGCGTTGTTTTGTGGTGTTCACGTTTCGTCCTCCAAGTTCAGCACGTCCCCAAGCCAGCGCCAGAGATGTGCTTCGTTGAAGTGCGCAACGCCTTTCAGGTCGAAGGTCTCCGGCAGCGGGGCCCGGACTTTCAGGGCGGCGATCTGGAGGGGGTTTAACCCAAGCTTCGATAAGAAGAGGTCAACAACATGTGCTTTGAGCGCCATAGTCAGCGCCCTGCCTTGCTATTGCAGATCGCCGTGGTGGTGCTTGGTGGAGTCCAACCGCGTTTGCAGTCCGGGCAGTTTTGGGCTATCCAGGCCTCAATGTCTGACCGGCGCCATCTGATTGAACGCCCCCCTACCACGACAGGCGCCGGACAGATTCCGGCATCCCGCATCCGATGCACTTGACGGACACTCAGTTTCAACTCCCTCGAAACGTCTTTGATCGTTATCAGCATGCCATGATCCTCATGGTTGGCCGGCTGTTCTCAGCGGCAACATTGTCGCGTTGAACGCACCGTTCATAAGGCGATAGTAGGGGTGCAAAGACGATCTGTAAACCGAAAACGGCAAGGTGGGACAAAGGTGGGACAAGCGTATCTGCGTCATAAGCAGGCACACTTCTTCCCTTCTAGGCTGTTGGGAGAATGCCTTGCTGGCCTGTTAGTGGTACCCAAGGTTGGGCGTGTAGGTGCCCTTGTAGGTGGGACAGCCGGAAAGGGTGAAAACTTGCGTCGGCGTGCAAGCTACTCGGGGACGTACTTGATGATGTACTCTCGCACTTTGTCGGCAATGGGGGGGTATGAGAGATGGTACAGGTTCCGTTTCCCTTTTCCTTTGGGAGTGTAGGCTTTTGTCGGCTTGTCTTTGCCGTTTGCGTCTTTTTCTTTGGGTTCTGCTTTGCAAACCCGATGTAAAGCCTTACCCAATGCTTCCTTCGTGTTTTCGTCTTTGGGAATTCCGTACCGTATGTGCATCGAGTCTTGCGACGGGTTCA
>CAIUWO010000897.1 GCA_903902895.1 Candidatus Hydrogenedentota bacterium | reverse complement strand
GGACGCAGGGTGTTGCGCCGCAAGTGCTAAACCCGCGCTTTAACCGCTGATTTGGCGGGGGTCGGGGATTTCCCGGCCCCCGCTCCCTGTTTGTGGCGCCTTTTGCCCGGCAGCGCGGGAACCGCCCTCCCCCCCGGGGGCGGTCGGTTTGACTCATAGGGGGCGCGCCGTTACAATCCGTACACTGGCTCTGGCCGATTGGGATGGCAACATGAATCTTTTAGGCATATCCGCCTTCTATCACGACAGCGCCGCCGTGCTGATGAAGGATGGCGACATGACGGCAGCCGCCCAGCAGGAGCGGTTCTCACGCAAGAAGCACGACCCGCGCTTCCCGAAGGAGGCGATAGAGTTCTGCCTGCGCCAGGGCGGCATCACCATTGAGGATGTCGACCAGGTTGTCTTCTATGACAAGCCGTTTGTGAAATTCGAACGGCTGCTGATGACCTACCTGTCGCACGCGCCGCGCGGACTGCTTTCCTTCTACGAGCAGATGCCGTCATGGCTCAAGGAGAAGTTGTTCATGCGGGGCACCATCCGCAAGGAGCTCGATTTCAAGGGGCAGGTGCTCTTTTCCACCCACCATCTGTCGCACGGCGCGTCAGCCTTCTTCCCCTGCCCGTGGGAGGAGGCCGCGTTCATCACCGTGGACGGCGTGGGCGAATGGGCCACCACGGCCTTCGGCGTCGGCCAGGGCAACCGCGTGAAGATTTTGCGACAGATCAACTTTCCGCACTCGCTGGGCCTGCTCTATTCCGCCTTCACCTACTTCACCGGGTTCCGGGTCAACAGCGGCGAGTACAAGCTGATGGGCCTTGCCCCCTATGGCCAGCCGCGCTATGTGGACATCATCAAGCGCGAGCTGATCGACATTCGCGACGACGGGTCCTTCCGCCTTAACATGAAATACTTCGACTACTGCGCCGGGTCCCGCATGACCAATGCGCGTTTTGGCGCCCTGTTCGGCGGTCCGGAGCGCAGGCCCGAGTCCAAAATCACCGAGCGGGAAATGGACCTCGCGCGCTCCATCCAGGTTGTCACCGAAGAGGTGATGCTCAACATCGCCCGGCGCGTGCACCAGGAGACGGGCATGAAAAAACTCTGCCTGGCCGGCGGCGTGGCGCTCAACTGCGTCGCAAACGGGCGCCTGCTGCGCGAAAGCCCCTTTGAGGACCTGTGGATTCAGCCCTGCGCCGGCGACGGCGGCAATGCCGCCGGTGCCGCCCTCTTCGCATGGCACCAGATTCTGGGCAACCCGCGTGTTGCCGATTCGCGCCGGCAGAAGGCGAGTTGTCTGGGCCCGCATTTCACGGACGACGAGATTCAGACCTTCCTCGACGCGCGCGGCATTCCGCACACCCGCCACAGGCCCGAGGACGTTCCGGGTGTCGTGGCGGAGCTGATTGCCTCGCAAAAAGTGGTGGGTTGGTTCCAGGGGCGCATGGAGTTTGGTCCCCGCGCGCTGGGCGCGCGCAGCATTCTGGGCGACCCGCGCTCGCGCGAGATGCAGTCCGTGCTGAACCTCAAGATAAAGTTCCGCGAGTCGTTCCGGCCCTTCGCCCCATCCGTACTGGCCGACAAGGCCGATGAATGGTTCGACCTGCGGGGCCATGAAAGCCCCTACATGCTTCTAGTCGCGGACGTGCTGCCGCAGCATCTGCGCGCGCTCAGCGACGAGGAGAAGGCCGCGCGCGGTTTTGAGATGCTCAAAGTGGTCCGGTCCAGCGTTCCGGCGATTACCCACGTGGACAATTCCGCCCGCATCCAGACCGTGGAGCGCAACGACAACCCCATATATTACGACATGATCAACGCCTTTTACGCCAAGACCGGGTGCCCGATTGTAATCAACACCTCCTTCAATGTGCGCGGCGAGCCCATCGTCTGCACCCCGGAAGAGGCGTACACCTGCTTCATGCGCACCCACATGGACTATCTGAGCCTGGGTTCCTTCGTGCTCGACAAGACCCGGCAGGAGCCCTGGAAGGACGAGTCTGACTGGAAAACGGAATTTGAACTGGATTAAGAGACGCACACCACCAACGTCATTGCGAGGAGGGCTTCAGCCCGACGAAGCAATCTCTTGGAACCGGAGCCCAGACCCGGGGCCGAGGTGGGCAAGAGATTGCCGCGCTTCGCTCGCAAAGACGATGGAGTACTGGACTGAGGTCCGGGGACATCACGAGCCATGGTAAAACTTGACACCGGCAGCCGCGTGGAACAGCGCAAATTCGGCCTTCTTATGGCGGGTGCCTTCTGCCTGCTTGGCCTGCTGCGCTGGGCGATACACCATTTTGACGTTTTTCCGGTCAAGTTTTTCGTGGTGGCGGTCGTGTTTGGTGTTCTGGGCCTTGCCGCGCCCCGCGTGCTGCAGCCGGTCTTTGTGGTTTGGATGAAGTTTGCCGAGGTGCTGAACTGGGTGATGACCCGCGTTTTCCTGACCGTGACCTGGTATCTAATCCTCACGCCCACCAGCCTGGTCATGCGCCTTGGCCGCAAAGAAGACGCCATGAAACGAGCCTGGCTGCCGGCGGAGGCCACCTATTGGGAAGAGGCCGAGGAAATGGGCGAGGGCGTGGAGTCCTTCAAGAACCAGTTCTGACCCGCCCCTGCGGCCGGCCCCTCTGACTCAGGACTGCTCAAGGTCGGCGCGCAGGCCGTCGAGACAGTCGTGTGCGGTAAGATCCCGGCACAGCGGCGTTACACTGACTTGGTTGGCCTCAATTGCCGCGAAATCCGTTCCCGCCTCCGTGTAATGGTCCGGCAGCGCGCCGCCGATCCAGAAATACCGTCCGCCGCGCGGGTCCTGCCGTTCGATAATCTCATCCTGATAGTTGCGGCGGCCCATGCGCGTCACCGAAAGACCCTTGAGTTCCTCATCGGGACAGTCCGGCACATTCACGTTGAGCACCACGTTCGGCGGGAGTCCATGTTCCAGAATATGCGCCGCCACCCGCGCCGCCACCCGTCCCGCCGGTTCCCACAGCCGGGGCTGATAGCTTGCATTCGATATGGCAAAGGCGGGCAGTCCGAGCAGCATGCCCTCATAGGCCCCGGCCACAGTGCCGGAATAAGTGACATCGTCGCCCAGATTGGCCCCGCAGTTAATGCCTGAGGCAACCAGCATCGGGCGGCGCGGCAGCAGTCCCCGAACGGCCAGCATGACACAGTCCGTCGGCGTTCCGTCCACCATAAACCAGCGCGGCGAAAAGGATTCCACCCGAAGCGGCCGGTGCAGTGACACCCCGTGCCCCACGGCGCTGTTCTGGCGGTCCGGCGCGAACACCCACACCTCGCCCAACGCGTCCAGCGCGCGGGCCAGCGCGGCGAGGCCCGGCGCGCGGATACCGTCGTCATTGGTCAGCAGGATTAGTGGCTTTTCCATAAGTAAATAAGGTTATTTCCAGGTTTTTTTTCATCAACGGGCGGCCCCGTCCCCCCCCCCGCATCCAGTGCGGGGCCAGTCTAGCCGACTGGCAGTCACGGGCGCAAGCAAATCGCCGCCCCTTCGCACAGCATGTCCTTTCACGCGGCGGGCACGGCCAAACACGACGGCAAAACATGCGGTATAATATCAATGAATAGGCAAGGGTCTTCCGGCAAACCCGTGATTGGAATGTTCATACAGGGGGTGCGCAACGGTGATACTGATTGTCGATGATGAACCCGCCGTTCGATGCGCCGTGGACCGGTGGTTGCAATTGCGCGGTTTTGAAACGGACACCGCAAACGATGGTGCCGAAGCGGTGGAAAAGTGTCGTTGCAATCATTATGAAATCGTGACCATGGATTTGGAAATGCCCATAATGAGCGGGGTTGAGGCCATTCAAGTGCTTAAGCGCGACTTTCCCGACCTGCCCATCCTGGTCCTCACGGGGTTTGTGAATGATGTGGAGAGACTCCACGGCGTGACGGTGGACGGCATACTCACCAAGCCCATCCGCATGCATGAATTGGAGAGCGCCATTCGGAAAATCATCAAACGCACTTGACACGCGTTTCTTCCCCATTTCCGGACAGTCCCCGTCCTTCTTTATCCTCCCTATGATGCCGATCCTCCCTCCTTTGCGGAAAAAACGGGGTTTGCGAAAGAAAACGCTGGACATTTGTTGCGGGAAGTGCTAAAATCGGCCTCAAGATGGGTGAAACCCATAACTGCCGTGCTAGTCCAATTACGGCAAGAACTTACGCCGATCGGCTCAACAGAGAGGGGCCAGAGGATGGAACGGGCGGCCAAGAAGAAAGCGGACCAGTCCAAGACCGGAAAAACCGGGACGGGCAAGGGTGACAAGTCCAAGACGGGCAGCGTGATAAAGGCCAAAGCGCCCATCGCAAAGGCCAAGCCTGTCTTGAAGAAAGCTGTCACAAAACCCAAGCCAGTGG
>CAIUWO010000896.1 GCA_903902895.1 Candidatus Hydrogenedentota bacterium | reverse complement strand
GGAGCGGGAGCGCGGTATTACCATCACTTCGGCCGCAACGGCCTGTGAGTGGAAGGGGTACCACATCAACATCATCGACACGCCCGGCCATATTGACTTTACGGCCGAGGTGGAGCGCAGCTTGCGCGTGCTCGATGGTGCGGTGGCCGTGTTCTGTGCAGTGGCAGGGGTCCAGCCCCAGTCCGAGACGGTCTGGAGGCAGGCCCAGCGCTACCATGTCCCCCGCATCGCGTTCATCAACAAGATGGACCGTGTGGGCGCCGACTTCAACAAGGCGGTGAAAAGCATGGAGACGCGGCTTGGCGCGGTTCCGGTGGCGATCCACATGCCCGTGGGCGCCGAGGACACGTTCCGCGCAATCATCGATCTCGTTGAGATGCAGATGATAACGTGGGACAGCGACGATCTTGGCGCCGAGCAGATTATCACCGAAGTGCCCGCCGACCTCCATGACGAGGCCGTGTTGCGGCGCCACGAGATGATCGACCAGGTCGCCGGGGCCGACGATGCGCTGACGGAGCAGTACCTGACTGACGAGAGCTCGATCACCGTTGACGATCTGCGCGCGGCCATCCGCCGGTGCAGCCTGGCGATGACCATCACGCCGGTGGTTTGCGGCACGGCCCTTCGCAACAAGGGAACCCGGCTCATGCTCGACGCGGTGGTGGACTATCTGCCGTCCCCGATCGACATTCCGGACTACGAGGGAACCGTTCCCTACGAGCCGGACAAGCCGGTCATTCGGCGTCCGTCTGACGATGAGCCCTTCTCGGCGCTGGCCTTCAAGATCCTCACGGATCCCCATGTGGGCCGGCTGACCTTTGTGCGGGTCTACTCAGGCGTGATTGTGGCGGGCGCCCAGGTTGTGAACGCGCGCACCGGACGGAAGGAACGGCTTGGACGGCTGCTGGAAATGCACGCCGACGAGCGGACCGACCTGAAGGAGCTGCACGCGGGCGACATTGGCGCGGTCATCGGGTGCAAGAACACCACGACGGGCGACACGCTCTGCGACCCGGACGAGCCGGTGGCGTTGCTGTCAGTGGACTTTCCCGAACCGGTGGTGCACATCGCGATTGAGCCGAAGACCAAGGCTGACCAGGACAAGCTTTCTCAGGCGCTGGCAAAGCTCGCCGAAGAGGACCCGACATTCCGGGTGCGCGTCAACGACGAGACGGCCCAGACGATTATCGCCGGCATGGGTGAGCTCCACTTGGAGATCATCATCGACCGGCTGCGCCGTGAGTTCAAGGTTGAGGCCAACGTCGGCAAGCCGATGGTGGCCTACCGCGAAACGATTCGCGGCAAGGCGGAGGTGGAGAAGCGGTTCATCCGCCAGAGCGGCGGCCGCGGACAGTATGGACACGTGATTATTACGCTGGAGCCGGGTGAAACCGGAACCGGATACACATTTGAAGACAAGACAGTTGGCGGGTGCATTCCCAAGGAATACATCCCGGCGGTCTCCAAGGGTTGCCAGGAAGCCACGGAGAGCGGCATCGTGACGGGCTACCCCATGGTGGACGTCAAGGTGACGCTCACCTACGGCACCTATCACGAGGTGGATTCGTCGGAGATGGCCTTCCAGATCGCCGGATCCATGGCGGTCAAGGAGGCTGCGCCCAGGGCGAAGCCGGTGCTGCTGGAGCCGATGATGCAGGTCGAGGTGCTCACCCCCGAGGAGCATACGGGCGAGGTTATGGGCGATTTGGATCGCCGCCGCGGCCGTCTCGAGGGGATGGAGTCCGAGGCCGGCGTGCAGACGATTCGCGCACTGGTGCCGCTGGCCGAAATGTTCGGCTACGCCAACGAGCTGAGATCGAAGACACAGGGCCGGGCCACGTACAGCATGCAGTTTGCGCAGTACGACCAGGTCCCGCGCAACACGGCAAACGAGATTATGGAACATATGGGTAGCACGTACCGGTTCTGAACCGGTGCGGCATGGGACGGGTGCTGAATGCCCGGTCCGGCCAGGGTGCCGAGCACGGCGGCGGAACGACAACCGCGCGGTGGACGGCGTAAACGCGGCGCAAGGCGCCGACCTGAGGAGACAGAGAGTCATGGCGAAGGAAAAATTCCAGCGGAACAAGCCGCACGTTAACGTGGGCACCATCGGCCACGTGGACCATGGCAAGACGACGCTGACGAGCGCGATCACGAAAGTGCTTTCGAAGACGGGCCAGGCGAAAGCCATGGACTTCGCCATGATCGACAAGGCGCCCGAAGAGAAAGAGCGCGGCATCACGATTTCAATCGCGCACGTGGAGTACGAGACGAACGCGCGGCACTACGCGCACGTCGACTGCCCGGGCCACGCGGACTATATCAAGAACATGATCACCGGCGCGGCGCAGATGGACGGCGCGATCCTTGTGGTCGCGGCGGACGACGGCCCGATGGCGCAGACGCGCGAGCACATCCTGCTTGCCCGCCAGGTGAACGTGCCCTCGCTCGTGGTTTGGATGAACAAGGTTGACATGGTCGACGACGCCGAGCTTCTGGACCTGGTCGAGCTCGACCTGCGCGACCTTCTGAACAAGTACGGCTTCCCGGGCGACGACACGCCCATCATCCGCGGCTCGGCGCTGAAGGCGATGGAGGGCGACCCGGAGCACGAGAGGATGATCCACGAGCTGATGTCGGCGGTGGACAACTTCATCCCGACGCCGCTGCGCGCGCTTGAAAAAGACTTCCTGATGCCGGTCGAGGACGTGTTCACGATCACGGGCCGCGGGACGGTGGTTACGGGCCGCATCGAGCAGGGCAAGGTGAAGGTTGGCGAGAAGGTGGAGCTGGTGGGCATCGTGGAGGAGGTCAAGGAGACGACGGTGACGGGCGTGGAGATGTTCCGCAAGATCATGGACGAGGGCCAGGCGGGCGACAACGTTGGCCTGCTGCTTCGCGGCATCGACCGCACGATGGTCGAGCGCGGGATGGTGGTCTGCAAGCCCAAGTCGATCAAGCCGCACAAGAAGTTCCTGGGCGAGGTTTACGTGCTGACCAAGGAGGAGGGCGGGCGCCACACGCCGTTCTTCACCGGGTACCGGCCGCAGTTCTACTTCCGCACGACGGACGTGACGGGCAGCATGGACCTTCCCGAGGGCATGGAGATGGTGATGCCCGGCGACAACGTGACGATTACGGGCGAGCTGATTATGCCGATAGCCATGACCGAGGAGCTGCGCTTCGCCATCCGCGAGGGCGGCCGCACGGTCGGCGCCGGCGTGGTCACCAAAATT
>CAIUWO010000895.1 GCA_903902895.1 Candidatus Hydrogenedentota bacterium | reverse complement strand
TGGCGGCCTATGCCGGGGCGGACCCGGCCACGGCGGACTGGCGCTTCAACCTGAACGACCACCTGGGCAGTCCGCGGCAGATGCTGGGGCAGAACAAGGCGGCCAAGGCGCGCTTCGACTTCGCGCCCTACGGCGAGCTGATGCGCTCCGCCGGGCTGCCGCTCACCGTCGGCTACACCGGCCACCGCTGGGACCCGGCCATCGGCCAGTACTTCGCCCCCTTCCGCTACTACAACCCGCAGACCGCGCGGTGGAACATGCGGGATCCGTTGGGGATGGTGGATGGGACGAATGTGTATGCCTATGTGACGGGGAATCCGGTTAGGTATAGTGACCCATATGGGTTATCCGCTCTCCCAAGTGGTAGGTTTCCATGTCGGTTGCCAACCAGCCATCCGAATAAGAGAGACCATTTGGAAGACAATGACCGGGACAGTGACTTTGACTATCCCTATATCCCAAGAGATGTCTATACGGGAGCCGGCGATATTCTTGGTGGGAAAGGAGCACCCAGTGGCGGAACACCTCCTTTGGGGGGAGGTACGAGCAATGGCAAATCAAGTCCGAAACGCTGGGAGAGACCGGGTGATGGGTACAAGGAGATACTAAACGATGACAGGAACAATGAGAAGGAGACACCTCACGTGGATTATATGAAGATACACAAGAAGAGTGAGAAGAGTAAGAATCTCAAAGTGCGCATTTATCCACCAGACATAAACAAAGGCGAACAGGGATTAATGTGTGAACAGGACACCTCCGTCGGTGGGGAGTAGAACATAGAAGGCGGTTGATGATGAAAGAAGACTCGAAGATAATGTGTCTTTCAGACCGCGGAATGATTGCCTTCGCCAACGAATTCGTCAGTTTGGGTGAAAAGAAAGGGCTTGGACCTTTGGCCCTGAAGTTGGTGGATCGGATGAGGGACGGCGGGCTTGATCGTGTGGAGACATGTCTGCCGGAAGATATGCACGGCAAGGTTCTTGAGGATTGCCGGGACTATGTTGGCTATGTTTGGACAAACGATTACGGGAATACGGCAAACAAGCGCTCCATTAGTCGCGGAATGGGCGTCGAAGTAATGGACCTCAGCTGGAACCCGGTTGCGGAGGCATGGTTGCTGCACACGGTGCTGGAGTATCTGACGCACGATCCACAACGGGTGTGCGTTGTATTGGATATGTGGTGTCTTGATATGGTGGTATGGGATCATGAGGATATTTACAGCTACCACAAGGAGGGAATAGAGGAAGGATACCTATTGCTCCCTGTGGAAACGGTTCATGAGCAGTTTCAGTCCTGCCTCTACTATGGGGCGGGCATGTCGTACGGCTGCCTCATAACCCTGCCAGAGGAATTGACTCGCGAGGATATCATGAGGGCAGACGGACCTTTAAGTGCGGAGACCGCAAGCCTGCTGGCAGAACGTGCGGATGCCGTCTACATAGGCGCCTACGATGGTCTTGGTTATATGGTAGGATGGTTCAAGAAAGAGCAGGAGAAACCCGAGGATGTATCCCATAATATATACGAATAGTGCTATTGGGCCTGTCGCATAGTCAGCTGAACGACCCTGTGGCGCAGGATAGACTGGGTATAAATGTGGACAGTCACCTGATATGGCAGGGTAGCATGCGGCGCGACACGACGAATTAAAGGGACACCTTACTTAATTCTGGGGAAGGGCGCGTTCGGTAGGACGCGCGGCGGCCTTTTGCCGGGCGTTGGGGCGTGGGGTAGCCTGGGCGGGCCGGGAAGGTTGAATCTTTTGGGCAGGAGCGTGGAGCAGGTGCGCGCGGTCTTGTGAAATTTGTGTTTATGTGGCCAAGAAGGCCTTGCCACAGAGGGGCACAAAAGGCACAAAAAGGAACGCTGCCCTAGCGTTATGTCATCGCGTGGCGGGGGCGCATGGCGGGCAAGACGCAGGGGTCCTACGCGGCCACCTACGGCTAACCCGATTAAAGGGACACCTTACTTAATTCGGGGGTCGGGCTCGTAGGGCACGCAGCGGGAGCGTTTGACGGGGTCTGCGGCGATGGATAGACTGGGCGGGCCGGGAAAGTTGAATCTTTTGGGGAACGGGTAACCACGGAATCCGCCAGGGGCGGACAAGTTCACGGAGGGGCACGGAGACGCAGGTCCGCGCGGGGCGGTCTTCTCTGCGGTCTTTGCGTTCTATGCGGTTTGGCGTGGAAGCGATTGACCACAAAGCGAACAAAGAGCACAAAAAAGACACTATGAGTTGCGGGGCAGCACAAGGCGGCCAAGGCGCGCTACGACTTCGCGCCCTGCCGGAGGGCCGCAAGCACGATGCCCCGCAGCATTCCCGCAAACACGAACTGGTGGACGGGGTAGAGGGCGTACCAGTAAGCCAGGCCCAAAAGTCCGACCGGGTCGTATTGGGCCGTCTGACGCACGAGCACACCGTTTTCCTGGGGTTCGACATCGAACTGGAGCCAGGCCCGGCCGGGCAGTTTCATTTCCGCGGCCAGAACAAGGCGGCGGGGCGGGTCAAACAGCTCCACGCGCCAGCAGTCCACCACGTCGCCCACACGCAGGGATTCGGGATCGCGGCGGCCCCGGTGCATGCCCACACCACCCGCCATGCGGTCCAGCAGGCCGCGCAACTGCCACAGGGCGTTTCCGTAGTACCAACCGGTGGCGCCGCCGATGCGCTGTATGGGCCAAAACGCCGCCTCTGGAGTCAGGTCCGCGCGCAGCACCCGCGAATCCACGATGCGGTTGCCAAAGCTGACACCGCCCCAGGCGGGCTTTTCGACCGAGGAGAGGGCGTCGGTCCAGTGCGTTTCGGCGAACTGCCGGTCCTCATTGTGCAGCGCCTGGTCGATGGCCGCCCGCACACCCACGGGCCGGACGGGAAAATCGCGCAGGGCACGGTCATTCTGGACGACGCTGGGGGTGGTAATGCTTTCGATGAGCTTGCGCCCAATCTGGGCAAAAATCGGCGTAACCAGGCTCAGCCACAGGCTGGACAGCCACGGCGTGAGCACAGGCACACGGATGATGACGCGGCGCAGCCCGGCCAGCGACGCGTATTCACGCATGAGGTCCACGTAGGACATCCGTTCGGCGCCGCCAATTTCGTAGACCCGGCTTTCGCCCGGTTCCAGGTCGAGCGCGGCCATCAGATAGGCAATCACGTCCCCGATGGCGATGGGCTGCGCCAGGATGGATACCCAGCGCGGCGTCAGCATGACTGGCAGTCGCTGCACCAGCGCACGTATCAGTTCGAAGGACAGGCTGCCGCTGCCGATGATGATGGACGCCCGAAACTCCACCGTTTCCACGCCGCACGACCGCAGGACCTGCCCCACGCGCAGCCTGCTGCGCATGTGGGAGGAAGGCGGAGCGCTCTCATCGCACAGCCCTCCCAGATAGATGATTCGTTTGACCCCGGCCCTAAACGCCGCATCGACGAAATGCCGGGCCGAACGCTCTTCCTCCACCTCAAAATCGCCCGAACTGCCCAGCGAATGGATGAGATAATAGGCACAGTCCACCCCGGTAAACGCGGCGTCCAGCGTCTCAGGAAGGGAGACGTCGCCGTACACCACCTCGGTGCTGTCGGCCACACGCTTTCGAAGCACCTCAGGCCGGCGGGCAAGGCACCTTAGCTGCTCCCCCCGAAGTTCAAGCAACTTGACCAGACGGCCACCAACATAGCCGGTGGCCCCGGTCACCAGAATCTTTCTCGTGCGCTCAGATTGTTCAGACATTGCTCAGGCTTTGCTTGGTTATTGGCATAAAACCCCTTGCTCGTCAAAGGGAACAACTGAACCCTCGCACGGCTTCCCGAAGAGCCGGTCAAAAGGATATACTCTCACCGGGAGATTATCGCCATGGACAAAGGCCTGTTCTTACAGAACGTCATCGCCATCATCTGGGACTTTGACAAGACACTTTCGCCGCAGTATATGCAGACGCCGCTCTTTGAGGAGTACGGTCTGGACCAGAAGGCTTTCTGGAACGAGGTGAACTCCCTCCCGGCATGGTATGCGCGGGCGGGCATCACCGTGCAGCCGGACACCTGCTACCTGGGGCATCTGCTGACCTATGTGCGCGAGGGCCGCATGCCGGGGCTGAATAATGCCAAGCTGCGCGAACTGGGCGCGCGTATTCCGCTGTTTCCAGGCATCGAGGGGCTCTTTGACCGGCTGGAGGCAACACTCCAGGAGCCTCCGTTTCTGGAAGGGGACCTGCGGCTGGAGCATTACGTGGTGAGCACGGGACTGGCGGAGATGGTGCGTGGTTCGTCCATCGCCGGCCGTTTGAGCGGCATCTGGGCGTCGGAGTTTATCGAAACGCCGGCCGCGCCGGGCTTTGACCCGGGTGTGCCGCCGCAGTCCGGTGAGATCAGCCAGATTGCCGCCATTCTGGACAATACGACCAAGACACGTGCTGTCTTCGAGATCAACAAGGGGGTAAACCGGCACGCCGCCATCACGGTCAACGACATGATCCCCGAGGAGGAGCGGCGGGTGCCGGTGCGCAACATGATCTATGTGGCCGACGGTCCCAGCGACATCCCCAGCTTTTCGGTCATACGCAAGC
>CAIUWO010000894.1 GCA_903902895.1 Candidatus Hydrogenedentota bacterium | reverse complement strand
CCGGTGATGTAGTCCTCGGTTCTCTTTTCGGCGGGCCGTGTGAAGATCATTTCTGTGTCGCCAAATTCTACCAGATATCCCTCGTAGAAGAAGCCGGTAAAGTCGGAAACGCGGCCTGCCTGCTGCATGTTGTGCGTGACGATGACAATGGTGTAGTTCTCGCGCAGCTCACGGATAAGGTCCTCAATGCGCGACGTGGAAAGCGGGTCGAGGGCGGAGGCGGGTTCGTCCATGAGCAGCACCTCGGGGTCGACGGCGAGCGCGCGGGCGATGCACAGGCGCTGCTGCTGGCCGCCGGACAGGTCGAGCGCGCTGCGGTGGAGCCGGTCGCGCACCTCGTCCCACAGGCCGGCGCGGACGAGGCTCCGCTCGACCTTCTCGGCGAGCGTGTCCCTGTTGCGCATGCCGGCCACGCGCAGGCCGTAGGCCACGTTCTCGAAGATCGACTTGGGAAATGGGTTCGACTTCTGGAAGACCATGCCGACCCGCCGCCGCAGCGTCACCACATCCGTGCGGGGGCCGTAGATGTCCTCCCCGTCGATCAGCACCCGCCCTTTCAGCCGCGTTCCGTCAATCAGGTCGTTCATGCGGTTCATCGTGCGCAGGAACGTGGACTTGCCGCATCCGGAGGGGCCGATGAGCGCGGTGACGCGCCGTTCCGGAATCTCCATGGAAACGTTGTGCAGCGCCTGCACGGGACCGTAGAAAAAATCCAGCCCTGCCACGCTGACCTTTGTCCGTGACGCGGCCTCGGCCGCCACCGCTACCATTGGTATTTTCTCCTGAAATAGAGTCTGAGCACGACCGCGCCGAGGTTTACGCTGAGCACAAGGGCCAGCAGCACCAGTGCGGTGCCGTACTGCATGGAAAGGACTTTCGCAGCGGCCGGGTGCTGCGTGGCCAGGACATAAAGGTGGTAGGGCAGCGCCATCACGGGGTCCATCAGCGACTCGGGCAGGCGCGGCTGGTAGAAAACGGCGGCGGTCAGCAGAATCGGGGCGGTTTCGCCGGCGGCCCGGCCGATGCCGAGCACGCTTCCGGTAACCATGCCCGGGATCGCGTAGGGAAGCACGTTCGTGCGGATGGTCTGCCATTTGCCCGCGCCCAGCGCGAGGCTGCCCTCGCGCAGGTAGTGGGGCACCGCCTGCAGGGACTCCTCGCTGGCCACGATGATCGTGGGCAGGATCATGCAGGCGAGCGTGAGGCTGCCGGAGACGATGCTCACGCCAAATCCGCAGAACATGACGAACAGGCCGAGCCCGAACAGGCCGAACACAATGGATGGCACCCCGGCGAGCGTGATGATGGCAAGCCGCAGTGTTCGGGTAAAGCGGCCCTGCCGGGCATACTCGGACAGGTATATGGCCGCCGCCATGCCCAGCGGCAGGGCCACCGCCGTGGTGCACGCTATCAGAAGGAACGTGCCCACGATCGCCGGCAGGATGCCGCCCTCCTCGCCGCCCTTGCTCGGTTGGCTGGCCAGAAAGGACCAGTTTATGGCGGGCAGCCCCTTTATGATGATATCGAGCAGAATCCACGCCGTTGCCGCGACCACCAGATAAGTGACACCGCGCAGCATCCAGCGGGTTCCCTGGTCTATTAGCCAGCGCATCACCGGCGGTCCCGTGTCCGGCCGAGCACCCGCTGCGCCGTGATGTTCAGGATGAAGGTTGCCAGCAGCAGTGTGATGCCCACCCAGAACAGCGACTGGTAATGGGCGCTGCCCTGCGTCACCTCGCCCATTTCGGCGGCGATCGTCGCCGTCATCGTGCGCACCGACTCGAAGGGGTTGAGCGTGACCAGCGCCGCGTTGCCCGTGAGCATCAGCACCGCCATGGTCTCGCCCAAAACGCGGCCCATCCCCAGCATCGTCGCCGCCAGCATGCCCGGCATCGCCGAGGGCACCGTCACGCGCCACAGCGTCTGCATGTCGGTCGCGCCCAGCGCGGTTGAAGCCTCCCGGTAGGAGCGGGGGACGCTGCGTATCGCGTCCTCCGAGATTGAGATAATCGTCGGCGACGCCATCAGCCCCAGCACCAGCGCGCCGGTCAGCGCCATCATGCCGGTCTGCAGGCCGAAGGTCGATTTCAGCACCGGCGCCAGTATGGCCATGCCGAAAAAGCCCAGAACCACCGAGGGAATCGCCGCCAGCAGTTCGATGAAAGGCTTGAGAAACTCCCGCTCCGCCGGGCGCGCCACTTCGGCGATGTAAACCGCCCCGCAAACCCCCATCGGGACCGCCAGGCACGCCGCCAGCAGCGTTACCAGCAGACTTCCCGTCACCAGCGGCAGTATCCCGAACTGCTCTTTCTGAAACGACACCGGTATCCATTTTGAACCCGCCAATGCGCCCAGTCCGGGCTCTTTGATGAAGGGCATCGCCTCCCTGAAAAGGAAGACGAAAATGAGCATGACGATCACGACGGTCAGCGAGCTGGCCGCCGCGAGCATCCACTTGACCCAAAACTCTGTCCAACGCTCACCGCGCATGCTATTTGACCGGCACAAAGCCCGTTTCACGGGCGGTGTTCTGGCCCGCCGGGCCAAGGCAGTACTCGATGAATTTGTCCACCGCCGGCGACGGGGGATCGGGCGTGTAGAAGTACAACGCGCGGGCGATGGGGTAGGTTCCGTCCAGGACGGACTTCTCGGACGCGGGGACGGCCGGCTGACCGTCCGCCATGCGTACCGCCACCACCTTCACCTTGCCCTGGGCCTCGTGCGCGTGGCCCAGTCCCACGTAGCCGATGGCGTTGGCGTCAGACACCACCGCCTGTATGATGGCCGAGGTGGCCGGCATGAGCCGGACCTTCGCGGCGTAGTCCTCTTTCTTCAGCACGTGCTCCTGGAAAAAGACGTAGGTGCCCGAACTCGATTCCCGGGAATAGGCGACAACCGCCGCGTCCGGTCCGCCGACATCACTCCACTTCGCCGTGGCACCGGTATAGATTTTGCGCAACTGCTCAATGCTCAGTTCCGCCACCGGATTGGCGGGGTTCACCACGATGGCGATGCCGTCGCGCGCGACGGTGGTTTCCAGCGGCTTGATGCCCTTCGCCTCAGCCTTCTTCCGCTCCTCCGCGCTAATCTCCCGCGAAGCCGCGCAGATGTCCGTGGTGCCGTTGATCAGTGCCGCGATGCCGGTGCCGGACCCGCCGCCGGTCACCGAGATTTCCGTGGCGGAATTGGCCGCCATGTACTTTTCCGCCCAGGGCGTCACCAGCGGCACCATGGTGTCCGAGCCTTTCAGCGTGACCGATTCCCGCGCGGGCCCGCCCGCCTGCGGCTTTCCGCACCCGGCCAGCAGGAACATCACGGTCGCGGCCGCCAATGCGCATGTTCTAAACATGAGATCCTCCTTTGGGAGCACCCGTGGAAAACGTTCCTGGACAGTTTCCACAGACTTATCAACACCGTAGTTTTTCCTCGACTGACATTAGACAGACCTCCGGTTAGGAAAATGTTAGGGCGCCGCCTCGTTCGTCTTCCCGTCTTTCGACGCCTGGTCACGGCTCATGAAAAACTAACGCCTTGCTCATTCTCCCCTCACCAAACGCGTGTAAATTGACGCCCGTCTTGAGGCCGGAACAATGGGCTGTGCCGGCAATATTTCAATCGGTCAACAATGGGAAAGGAGATCTATGAGAACGCCACGAGTGTTGCTGGTTCTCGCGCTGCTGCAGCTCGCAAGAATTGCGGCGGCGGGAGAAACCGGGGCTGAGGCGCCCCCTCTGTTTGTGCCTGTCCCTTGGCGGGGCCGCCGTGCGCGAGGGTATGGAAAGGGGGCGGACTACGCCGACTGCGCGGCGGGGAACCAGAGGGTGAACCGGCTGCCCCTGCCCAGTTCGCTTTCCACCTCGATGCGTCCGCCGTGCACGTTCATGATGTGCTTGACGATGGACAGTCCCAGCCCCGTGCCGCCCATGGCCCGGCTGCGCCCGCGGTCAATGCGGTAAAAGCGTTCAAAGATGCGCGCCTGCTGTTCCGGCGCGATGCCCGGCCCGGAATCCGTCACGCGGATCGCCACCCAGTCCCCGTCGGACAGTGTGTCGATGCGGACCACGCTCCCCGGGTCGCTGTACTTGACCGCATTGTCCAGCAGATTGACCAGCGCCTGCTCCGCAAGCGCCGGATTGGCCCGCAGGAGAATGTCGCCGCCCGGTTCCACGTCGATGCGTATGCCGCGCTCATCGGCGGTGGGGCTGCAAACGTGCAGCGCCGCCTCGATTGTGTCCCGCACCCCGGTCGGTTCGAACACAGTTTCACCGGATTCGCCGCCCGCCGCCTCGTCCCGTTCAAGCCGGGCCAGCGACAGGATGTCGTCGACCAGGGCCGCGAGCCGGTCGGACTGCCTTGCGATAATGCCGAGAAAACGGTCCAGCGTCTCGGGATCGCGCTGCTTTTCGGCGAGCAGCGTTTCCGCATAGCCCTTGATCGAGGTGACCGGCGTGCGCAGTTCATGGGAAACATTGGCCACAAAGTCGCTGCGCACGCGCTCAAGCCGGCGCAGTTCGGTCATGTCCTGGAGGACAAGCAGCGCGCCGGCCTCGCCGCCGCGTCCGTCGCGCAGGCCGGTGGCGGAAACGAGCAGGTGCCGCTCGACAGGGGTGCTCAGGGTCACATTCTCGCAGAACGGGGCCGAGTCCAGGAGCAGGCGGGCGACACACTCCTGCACCTGGGGATTGCGCACCACTTCGCGAAGGTCCCGTCCCCGCGACGCCTGGATGTTGACCCCAAACAGTTCGGCCGCGGCCCTGTTCAGGCTGATGACGCGCTCGTTGCGGTCGACGGCCAGCACGCCCTCCTCCATGCTGGCCAGCACGGCGTCCAGTTCGCCGCGTTGCCGGTCCACGGTCTCCATGCGCTCGCGCAGATCCCGGGCCATGGTGTTCATGGCCCCCGCCAGTTCGGCCAGTTCGGCCGAGCCGGGCGGCACCAGGCGCGTGTCGAAGTCCCCCGCCGCCAGGCGCCGCGTGCCCGCGACCATCCGGCTGACGGGGCCTGCGATGCGCCGCGCCAGCACAAAACTGGCGAGGACGGCAAGCAGGGCCATCAAAATCTCCACCAGCCCGATGCGCAGGTATGCCCCGCGCAGGGTTTTATTGACGGAAGCCAGCGAGGTGCTGGCGCGCACGATTCCGGCCAGCGCCCCGTTTTCCGTGACCGGCACGGCCACGTACACCAGGTCGCTGCGAAGGGTGTGGCTGTAGCGGACGGCGCGGCCGACGCGTCCGGCCAGTGCCTCGCGCACTTCAGGCCGGTCCGCGTGGTTGTCCATCTGGGCCGGCAGTTCGTCGGAATCGCCAAGCACCTTTCCCGACGGCAGAATGACGGTAATGCGGGTGCCAGAAAGTTTGCCGATCTGTTTGCAGAGGGAGTCCACCTGCGCGGCGGTCCCCTCGGAGAAGCGCCCGGCCATTTCGAGTTCGACGATTCTGGCGCGCCCTTCCAGCGCGGCGGCGGTCTGGTCCTGGTGGAACGTGCGCAGGGAGCGGGTCATTTCCCAGAGCCAGGCGGCCATGCTGACAAGGAT
>CAIUWO010000893.1 GCA_903902895.1 Candidatus Hydrogenedentota bacterium | reverse complement strand
CGACCGGCGCGAAGGGTCTTCTTCTTCTTCTTCTTCTTGCTCTGGCTCTTGCTCCTGCTCTTGCTCTCCTGCTCTTGCTCCAGTTTTGGATCATGGAAATTACAGGACCAATGAAACCCTTTGTGGAAAGGGCCTTGTGTAACTTTCATGGTGCTCGCCAATTTCGAGCAAGAGCAAGAAAGAAGATCAGGCAGCCCACGCCAATCGGCTAAACAGTGACCAAGATTCATGGTGCGGCTTTTCAGCGCCATGGGCCTGGCAACAATTGTGGTCAAGGGCGCGGATCCGTCTTCGGGTGCCGCGTGAAATTGGGACCACAATGCGTAATCGGTCATGTCCGGTGCGGCGGAGAGTCAAGGACCGCGGCATCAACACACCCGCTTTGGGGCGGCACCGCCCGTGCGCAGTGCAAAGAAAAGCGGCATGGGCCACGGGGGCCCATGCCACGGAGTTGGCTGCGGGTCAGGCGCGCGCTACTGTGTCGCGGCGATCTCGCTGAGCTTGATGGTGCTCGCGTCCTCCAGCGTGATGGCCCAGTCTATCGGCGCCTGCAGGTTGGGTGTCTGGAAAAGCGGCATCGTGTTGCCGCCCTGCTTCGTGACGATGCGGCCCACGGGGATGATCCTCGCGTTGCCATCGGTTTGGGTGGCGGTAATCTCCGCCCCGGCAATCGGGAAGTCCAGTTGAAGCGCCCCGTTCAAGTAGTGCGGGAATACGCTTATGGGCAGGGTCTTGGCATACGGATACTTGGTCCAGATCTCCAGCGTCGGGTCGCCCAGGCAGTTCCACAGGCGCAGCTCGTCGCCCGTGTTCGCCCAGGAAACACCCGTCCCCTCCACACCCGCCTGCGTGAACATGTACATCTTGCCGTGGTTGAGGATGTCGCCCAGGCGCCGTTTGCTTGTATTGCTGCCAAAGCCGGGAATGGCCGACGGCCAGATGGCGTCGATGAACCCGCGCAGCAGGGCTGAGTTTGCCCAACTCGGGCTGTTGCGCGTGTCCCCGAGCAAGCCCACCGCGCCGCCGTTCGGATTCACCAGCAACCGCTCGGCAAAGTACATCGCGCCGGCCCCGGAGCCCAGGGCGCCCCCGTTGGTTTCGTTGTCAAACAAGCCGCTGGCGCAGTTCACGCTGAACACGACCGGCAGCAGGGCGCCGTTGGTGAGCGCCGAGGCGTCTGACCAGTCAAACCCGGGATTGCCCCATCCGCCCGGCCAGCCATGGTCGCGGTGAATGAACAGGAAGCGTCCCGCGTTCCACGCGGCGATGATGTCGGCGTTGCTGCCGTTCCAGGCAAAACCACTGCCCGGCGCAAGGTCGGCCGGGAGCGCCGTGCCGTCATTGTACCTGCGCGGCGTGGCGTCGCCCGTGTAGGGGGGATCGACCGGATTGCAGCTTGCGCAGCCGGTGTCCACGGTCCTGGTATAGATGCGCTGCACCGTCTTTCCCTGGCCGTTCATGGTGTCGCGGGCGAATTCGGACACCTGGGCAAAGGTGCGCTGATCATAGCCAACCTGTGCAATGTCCTTGCGGCAGCACTGGAACTGGGAGGCGATGGCCGCGTTGCTGTAGAAGGCCTGGCTGCCCAAACCCGGCGGCGTCTTTTCATAGTTGACAATCTTGTTGACCACCGTGTTGGCGTCCGCCAGGGTGTCGACCGGAATGCGGCCCACCGCGATGTCCGGAAAGACGCCGGGCAGAATGCCGGTAAAAGAGGCGTAGCGGTAGTCAGTGCCGATAGTGGCGCTGCCGACCAGCCCGGGCTCGTTTGCCGTCACGTACCACGTTGGGATGAACTCGGCGTCGCCCAGCAACAGCGCATAGGAGGGCCGTATGTAGGCTTTTTCGTACTCAAACTTGATCAGGGCCACAATGGCCTCCCTGGTCGCATTGTCCGTTCCCGTACCCACTTCGTACACCCGGGTGACGATACCCTTCTCATTCTTCCAGGCCGCGAGCGTGTCCGCCGCCGCGCGGAAACTGGGATGGGTGAGAATCATCAGTTCCTCACCTGTGTAGCGCTTGATAATGGGTGCCAGGCTCACATGTTTGGAAATGGCGGATTTATTGAGGGCCGCGCCCGTGAACACATCCGGACGGCTTTCAAAGGGACTCGCCATAGCGGCGGTCATGAAGTTGCCGGTGCCGCCCTTGAAGGACAGTTTCACGTCCACCTTGTCGAACAGCGTCAGGGTTTTGCGGGCGGGGTTGTACTGACCCGAAGCGACTTCCACGATGTAAAAGTTCAGGTCTCTGGAGTGGCCGGCAGGACTGACCGAAACCGGGTTGGGTGGCCAGGGCCGGTCCGTCGCGTAGATTTCGGGGTCCTTGACGAAGGCCGGGTTTGCAAAGGTCGACGGGTCAGGCGGACCCGAGGGGTCCTGTGTCTGGTCCGCCGGCTCGAACTGCCCGGGGAACAGGTTCATCCCCACCGTCTTGCCGCCATCCAGAATGATTTCCGAGGAGACCTCGGCGCCTTCCGGCACGGCCACCAGGCGGCGCACGATGGGTACGGCCGGAAAGCCCGGCTGACCCTGAGAGGCGTCCGCACCGGGTATGTCCAGTTGGGTGAAAACCTCCCCGCCGGCTTTCACGGTCTGCAATAGCGGTTCACCGAAACTGAACCCGGCGCCCAGTTCGGTGTTGTCGTTCTTTGTCTCATCCACGAGCGCTTCCGCCAGAATCCCTACGCGGTCCTCGCCCGGGCAGTCCTGGGAGAGCACGCGCATGTCATAGCGGAGCCGCCGGCCCAGGTTGTACAGGTTTTCAAACATGCCCTCGATGATAATGTTGGCCGCGCCGCTGCGCCGCGCCTGCGCGCTCAGTTCATACTGCCGAAGGATTCCGGCCGCGCCGCAGGCGTCACCGGCCCGGTAGACCTCCTCGGCCTGCGCCAGCTCCGTGGCCAGTTCCGCGGCCCCGTCGGAGGGCAGGCCGGGTTCAGCCAGGGCCTCCGCAATGGTTCGGTATCCGCCCAGGATGGGCTCCTGTGCCAGGCTGCTGGTCGGCACTGAGACGGCCTGCACGCCTGAGGCGTAGTTGCTGGCCGCATCGTAGGCAAACAGGGTGTAGAAATAGTGTTTGCCGTTGGTCAGGCCGGTGTCGGTGAAGGAGGTTCCGGCGGCCTCGGAGACAGTGTCACCGTCCGTCGTGGACGCTGGGTAGCCCGCCAGTTTGCGCTGAATGCGCACGCCCGCAAGGTCAGCGTCTCCAGGGTTGACCCAGTAGAGTGCGACTTGCGTGTCAGCGGCCACGGCAGTCAGGCCGGTGACGTTTTCCGGCGCGGTGGTGTCCGGTTTGCAGGCGGATAGGCCCAGCAAGACGGCGAGAACCGTCAGCAGGGCACCACCCCGCCGGGTCCAAGAACGATATAGTGTGTGCCTGGCAAGCGAATTCATGTTGTTTTCCTTTCCGTAATGCTTACTATCCCGACTGACATGAGCGACAAAACCTGCAACTTTAGGCATAAACAAATCACGAAAAATACAAAATTCCCGCAGCAGGCCATTTCTTTTCGATACGGCTGGAACAGTCAGGCGTGATAAAATCCACACTCCATTTGAGGGAATTTGTCATGAGCACACGGCGCGAGCGGTTTGTCGGGTTCATCCGGCATGGTGGTGATCAGCCTTTTGTATCGTTGCAAATCGGTGCAGGGGCTGGGTTTGACACGAAACTGGCCGGCAAGGAATGGGTCAGCGAGACGACACTGGAAGACACGATGCGCGCCTACGAGACTGTTGGCGGCGATGCGCTGATCAACCTGGGTCTGCCCGACTTGGGGCAGGCGGCGCCTGAACTGGCCTGGAAGAGTAAAGCATCCGAAACGGACGGCGAGAGGCGCACGCACTCCTGGCTGGAAACCCCCTACGGCACCCTGGCCTGGGAATTTCACGAGCGGCCCCGGCAGGGTTCGACTCCGGTCAAATATCCCATCACCTTTGGCGATTCGCTCGACCCCGTGCGCTGGATGATTGACCGCCAGTACGAGGCGCTGCCCAAGGTGGCTGAACTGGTGGGGCCGGTGGTGGCCAGGGTGCATCCCGAATGGCCCGTGTGCCTGCAATGGTCGGTGCAGCCCTTTGAGATGATGTGCCTGGCGACCGTGCCCGACGCGGTAATGTTCGCCATGACCGACTTGGACGGCTACCGGGCGCTGTGCGACCGCATCCGCGACGTGAACACCGCCCTGTGCCGCGCGGTCATCGGCGGGGGGGCTGACTTCATCTTCCTCGGCGGACCGGGCCGCGAGATGATGTCCCCCATGCTGTACGAGACCTTTATGGTGCCTGACTCGCAGGCGATCACGGCGGCCGTGCATGATGCGGGCGGCCTGGTCTACTCGCACATCTGCTCGCCCATACAGCCGTTTCTGGACATGGGCTATTACGGGCAGATGGGTATCGACCTGTTCGAGACCCTGTCGCCGCCGCCGGTGGGCAATGTCGCGTCGCTGGCCGACGCGCGGGCAAAATTGCCTGAGGCCATGTGCACCCGCGGCAACATCGGGCTCGATGTGCTGCTCACCGGCACGCCCGACGACGTGCGCGCGGCAACGGAGGGCGTGATGGAATCCACCCGGGGCACAAAACACATGGTCGCCGCGTCGGATTACCTGTTCTACGACATCCCGCTGGAGAACGCCAAGGCGGTGGTGGACACGGTGGAGGCGGCGCGCCGCCACGGAGCATCCCGGTTTTGCGCAACTGACGGGAATTGACGCTTCTTAACCCACGTGGTACTATAAACTTGGGTGACAACTTGGGGACTACTGGAGATACAGGCCATGAGCGCTCGCCGAAAAGCCGGTTTTACACTGATTGAACTGCTGACCGTGGTTGCCATCATCGCCATCCTGGCCGCCCTGGTGTTCACCGTGGGTCCAGGCATGATCGAGCGGGCCAAGACGCGGCGGATGGAGGGGGCGCTCCGGCAGGTGTCCCTCTCGCTCACCGCCTATATGACCGACAGCAGGCTGGGCGGTTATCCGCCCGCGTACGGCTATGTCGGACCGAAACAGGGACCCACCCCTCCGGCCCAGCCGGACCAGGAGGAGGGGTATTATCATCTGCGCCCCTACATGTCGCTGATTAAGAGCCACGGCGACGTGAAGCTGTACGATGAGTTCTCAACATCGTACGACAGCAACCGCGACGGGATGCTGAGCCTGCTCGAATTTGGGCCCGTCGGCCACAAAACCCCCCAAGGCCCATGGGTGTTCGACCCAGGCCTGCCCCGGTACACGGGAGGCGCCGACCCCGCGGTGGAAATAACGCGCCAGATGACTGAGGCCAAGCAGCGGCCGTTTATCTATGTGCCGGTGAACCGCGCCCAGGCGCAGCGGTGCGCGAAGTACTGGATCAAAACCGGGGACTTCCTCGCGAACACCTGGGACCCCACCGCGGCAGAGTTGCAGGGCATGAGTTTCCCGCCGGCCAAGTATGACGTCTTTGTGCTGATCGGCGTCGGTCCGGGCGGCAGCACCTTCGGCCTGGTGGACAATCCGCCGTTTGTCAGCACAATTCCGTCGCGCGACGCCTATCATATCGCGGCGCTGCGCACCTATTTCCTGGCCACGCGCGACCTGAACGCCAACAGCAAGCTGGACTTCGACTTTACCGCGCGCACACGGGAGGGCGAGGCCAAGGCCACCTACAACGTAAAGACGGGCGGCGGCGACAAGCCCTGCGACAACAATCTGCCCTGCGACACACCGGCCAACACGGGACCGTGGATTTACGTCAGCCAGTAGCCTGAAGCGAGGGTCCGGCTGCGGACCCCCTGAACTTTGCGCCCGCCCCTGCGGCCCCGCCGCCGCGGGGCGGGTTTTCTCTGGGAAACGAGCATGACCAGCCTTCACCGAATGTGGCTCACCTGGAAGCACGCGCGCAAGTTTGCGCGGCTGGGCGTGCATGCCCGCTTCCCCATTCCCGACCTGCACATAGAGGGGCACGTCGAGATGGGCGATCACTGCCGCCTGCGCAACAATGTAACCCTGCGCGCGCATGACGGGGCCCGCATCATTTTCGCCAACCGCTGCGGGTGCAGCTGGGGCTGCCTGATCGACGCCCGGTCGGTCATCCGCATCGGCAGCTACACTGCCGTGGCCGAATACACCGTCCTGTGCGACAGCGTGGTGCCGCTCATCGGCAACGATGACGCCCCGCGCGCCGCCGTGCGGGAGCCCCGACCCATCACCATCGGCGACAACTGCTTCGTCGGCAGTTCCTGCTACATCGGGCCCGGCGTCACCGTTCATGAGGGCGCCATCATCGCGCACCACAGCATCGTGCTCGACGACGTGCCCCCGCTGGAGATCTGGGGCGGCACGCCGGCCCGTAAAATCGGACACCGCACCCAGGGCATCTCGGAAGAGCGCATGCGCGAAATCCGCGAAATGATCGCGCAGCACGGGCTCGGCTTCGACCGGTACCGCGACCAATGAGCATCCGCGCCGTCACCTTCGATTTCTGGGGCACCCTGTACCGCGAGATAGAGGCTTCCGGCGGGATACGCATGCGCAGGCGCGCGCTGGCCCTGGCCGGGGCCGCCGGCGTGGCACTCGAAGACGCGGAGCGCGTGCTGCTCGATGCCACCCGCGCCTTCGGCCATGTCCACGTCGCCGAGCAGCGCACGCTGACCCCGCGCGACGCCGTCCACCTCGCCACCACGGCGCTGGGCACAACCCTTTCCGGCAAGGTCGTCGACGAACTGGCCGACTTCTTTGCGACCATCATCCTTGAGCATCCGCCCGTGCCCGTTGAGGACGCGCTGGACGCGGTGCGCGCCGCCGCCGCGCGCGTGCCTGTCGGCATCATCTCCGACACCGGCATCAGCCCCGGTTCCAGCCTGCGCGCCCTGCTGGAGCGTGACGGGTTCATGCCCCATCTGCGCTGCCTGACCTTCTCCGACGAGGTGGGCGTCTCCAAGCCGCAGGCGCTTATGTTCACCCGCACGGCCGACGCGCTCGGCGTGGCCCCCGACGAACTGCTCCACCTGGGCGACCTCGAATACACCGACATCGCCGGCGTGCGCGCCCTGGGCGGCACGGCGGGGCTGTTTGCGGGGGTCAATGCACGGTTCAAGGAGGAGACCCGCGCCGGGCATGTGTTCACCTCCTGGCGCGAGTTCATGGGACAGCTTGATCGGCTAATGGCGGGCGGGGACTGAGGCGAGGCCTCTGCGGTGAGAAGCTGGACACAGCCCTCCAGCCCGACGAACGCTCCTCGCTTCAGCCGCTTCCTATAAAACCGTTGGTTAACGGGCCGACAGGTTGACGATGGCGAACACCGCCGGGTGATCCGACTGGGATTTGTCCTCACCGGCACCATAGCGGCGGGAGTCAACCACCCAGCGCTGCACCTCATTCTTGCCGGGACCGGCCAGAAAGATATGGTCAATGACCTCATTGAGACTCTTGGGGCGGTCGTCTCTCTGTGCGGATGCGCTGCCCAGGGCGGGCATTTCCTCCGGTTTTGCCACCAGGTCCACGGCATCCTGGAAAACGGCCTCGGCGCCGGTGCCGTACATGATGTTGCGGTAACGGGGATTCTCGGTGCGGTTGGTGTTGAAGTCGCCGGTGAAAATGATGGGCAGGCGCCTGGCATGGGGGGCAAAGGTCCTGTTCACCAGCAGCGCCGTGGGGTCCTTGTTCACGCCCGCATTGTCAAAATGGGTGTTCATGTAAAGGAATTGAAACCCATTGTCCTTCTGCCGCAAGAGCACCCAGTTGAGGTAACGGGGGACGGCGAGCCGTCTCCACTCAAAGGCAAAGGGAAGGTCCGGCGTGGGGCCGTACCAAAACTGTCCCGAGTCCAGCGCTTCGAAACGGTCCTTTCTGTAAAAAAGAACAGAATCCCCATAGGCCCAGGGGCCCACCTCGTGCGTCACGGGCACGTAGACGGCCGGGTCGGGGTTCAACTCGCCAATGTCCTGCCAGCCGCCCACTTCCTGCAGGCCCAGCAGATCGGGCTGGTATTCCTTGATCACCGCCATGATATGGGGAAGCCGGTCGTACCACCGCTCGAATCCCAGCTTGTAATGTTCGGCTTCGCCTTCCGTGCAAATGCGGCACAGCACGTTATAGCTCAGCACGCGGATGGGACCGCTGGTGCAGGGCGTAATCCCGGCGCAGTTCTTTTCGGGCGAGATGGCGGACGAATTGAAGCGCGGATTGCTCCACGAATTGGTGAAGAGCGCCAGGGTGTACTGCACCCCCTGCATGCGCACGTACAAGGTCCCAAACAGGAACAGCGCCACCAGAATGCCAATGCCCTTAAGAATGCGCACGAACCACTTTTTCATTGCTTTGACCGTGTCCCGTTGGTTACTGCCCATGTCAACCGCGACAGCGTTGCATGAATGGGGTGCCCTGTTCAAGAATCGCAACAGCGTATCGACCACCCGTGTTCAATTCATGAGCCGGTCCACCTCTTCCACATACTTCCGGGCCAGCGCGGGATCGTGGATGATGAGCAGGTTCTCGTCGTTGCGCCCGCCGGCGTTGCGGCTGAAGGTGAAACTGCCAGGTTTCTTGAGCCGCGCAGGCCTACCGCGCCGCAACAATGTCGTGTATACTGTTTGTGGGCGCTTGGAGTGCGGGCTGAACGTTAACACCCGAGCGCCAAGACAAACCTGATCAGGGATTGCGAGTGCGCCTATGCCTGTGATTGCGCGGTTTTACGGAATTGTCATTAAGATGTACTTCAGCCAAAGTGAACACGGCGTTCCCCATTTTCATGCTGTTTACGGCGAGTACAACGGGGTGTTTTCCATTGAGCGTCTTGACATGCTCGAAGGAGACCTGCCAACGCGCGCACGGCGCCTTGTTGAGGATTGGGCCTGCCAGCACAAGGACGAGTTGCTCGACATGTGGCGCAATCAGACATTTCGGCAACTTCCGGGACTGGATTGACCCCCATGGAGAGCCTGCCGAAAATTGTTTCCGTCAGTGCGATATCCCCGACGCGGCTGCTCGTTCGCTTCGACAACGCCGTCGAAAAAGAGTACGACGCCGCCCCCCTCCTGTCCCTTCCGCAATTTCAACTGCTGCGCAATCCTGTGTTCTTCCGGGCCGCGCGCGTGGATCCCGGCGGCTATGGAATCTCCTGGAGCGACAACATCGATTTGAGTGAGTTTGAACTTTGGACACGGGGCACCACGCTGCCTGCCGCAACCCATGATCGGTAAGTTCCTGCCACTGCGCTGAGAGAATGGCTGTTCAGTTCATGAGACGGTCCACTTCCTCGACGTACTTCCGGGCCAGGGCGGGGTCGTGGATGATGAGCAGGTTCTCGTCGTTGCGCTCGTCGGCGTTGCGGCTGAAGTTGAAACTGCCGGTGGCCACGGCGGCGCTGTCGACCACCAGGAACTTGTCGTGCAGGTTGGCCGGGTTCGTGTCGGTGCGCACCGCTGCGCCGCGTTCGGCGAGTTGTTTGAACTTGGAGGCGGTCGAATTGGCGCCGCGCTTCTCGAAGACGCCGCGCACGCGCACACCGTCCCGCATGCGGGCGACCATCGCTTCGGCAAGGTCTTTGGAAGTGAATGAGAAGGCGGCGAAGTCGATGCGCTCGCGGGCCGACTGCGCGAAGCGGGCCAGCGCGTCTCCGGCATTGTCTTCGGGCGCGAAATAGCATTCCACACGCGTGCCGTCGGATAGCGTCACCTCAGGGAAGGGCGTGTTCTTCGGCGAGGCGGCGCCGAAGCGGCGCGCGTCAAACATCTCGCCGAACTCGGCGGCGAAATTGCGGGCCAGTTCGGCCGAATCGATCAGCACCGCGTTGTTGTTGTTCCGGTACATGCAGTTGCCGGTGATGTTGGTGGAGCCGGTCCACACGAAACGCCCGTCCACGACGCAGAACTTGTCATGCATGAAGGCGGGTTTTTCATCGAACACCACCGGAATGCCGGCCGCGACGCAGCGGCGCACGGCGGGCCGTTCCGCGTAGTCGCTGTCGGACACGACGCCGACACGCACCCCCGCGTTGTGCCGCGCAATCAGCGCGTCGGCCGCGGGGGACAGTTCCAGTTCGTAGAAGGCGCAGGCAACCGACTCTCGCGCCGAGTTGATCAGCCCAAGCAGCGCCTGGTCGATGGGATCAGGATCGCCCTGCCGCGGCGGGGCGAAATAGACGTGAATGGGGGGCGACGCGGGAGAGCCGCCCCCGGCTGTCGGTGTTTGGTCGGGGACGACAGGCGGGGGCGCCTGTCCTGGATTGGCTGAAATGACAGGCGTGGGCCCGTCTTCGCCAAGGGCTGCGCCGAGGCAAGCAGGCTGTCCCACATGGGCGGGTGTTGCCAGGGTCTGCCAGGCGATGACCCCAAGAACCGCCACCCACACCAGCAGCAGCGCCGCCGCAAACAGCAGCACCCGTTTCCGGATGCCGCGGCGCGGCGGCGCGAAGGGCGCGCTCATGACCGCGCGGCGCGCCGGACGGGTCTACTCATAGGACTGCACCCCGTCATTCATGAACTCGGTGGTGACGCCGGCCACACGGAACATCTCCTCCGACTCGGCCCCGGCGTGGTAGCGCCGTTCGCACACGACCCTTGTGATGCCGCAGTTGATGATCAGCATGGCGCAGACCCGGCACGGCGTCATGCGGCAGTAGAGCGTCGCGCCCTCGATGGCGACACCCAGCCGGGCCGCCTGGGAGATGGCGTTCTGCTCGGCGTGCACCGTGCGCACGCAGTGCTCGGTTTGGCTGCCGTCCTCGTGGATGACCTGCTTCATCTGGTGGCCAATGTCGTCGCAGTGGGGGAAGCCTTTCGGCGAGCCGACATAGCCGGTCACCAGCAGGGTGCGGTCGCGGGCGATGACGCAGCCGCTGCGCCCCCGGTTGCAGGTGGCCCGTTTGGCGATGGCGTTGGCCACTTCCATGAAATACTCGTCCCAAGTGGGGCGGCGGTAGCTTTCTTCCACGTGCTGCTTCCTTCCATGTGGGACAGCCGCCCTCGGCTGTCACTCTGCCTCAGGCCGTGTATCCGGCTTTTGCCAAACAATCCCGCACCAGTGCGGCGGCCCTGCGCGTGTCCTCGACGACCGCGTCGGTGTTCCTGGTCTTGTACTCGATGTGGATGGACACGGGTCCGGCGAAGCCGCCCGACTCGCGCAGCAGCGCCAGACCGCGGGCGGTGTCGACGCGGCCCTCGCCCAAGGGCACCCACGCGGGCTTGCTCCCCTCCCACACGAAGTCCTTGACGGCAACCATTTTCACCAGCGGCGCGATGCGCCGGGTGTTGATCTCCCACATGCTGAACGCCCCCTCAACGGCGGCGTGGCCGAGATCAAAGTTGGAGCCCAGCCGCGGGCTGTTCACCGACTCAATGGCCTGGCACAAATCCCACACGGGCCCGCCAAAGTTGGCGCCGCCCGAGTGGTTGTGATAGCCGAGCGTGATGCCGGCCTTTTCGGCCTCGGCCGCGAGCGCGCGCAGTTCCTCCGTAAACCGGAGCACCTGCGGCGCAATCGCGCCGCGCCCGTCGTATTGGTGGCTGCCGACGCGCACGAAGGGGATGCCCAGCGCGGCGGCCCGGGCCAGCACGCCGGACACGTTGGGCCCCTTCACGTCGGTGTACTTGGTGGTGATCATGGTCACTTCGAGGCCCTCGGCGCGCATGGCATCGACGGCGGCGGGCAGATCGGTGTCCACCCGGTCCGGCTCGACATGGCCGCCGGGACGCACCGTCAGATCGACACCGTCGAGCCCGGCGGCCTTGCACGCCTGCGCCAGGGTCTTGTAGTCCATGGACTGCAGCGGCTTGGAAAACAGGCACACGGGCGGAAGCTTGCCGGGCGCGGCGGCGTGCGCGCCCTCCACCGCCAGCGCCACAAGGGGGGCCGCGGCCAGCGTGCTCGACAGAAACTGTCGGCGGCTCATGTCACAGGACATGGGCTACCCTTTCGCGGCGGGCTTGCGGGGTGCGGGCTTGGCCTTCACCGCTGGCGCCTTTTCCTTGCCGGCGGCGGCCGCTTTCTTGGCCGCGGCGGCCGGCTTTGCCGGGGCCGCTTTGGCAACAGCCGGTTTCGGGGCGGCCGGCGCCTTTGCAACGGCCGGCTTCTTCGCGACCGCCGCCTTCTTGGCCACGGCGGTCTTCGCCTGCGCGGCTTCTGCCTTTGCCGGGGCGGCTTCCGTCTTTGCCGGGGCGGCTTCCGTCTTTGCCGGGGCGGCTTCCGTCTTTGCCGGGGCGGCCTTTGCGGCCGCCACTTTCTTCGGCGCGGCGGCCTTCTTCGCCGCGGCCTTTGCTGCGGCGGGTGCGGACGCCTTGGCGGCGGCGGGCTGTTCCGCGACCGGCGCCGTTGCGGCTTTCGGCTTCTCCGGTTCCACGGCTTTCCTGGCCGTCGCGGTTTCGGGGCACGGATGCGCCTTCATCCACTGCATGACCGGTTCAAAAACGTCGCGCCCCCCCTCGCGGCCGAAGGCAAGGTCGCAGTGGCCGTAGTCCGCCGCGCAGCCGTTTTCGACGGAGCAGACAATCATCTTCTTGTCCGCGTGGTGGATACCCTTGAAGAAGGCTTCCGCCGACACCAGCGACACAAAGGGGTCGCGTGGGGCATACACGGCGAGCAGCGGGAACTTCATGTCGTCGAAGCCGCGGCTGAGGTTGAGCGAATCCTCGCGCAGCGTGATTTCGCCGCGGTCGGCCCATGCGAATATCTGGGCATGCACCAGCGGCGCGGGGTCGTCGATGATCGGGTAGAAGTCGCCCAGGCCCATGCCTTCCGGCAGATTGTCCAGGTTGATGGGGAAGACGCTGATGCCCTTGCCGGTCAGTTTGGCCAGGGGCAGCGCGCAGCGCAGCATCTCTCCGCCGAGCCAGGGAAGGCGCTTCACCAGCTGCACCAGGGGTTCGGGCAGCATGGACCGGACTGTGGTGAACTGGGTCGGCGCCCCAAGGGTCGTGCCGGAGGCGATTTTGTCCACGCCATGGGCCTGCGCATAGGCATAGAGCAGCAGGCCGCCGAGCGAGTGGCCGACATAGTGAACCTTGCCGTGGCCGGTGGCCTTCCGGATATGGTCGATGGCGGCGGGCAAATCGCGCAGCACATAGTCCTCTATCGTGACGGTGTCGCGTCCGTACCCGGCGGGCGATTCCGAACTGCGCGTGCCGCGCAGGTCCAGGGTCCAGCAGTCATAGCCGCGCCCGGACAGATAATCCACCAGACACCCGTCGGCGGGGGCGGTGAAGTTGTTCTGGTTGGCGTTCAGCCCGTGCACCAGCAGCACCGGTTCTCCGGAGGAGTTCGCCTTCCGATAGCGGCACATGCGCAGCTTCCACAGGTCGGGCGTGGTGATGTGGTCCACCTCGGCCGTGCGGATTTTCTCCGGATAGAGCGCCGCGAGCGTCCGCGACCATGCCACGGCGAGGGCCGCAATGATGACCGCGACAAGCAACAAGAATCCCAGG
The DNA here is from genome assembly GCA_903902895.1 of Candidatus Hydrogenedentota bacterium. Lineage (GTDB taxonomy): Bacteria > Hydrogenedentota > Hydrogenedentia > Hydrogenedentales > CAITNO01 > CAITNO01. The sequence goes on along the minus strand of CAIUWO010000893.1, from coordinate 20,069 downwards.
AAGCTCATGTCGATTCTCCTCCAGGTTCCCCGCCGGGAACCCCGGTTAAAACTTTGACAGTACCTGACTGTTGTAAATGTTCCACTATAACCCGTGCAAGTTTCTCGCTGAACCCCGGCACGGCCGCGATCTCCGCGAGGGACGCGGCGCGGATGCGCGCGACCGACCCGAGCGCGCCAAGCAGTGCTTTTGCGCGCTTTGGCCCGAGTCCGGGCACGCCAAGCAGTGCGCTGGCCAGCAGAGCCTTAGACCGTTTCTGGCGGTGGTAGGTGACAGCGAAACGGTGCGCCTCATCGCGCAGCCGCGCAAGCACGCGCACGACCGGGCCGTTTTGGGGCGGAATGACCGGGTTGACCCGGCCCGGCAGGAAGAAGCGCTCCGGGGAGTGCGTGCCGCCGTCTTCGGGCTTCGACTTGGCTATGGACGCATGGGGGAGGTCGTCCAAGCCGAGGTCACGCAGCACGGCGGCGGCCACGCCCAACTGGCCGCGCCCCCCGTCGATGAGAACCAGGTCGGGCAGGTCATTCTCCGCGATGGCGCGGGTGTAGCGCCGCGTCAGCGCCTCGCGCAGCGAGGCGAAATCGTCCTGCCCCTCCACGTCGCGCATGGCGTATTTGCGGTACCGCTGTTTGGCGGGCTCGCCGTGCTCAAACACGGCCATCGACGCCACGGTGCGGTCCCCCTGCGTGGTGGACACGTCGAAGCACTCAATGCGCTCCGGCAGACGCGGCAGGCGCAGCGTTTTCTGAATGAGTTCCAGCGCGTCGTCGGCGGCCCTGTCGGCCATCCTTTTCTCCGCCGCGCTGCGCTCCGCGTTGCGGGCGGCCAGTTCCACCAGCTTCAGTTTCTCGCCGCGCTGCGGGCAGAGGATGTCCACCCTGGCGCCGCGCTTTTCCGAAAGCAGGGCCGCCAGCACCTCCGCCTCGTCGATCTCGACCGGCACAATCACCTCGCGCGGCACCACCGGCGCGGTGTCGTAATACTGCAGCAGGAAGGACCCGAGCACCTCGCCCAGCGGCATGTCGTGCGCGTCAAAGGACCAGGAGCGCCCGCCCAGCAGCTTGCCGCCCCGGTAGAAAAGCACCTGAAGTTCGGTAAAGCGGCCCTCGGTGTGCGTGCCGAAAACGTCCCGGTCCTCGACGGACCCGGTGGTGACGGTGCGCTGGCGCTCCAGCGTGCTGCCGAGGTCGTGCAGCCGGTCCCGCAACGCGGCGGCCTCCTCAAAGCGCAGTTCCCCGGCGAGCGTGCGGATTTTTTCGAGCAGCTGTGTCTTCAGGTCCGCGCTGCGCCCGTCCAGCACCAGCAGCACCTGCTCCACGATTTCATGGTAGGCGGCGCGCACCACCATGCCCACGCACGGCGCCAGACACTGGCCCATCTGGTGGTAGAGGCAGGGGCGGGTCCGGTTTCGCAGCACGGCGTCGGAGCAGGTGCGCAGCGGGAAGAGCCGCTGTATCTGGCGCAGCGTCTTCCGCGCGGCCGTGCTGTCGTGGTAGGGGCCGAAATAGCGCGCGCCGTCGCGGTGAAAGCGGCGCACCACGGTGATGCGCGGAAAATCATCGTGCGGGTTGATGCGCAGGCTCAGGTAGGTCTTGTCGTCCTTGAGCCGCACGTTGTAGCGCGGCCTGTGCTGCTTGATCAGGCTGTTTTCCAGCAGCAGCGCCTCTTTCTCCGTGGCAACCACCAGATAGTCAACGGACGCCACGCGCCGCATCAGGAACTTCACATTGGCGCGGGTGTCCGTCTCGTTGCAGTAACTGCGGATCCGCGCTCGCAGGTTCTTTGCCTTGCCCACGTAGAGAATGTGCCCGGCGGCGTCCTTCATGAGGTAGCATCCGGGCTGCGTCGGCGCGTCCGCCGGACTTACGGGGGGCAGTTCCGCCGCGCTGGATTCAGGCTGTTCCGGTTCGTCGGGCATGGGGAACAGAATAGCATACAAGCGGCGGGAATGAGTCCGGGAGAACGTCGCCCAAAGTAAAGGAGGCTTCCAGCCTCCTTCTTTCTCTCCTCTTTCCGAGCCCTTGCGCGCGTCGCTGGAATGCCGGAGCCGTTTCCCGTATCGTAATGGCCGGGCTTGCCCGCAACAGGAGACATGTGCCGTGCGCTTTTTTCAGACAATTCTCGCCGCCACCCTGGGACTGACCTGCGCCGTGGCCGGCGCCGAGGATGCCGCCATGATCAAGAAACCCGCCACAGGCTTCATCGACAAGACACTGACGAAGGACGGCGCCGCCGCGGTGTCCTACGTGCTCTATGTGCCGCGCGGCTATGACACCGCGCAGGAATGGCCGCTCGTGGTGTTTCTGCACGGCGCGGGCGAGCGCGGCGGCGACGGGTTGGCGCAGTCGGACGTGGGCATCGGCCACGCCATCCGCAAGAACCCGGAGCGCTTCCCCTGCCTGGTGCTGATGCCGCAGTGCCCCCTTGAGAAATTCTGGGACGTCGTGTTCGACGACCTTGAGAAGATGATGGAGACGACGCGGAAGGATTACCGGATCGACCCGGCGCGCATCACGCTGACGGGCCTTTCCATGGGCGGCTACGGCACCTGGTTTTGGGGGCCCTCGAAACTGGACGTCTTCGCGGCGCTCATGCCCATCTGCGGCGGCGGCGACCCGCGCAACGACATGAAACACCTTGCCGGCGACATGTCACTGGACCGCTTTGGCACCATGGAGGAGCGGGTGGCAAAGCTTGCCACGGTTCCCATCTGGGCCTTCCACGGCAAGAAAGACCGGACCGTGCCCGCGTTCCGCAGCCGGCAAATGGTCAGGAAGGTGACCGAGGCCGGCGGTGACGTGAAGTACACCGAATATCCCGAGGCGGGCCACAATTGCTGGGACGATGCCTACGGGGACCCCGAGGCAATTGCGTGGTTGCTGGGCCAGCGGCACAAGTAAAGACGAAAAGGAGGCATCCATGCTGCACGGTATCGGCGTATCGGTCCTGATTGGGCTTATGTCGTTGGCGGGGCGCCCCGAGGCGGCGGACGGGCTCAGCTTCTGGGAGGATGAAATCACGCTGCCCACCTACGGGTGGGAAGAGGACGTCCATCCCGTGTTTCAGGAGTATGAAAACGCCGTCTATTATCCCTGGACGCGGCAGGACTACCTCACGGGCGTGAAGAGGGACCGGACCTACAAGACGCTGAACATGGAGAACCCCTTTCTCCGCGTGACCTGCATCCCCGAACTGGGCGGGCGCATCTACTCCGTGCTGGACAAGACGACCAATGAGGAAATGTTCCACAAGAACGACGAGATCAAGCCCGCGCTGATCGCCATGCGCGGCGCGTGGATTTCGGGGGGCATCGAATGGAATGTGGGGCCGCAGGGCCACACCGTGTTCATCATGGAACCGGTCATCGGCCGGGTGTGCGCGGGCGCCAGGAACGAGGCGATGATCATCGTCGGCGCCACGGACAGGACCTTCGGCACGCGCTGGGAGGTTCGCCTGACGCTGTGGAAGGACAAGTCCTGTCTTGACGAGGAAATCCGCCTGGTCAACCCCACGGACGGCGTGCAGCCCTATTATTTCTGGAACTGCACGGCCTTTCCCAACCGCAACGGCACGCGGTTCATCTACCCGATGACGCTCGGCTGCGACCATGCCGGCACCAGTTTCTTCACCTGGCCCGAGTTCAAGGGGCGCGACATCACCTGGCTCAAGAATTACGATGTCATGACCTCCGTCTTCGGCTACAAGGTCGACTTCGACTTTTTCGGCGCCTATGACGCCGACCGCGACCGGGGCATCGTCTCCGCCGCCGACCACAAAACAGTGCGGGGCAAGAAGGCCTGGACCTGGGGCAAGGACGATTTCGGCATTGTCAGCCAGTTGTCCCTCACCGACGCGGGCCGCGAGGAGTGCCAGTACATCGAGGTGCAGAGCGGCCCCCTGCTGACCCAGGCGGACTACGGCATGCTGCAGCCCCAGCAGATGATATCGTGGCAGGAATTCTGGTATCCCGCGCACGGCCTTGGACAGGGTTTTGAATTCGCCACACGCGACGCGGTCATTCAGGCGACGCGCCGGGACGGCACGCTGCTTCTGGACATCCTGGGCTCCGGCCTGTTCCCCGATGCGGTGTGCACCGTCAGCCAGGGGGATGCGGTGCTGGTCGAAACCGGTGCGCCGCTGACCCCGGCCGCACCCTGCCGGGTAATGGCGCCGGCCGTGGCCAACGGTCCCGCCCATGTGCGCGTGTGGTCGCGGGCGGCGGGCACCCTGCTCGAATACGACACACCGCTGGCCATTCCCAAGGTCGACGCCCCCGACCTCACCAAGAAACCGGCCGTGACCGCGGACGAGCTTTACGAGGAAGCCTACCTGCTGGACAGCCAGTCCAATCCCGGCGGCGCGCGGGAGGGCTACCAGAAGGCGCTCGCCGCCGACCCCGGCCATGTAAAGACGCTGTGCGCCCTGGCCGTGCTCGACAACGAGCAGGGCCGGTATGCCGAGGCCGAAGCCAACGCGCGAAAAGCCGCCGAAAAGGATGCGCACAACGGCGGCGCATGGTATCAGGCGGGGATTGCCTGCCTGCACCAGGCCCGGTTTGAGGAGGCGCGCGCCTGCGGGGAAAAGGCCGCGCAATGCAACCCCGCCACGGGCGCGGCACTCAACCTGGTGGGCCGCGCCGAGGCCCGGCTTGGCCGGTTTGAGGAGGCGCGCGCCGCGTTCAAGAAGGCCCTGGAGACCAATCCAAAGGAAGGATACAACTGCCAGTATCTGGCCGCCGTGGCGCTTAAACTGTCCCCCGGCAGGGAGGCGGCAAGCCTCGCGAGCGACATGGACGAAGCGGACCTGACAAACACCCTGACCACCGTCATCCGGGGACTTGCCAAGAAGGCACCCGAAGACTGCGCCCTCCGCGCCGGAATGCTGGGGCCCAATGCCGGGGTGGCGGTGCTGGACGCCGCAGCCTTTCTCGCCGACCTGGGCCTGCATGGAAAAGCGGCGGAGACGATTGGGCGCATTGACAAGAACACCTCCTTCTTTCAGGACTACGGACCCTATCCCGACTATTGCCGGGCCTACTACCTGACCCGGACCGGGAAAGGCGGCGGCGAAAAATATCTTGACCGTGGAACCGAACAGCCTCTGACCCGTTTCTTCCCCCACGGCACGCACGCGCTGGAAGTGCTGCAGTGGGCCGTGAAAGAACGGCCAGAGGACGCCAAGGCGCAGTACCTGCTTGGAATCACCCTTGCGGGCCTGCACCGCACCGAAGAGGCTTTGCCCTGCTGGGAGAAGGCGGCGCAACTCGACCCGAAGATTGGACAGGCCTGGCGCCTGCTCGGCCTGCATTACTGGAAGAAGGGCAACGACCTGAACAAGGCCGAGGGCTGTTACCGCCTGGCGCTGGCGGCACTGCCAAACGACCAGATCGTGCTGCGCGACCTGACAGAAGTGCTCACGGCGCTTAACCGGCGGCCCGAGGCGATCCTGCTGGCCGAACAGTTCCCTACGGATGTGCTCAAGCGCTATGACCTGGGCCTGTGGCTGGGCAAGGCCTATGCGGACGAAAAGCGCTACGACGACTGCATCGCCTTCCTCGGCGAAGCGCGCTTCTCCAACTGGGAGGGCGTCACCACACCGCGCGACACCTGGGTGGGCGCGCTTGTGGAACGCGGCAAACAGCGTTTTGAGGCGGGCAGGAACGAGGAGGCGCTGGCCGACTTCCAGACCGCGCTCACCTATCCCGCCAATCTGGGCGTGGGCCAGCGCTACAAGCGCACCGACGCCGAAGTGTGCTACTGGAACGGCAGGGTCCTGCAGGCCCTGGGCCGGACGGACGACGCGCGGAAGATGTGGCAGGAGGGCGCCTCGCAACTGTGTGCGGCCGATCCTCCCGCGACCTTCATCACCGTCACCCCGGCGCAGGACGAGCATGTCAAGAAGTGCAAAGAGGCCTTGGAGGCGCCGGCCAAATAGCCACCCTGCAGTCCCGGCTCAACCGCGCAGGAATGCCGCAGGCCTGCCTTGCTGTTGTGCATACCGTCCATACCGTCCATACTGTCCATACCGTCCACTTTGGTCAGCCGAGGTCAACCGTGCAGGACCACCCAGCAAGAAAGACCGCACGCCTCGCGCGGGAAAAGCGCACCGTCGAAACAATGATCGCCATGTACTGCCGCGATCATCACGGTGCGCACGGGGAACTCTGCGCGGAGTGCGCTGCGCTGCGGGAGTACGCCATGGCGCGGCTGGACCGCTGCGTTTACGGCATCGGAAAACCCGCCTGCGCACACTGCCCCATTCATTGCTACCGCAAATCGATGCGGGAGGGCATGCGCGGGGTGATGCGCCATTCGGGGCCCCGGATGATTCGCGAACACCCGGTCATGGCCATCCGCCATCTCCTGGATTCGCTGCGAAAACCGCCCGCTACGCCTTGATGTCGCAGCGGAAGCCCTTGCCCGTGACGATTTCCGGTCCGGCGACGATGGGTTGGCCGTTTTCGGGCAGCACGATGCGCATGGAGGACACGTCAAGAATGTCCTTCTTCACGTCGATGCCCGGCATCACGTAAATCAGTTCCATGCCGCGCTTGGTGAGCTGGAACGCCCCCACGTGGGTGACATAGAACACCTTCTTGCCCAGCCTGAGCGCCTCGGCGCCGTTGAAGGTGATCTCGCTGACCTGGTCAATGAACTTGGGCGCGCCCTTCTCGGCCACGCAGACCCTGCCATCCTGCACCGCCATTTTCGTCCCTTCCCCCCATGCGCTGCAGAAGACCAGCGCCTTGGCGTTGGTGACGAGGTCGATGAAGCCGCCGGGCCCGACGTAGTTGCGCGCACCCTCGCCGCGCTTGGACACGTTGATGTTGCCGGCGCTGTCCGTTTCGAGCGCGCCGAGAATGGCCCAGTCGAGCCGCTGGTAAACCCGCTCGAAGGCGGTGGCGGACGAAACGATCTCGGTGGGGTTGATGGAGGCGCCGAAAAAGATGCCGGGCGCGGCCATGCCGCCGAACACGCCGCTCTCGTTGATCATGGTGAGGTGTTTCATCGCGCCGCTCTCGTAGAGGATGCGAGACACCTCCTCGGGCAGGCCGACGCCGATGTCGACATGGTCCCCGCTGCGGGCGTTGTCGGTGAATATCTTCGTGGCCAGCCGGGCCAGCACGTTGTCGATGGGCTTGCGGCGCGGCGTGACACCGAGCATGTCGTTCACGATCCTGACGCGGGCGATGCCCTCGTCTATTTCCATGCTGCTGTTCGTGGTGAACATTTCCCAGTGTTTGCGGTGCTTGACGGTGGCCGTCTGCTCGACACCGGGCCAGTAAACGACGGCGTCGACCTCCTCCGCGGGCAGAAAGATCTCGTCGTACCCCTCATCGACCAGAAGCCCCACATTGACGATAACGCGGCCGCCGTTGCGCCTGGCCGCCATGGCAATTTCCCGGCTTTCGGCCAGCACGGAGCAGTTCTTCATGTAGATGTTGCCCTTGCGGTCGGCCGCGGGCGCGCTGAACACGGCCGTGTCAATCCTGGGCATGCTGTATTTGAAGCGGCCGTCCTCCAGCACCTCGACATACTGGGGCGCGCCGGGCGTGAGCGGGGTGCCGCGGCCCGTGCGCGGGTCGATCAGTGTGCCCGTGCCGGTGCTGTTGATGACATAATCACGGCCTTCGGCCTGCGCCTTGAGCAGCAGCGTGAGCGTGCCCTGCGGGATGATCTGTATTTCAAGCCTGCCCGCGTCGGCCAGTTTGAGCTGGGCCTTGAAGGTCTCCGCATGCCCGGTGAACAGGCGCGTGTGCAGCCCCTCCAGACCGATTTCCTCCAGCGACCCGGGAATCTTGCCCCGGCCGCCCTGGCCGCCCACGCAGATGATCGTAATGTTCGCGGGGTGCTTTTCCGCCTGGAACTTCTCGCGCATCGCCCAGTACATCAGCGCGCAGCGCTGGTTGCCGCCCAGCCCCGAGGTGGCCATGATGGCGCCGTCCTTAATCAGGCCCACCGCCTCCCACGCCGTCATAAACTTGGGGTTGTCCTTCACGGGCGAGGGGTAATGCGAGTCGTGTTTGGTCCAAGTCATGCGCCAGTGGAGCACATGCAGTTTGATGGCAAACTTCGTAAGAAAATTCATCGCACTACCTACCCTGTTTCTTTGACCGGCCCGGAGGTCTCATGTTGGACAATGAGAAATGCATTATACCGGATGAATAAGGCGGATTTCCCGAAAAAGTTGTTGGGGTCAAATTTGCGAACAGTTTGACCCTGACGGTGCCGCTGCCCTATCTTTGCGGGATGGAAGGAAACGACCTGCGAATGGGTTGCCCACCCCTGAAGAGCCATTTGCCGGCCCGCATCGCGGTGCTGGCCATGTTGCTGGCAGGCTGCGCGACGCCGCGCGGCGCGGACCCGTCGGCTGTTGCGGAGCGGATTCTTGGTCCGCACACGGGCGGGCTGGTGGTGTCGGTGATTGTGCCGTCGGTGGCCCGCGACGGAGTCCCCCTCGCGCCGGAACGGCTGCGGGAGGCGGTGCGCCGGACCGAGGCGGAAATGGCCCGCGCCTTTGGCGGTTACACCACGCACACGGGCACGCACGGCGGCTGGATGGACGAAAACGGGGCCGTGCGGACGGAGGAGCATGCGGCGATTGTGACGACCTATGGCGGCGCCAGGAACGCGGAGCAGACGCTCCGGACGGTTCGTGCTTTGGCGGCGGCGCTGGCGCGGGAGTTGAACCAGGAATGTGTGGCGGTGGTGGTGAATGGCCGCATGTATCTTGTTCCCCCGGGAGCGCCGTGACGAGAATACGGCGCATTCGGTGCCGGACGGGGACCTGGGACGGCGGTGAGGCGGGCGATTGTGCGGCAGCACGGGCTGAGAACTGGAGAGGGCATGGCCGAATTTGTGCTTGAAATGCGGGGCGTCACGAAACGCTTTCACGGCGTGGTGGCGCTGGATGATGTCAGCTTCGCGCTGCGTTCGGGCGAGGTGCACGGCTTGCTGGGCGGGAACGGCGCGGGCAAGTCGACGCTGATGAAGATCCTTGCGGGCGCGCTGCCGATGGACGCGGGCGAAATCCTGATTGAGGACTATCCCGCCCTGATCACATCGCCCCGGGGGGCCCGCGAACTGGGTGTGGGCGTGGTCTTCCAGGAGTGCGGCCTGGTGCCGCGGCTCAGCGTGGCGGAAAACATCTTCCTCGGCCGCGCGCCGCGCCGGGGCCGCCGGGGTCCGGTCTCCTGGCGGCGGATGCATGAGGATGCGCGCGCGGTGCTGGACCGGTTGGGCATGGACCTGGACACGCGCCGGCCGGTGGGCGAGCTGGGCGCGGCGCCGCAAAAGTTGGTGGAGATTGCGAAGGCGCTCTCCTTCGACGCGCGCATCATCGTCATGGACGAGCCGTCGGCCCCGCTGACCGGCCATGAACTGGAAACCCTGTTCCGGCTGGTCAAGCTGCTGCGGCGCGGCGGTGTCGGCGTAGTCTACATTTCGCAGCGGCCCGAGGAACTGTCCGCCCTCGCCCAGCGCGTCACCGTGATGCGCGACGGAAAGCGCGTCGCCACCCGGGACATGTGCGACACCACCCGCGACGAACTCATTTGCATGATGGCCGGCAGCGAATCTTCCGAGGGTCGGCCGTAAGCGAGCCGCGTCTTCGCCGGCGAATGGCGGCGGGGAGCCCGGCGCGGCCAGACCGCTTCGCCAACGGGGACATCAAAACACCGCGCCGTCCCGGCGTTGCCACCGGGACGGCGCGTAAACGTTTCCTCAGGGGTCAGCCGCTCACTTTGGCGCGGCAGGGACCGCGGGGGCCGCGGGGGCGGCGACGGCCGGTCTGGGGGCGGCGGCGCCGCCGGCGGCGGGCTGCTTGGCCTGGTCCTGGAGCGCCGTCTCGTAGCGCACCTTGGCGACGTTGGCCTCTTCCTTCTTCTTGCCGGCCATCTCGGCCATGTTCGCCTTGTCCGTGAGCACGGTGGGATTCTCGTCGTCGGGAATGACGCTTACGATGGCGCCGACCCGGTCGTAGGCGCCAATCGCCTCGTCGAAGCGGTTGGCTTCCTTGGCCCGGTCGCCGTCGTCGATGGCCGAACTGGCGGCGTCCAGCACGTCGTTCACCACGTCCTGAATGGACTTCTTGAGCTTGCGCACGTTCTCCTTGGCGGTGCCGGCCTGTTCCTTGAACTCCTCGTCAACGGCCTCAAAGAAACCGATGGCCTGGCGGTAGGTCTTGATCGCATTGGCCCAGTCCTGCTTGTCCCGGAAATTGTCGGCCTCGGCGCGCACCTTTTCACCGGTCGAAATGATGTTGATCGTCATTTCGAGGCGCTCATTGCGGGCCTGGATGGCCGTGTTGGTGTCCTGGATGAGCTTGGCCGCGTCCTGGCTGGTGCGGTCGTAGGTCAGGGCCTGCTCGAAGGAGTTGAGCGCCGTGGGCAGGTCGGAGTCCTCCGAGCCGGGCTTTGCGGCGCGCTCAAGGTAGACCTTGCCCTCGTCGAGATAGTGGTTGGCCAGCTTCTTGCCCAGGCGCGCCCTTTCGGGGCCGCCGAGGCTGTAGGCTTTCTGCCACTCGTCAATGCCGCGCAGCTTGGAGTCGCGCGAGTCGACCGCGTAGAAGATGTCGCCCACCTTCTCATAGGCCTCGACAATCTGCGGGTTCACCTTCTCAAAGTTTTCATAGACCCGCTTGGCCTGCTGCACGTTTGACTTGTTCTTGAGCAGGTAGGCCATCTCGTCGACGAAATACCAGGTGAGCGAGCGCGGCGAGGGCCTCATCATCTCCCGGCCCGCCGGCTCGGCCCGCAGCACGGTGTTCCAAACGTCCGCAACGGTCTCGGCCGTCTTGGTGAAATAGGCGCGGCCGCCCTGTTTCATGAAGCCCCGGTAGCCGACTCCGCTCTTGTAGTCGCTGGCAATGAGGATTTTGTCTTCCGCGTAGAACCCGCGGCGCATCTTCATGTACGTCACCGCGTCGCGGACAAACTCGCGGTTGTGCGCCTCTGGGATGAAGCCGTAGCTGTCCAGGTTGCGGTCAATGTCCTCCATCACCTTCGCCTGAATCGCCTTCTCCTCCTCCGTCCAGGCAAAGCCGAAGGGGATGAACACGTTGGCCGTCAGCGAGGCCAGCACGCCCATGCGGTAGGCAAAGTAGGAGGTTGGACCGAACTTGCGCGCCTCGCGCAGCAGGGCCACCTGGTTCCCCATCGCCAGCACGGCTTCCCGGTCATTGTTGAGCGGCTCGGCGCCCCCAAGAACCTGGACCCCGTCCCGGGCGCCGTTCAGCACGTCCACCTCAAAATTGGTGCCCACCGCCCCGCCCGGCCGGAAAATGTTGGGAAAGTCCAGCGAGAGCATTTGCAGCGACATGGCTGTAATGCTCTGCATGGCGCGCGGCCCCCAGGCATGCGCCTCCACTGGAACGAGCAGGCCCGTTGCAAGCAATGCCACCACGCTAATCTGTATCAATGCGCGTCTCATAGGTCCCTCTTTCCTCTTTCAAAGTCAGGGGGCGGCGACAGAACACCATCCCACGGTTGAAAAATTAGCACACCCCCCCCCGATGTGTCAATTGATTTCCCCTTGGTCACGCTCCCGGAATATTCCCAAACGTCTCCCCGGAACTGGCTGTGACCCCGCAAAATCGATATACTTGCCCCCAGTAAGGCTTGAACGGGCCGTTCTTGGACCCGAAAACCACGGACAGGATGACACCATGGCAGAAAACAAACGTGTCCCGGCGCGTCAGGATGTTCTCGAACAGGACACCTGGAACCTCTCCCCCCTGTTTCGCTCGGACAAGGCCTGGCAGCGCGCCTGCCGCGAGGCGGAGGAACTGTACCCCAAGATCGCCTCATTTCGCGGGCGGCTGGGCCGTTCGGCCAAGACACTCCGCGACTGCTGCGATTTCGAGAGCGGCCTTTCCCGGCTGATTGACAGGATTGGCGTGTACGCCCATTTGCGCCACAGCGAGGATGTGGCGAACCCGGCCTATCAGGGCATGCTCGCCCGGTTCACCTTCATCGCCACGCGCGCCGGCGAGGCGGCCAGCTACATTCCGCCCGAGGTTCAGGCCATTCCCAAGGCCAAAATGGCGGAGTTCCTCAAGAGCCCGCTGCTCGAGCCCTACAAGTTCAATTTGGAGAAGCTGCTCCGCTTCAAACCGCATATCCTGTCGGAAAACGAGGAACGGCTGCTGGCGATGCAGGGCGAGGTGGCCCAGACCCCGTCCAAGGTCTTCGACCAGCTCAGCGACGCGGACCTGAAATTCGGCACCGTGGTCGATGAGACGGGCTGCGAGGTGGAGCTGACCCAGGGAAGTTTCCGCACTTTGCTGGAGTCGCCCAAGCGGGCCGTGCGCAAGGAGGCCTTTGACAAGTACTACGCCGTCCACGAGGGCCACGGCAACACGCTGGCCGCCGCCCTGGCCGGGTCGGTGCTGCAGGACGTGTACAACGCCCGGGCCCGCAATTTTGCCTCGGCCCGCGAGGCGGCCCTGTTTGGGGACAAGGTGCCCGTGGCGGTCTATGACAGCCTGATCGAGGCCGTGCGCGGCGAACTGCCCACGCTGCACCGCTATTTTGAGATTCGCCGCCGCGCGCTGCGCGTGAGGGAACTGCACGCCTATGACAACTATGCGCCGATCATCCGCTCGGAGAAGGTGCGCATCCTCTATGACGAGGCGGTGGCCACCATCAGCGAAGCCCTCGCGCCGCTGGGCGACGCCTATGTGCGCACGCTGCGCGAGGGGCTAAGCGGGGCGCGCTGGGTGGACAAGTACGAGAACCGCAACAAGCACAGCGGCGCCTACTCCTCCGGCTGCTATGACAGCCCGCCCTACATCCTCATGAACTACAGGGAGGAAGTGCTCGACTCGATGTTCACGCTGGCCCACGAGGCGGGCCACTCGATGCACTCGCACCACAGCCACGCCGCGCAGCCCTACCAGTACGGCGACTACACGATCTTCGTGGCCGAGGTGGCGTCCACCTTCAACGAGCAGCTGCTGGCGCGCCACCTGTTTTCGAAGGTGAAATCGCGCAAGCGCCGCGCCGAGCTCATCAACAAGGAAATCGACGAGATCCGCGGCACCATCATCCGGCAGACCATGTTCGCCGAGTTCGAGAAGAACATCCACGCCCTGGCCGAGGCGGGCGAACCGCTCACGCTGGAGGTGTTCCGAAACAGCTACCGCGCCCTGCTCGACGCCTATTTCGGACCCGATTTCGTGATCGACCCGGTGCTGGAACTGGAGGGCCTGCGCATCCCCCACTTCTACCGCGCGTTCTACGTGTACAAGTACGCCACCGGCCTGTCGGCCGCGATAGCCCTGGCGCGCAACGTGATCGGCGGCGGAGAGAAGGAGCGCAAGCGCTATCTCGGTTTCCTGCAGAGCGGCGGGTCGAAATACCCGCTGGACCAACTCCGCGACGCCGGGGTAAACCTGACCCGGCCCGATGCGGTGAGCCAGGCCATGGCCCGGTTCCGCGAACTGGTGGACGAACTGGACACGCTGGTGTAAATGAAACCCACGGCTCGTCATTGCGAGCGAAGCGAAGCAATCTCGTGAAACCAAGGCCGATGCGGGCAGGAGATTACCGCGTCGGGCGCTGCCCTCCTCGCAATGACGGCTGACGGATTCTGTTGCATGACCCGGAGAGAAGAAAAATGGCACGCATACACGGTCTTTTTGCCCTTGCCGTCCTAGTGGGGACAGTCGCGGCGCACGCGCAGGACGCGGGCATGCTCGGCGACCTCACCCGGCCGGCCGCGGGGGAGGCGCGCCGCGCCAGCAGCAGCAACGAGGACCTCACCCGCAACGGCGATGCCCGAAGCATCGCGGCGGGCGCAACGCTGACGCTGCTGGAGGCTGAAGGCCCCGGCGAGATCACCCATTTCTGGAACACGATCGGCTCGGTGGACTTCTTTCACGGGCGGTCCATTGTGCTGCGCGTCTATTACGACGGCGCCGACAAGCCCAGCGTCGAGTCGCCCATCGGCGACTTCTTCGGCGTGGGCCACGGTGCCTACAAAGATTTCACCTCGATGCCCGTGACGGTGTCCTCCACCGGCCGCTCCCGCACCTGCTACTGGCGCATGCCCTTCCGCAAATCGATCAAAATCACTGCGACCAATGAGAATACCGCCACCAAGTGCGACTCCTTCTACTATTACATCGACTGGCGCAAGCTGGACAAGTTGCCGGAAGACGCTCTCTACTTCCATGCCAGGTACCGGCAGGAGTTTCCCGCCACACCGGGCAAACTTTACACCATCCTCGACACCAAGGGCCGCGGCCAGTACGTCGGAACGGTCTATTCGGTGATGCAGATGGAGACCGGCTGGTTCGGCGAGGGCGACGACTTCTTCTACATCGACGGCGCCGAAACGCCGCAGCTGCGCGGCACCGGCACGGAGGACTACTTCAACGACGCCTGGGGCTTCCGCGAATTCTCCACCCCGTTCCACGGCGTCACGCTTTACGACGGTGTGCTGCCGGGCGACCGGGTGACCGCGTACCGCTGGCACATCCAGGATCCCGTCCCGTTCAAGACGTCGCTGAAGATGCAAATCGAGCACAAGGGCAGCGTCTACAACCCCACCGGGAGCATTCTCGATTTCGAACTGGGCGGGTTTGAGGACCGCGCCGACTGGTGCAGTTCGGTGGCTTTCTGGTACCAGTATCCCCCGGCCGCGTTCGACGAGCCCCTGCCCCCGGCCGACAAGCGCATCCCCCCGGTGAAGACACTTCAGGCCTGCCAAATGCCCTTCCGCGCCGACCCGCCGCTCATCGTGCTGCCGCAGGACCCCATCCTGATGTACGCGCCCAACCAGGCCAAGGCCAGCATCGAGTTCGACTTCGACCTCGACAAGGACGGCCGCTACCGGCTCGACGGCGTGTTCATGTTCGGCCTGATGGCCGGCGCATGGCAGCCCATGCTCGACGGCCAGAAACTGGGCGGCGTGCTGGACCTTTACATCGCCAACGCCGACCCGCGCTGGGTCAATCTGGACACGGTGGACCTCAAGACCGGCAAGCACACACTGCGCTTCGAGGCCGTGGAGGGTGCCGGCGCGGCGCACCGCGCGCTGGCGCCGAAGTTCAACGTGTTCGGCTTCGCCGGACTCACCGTCCTGCGCATGGAAGACATGGAAGGCTACCAGCAGTCCATGAACCGGCTGATTGAGCAGAAGAAGGCAAAGTAGACGCGGCATCCTGCCGCGTCTGAAGAGGCTGGAAGCATCTTCTACATTGAGCGAAGTGTCGCTTGGGAACGAAAGGCAGGCCGTCATTGCGAGGAGGGCTTCAGCCCGACGCGGCAATCTCTTGAGCCCAGAGCCAGGATCTGGCGGGCAGGAGATTGCTTCGCTTTGCTCGCAATGACGTTGCAAGAGTGGTGTTCGGCCACAAGCATGGAGTCCGTGTCATGACCAACCGCGAACGAGTCATCGCCTCGCTGGCCCACCGCCAGCCCGACAAGACGCCCTACTGCATCGGCTTCACCCAGAAAGCCCATGCGAAGATGGCCGACTACTACGGCGACCCTGACTTCGCGGACAAACTGGGCAACTGCTTCACCATGCTCAAGACCGTGCGGCCCGACGCGTGGCAGGAGATCCAGCCCGACCTCTGGCGCGACCAGTTTGGCGTGCAGTGGGACCGCAGCGTGGACAAGGATATCGGCAACGTGGTGAACCGGATGGTGACCCCGGAGAACCTGGACGCGTTCACGCCGCCCAACCCGCACGATCCGGAGCGTTTCACCACCTATCCCAAGAACGAGGCGGAGAAGGGCGACCGCTTCTACATTGCCGAGATCGGGTTTTCGCTGTTCGAGCGGGCCTGGGTGCTCACGGGCATGGAGTCGCTGCTCGAATCCATGATGTGCGACCCCGGTTTCGTGCATGCGTTTCTGGACAAGATCCTCGCGTACAATTTGGAGATCATCGACGGCGCCTGCCAGTACCCCATCGACGCCATGTATTTCGGCGATGACTGGGGCAGCCAGCGCGGACTGATCATGGGGCGTGAACGGTGGCTCGAATTCATCGAGCCGCGCATCCGCCAGATGTACAAGGCCGTCAAGGACCGCGGCCGTTACGTCGTCATCCATTCCTGCGGCTGCGTGGACGAACTCTTCCCCGACCTCATCGCCGACGGGCTCGACGTGTTCAACCCGTTCCAGCCCGAAGTCATCGACGTCTTCGAGGCCAAGCGCAAGTACGGCGAGCAGCTCTGTTTCTTCGGCGGCATCAGCACCCAGCGCATCCTGCCCTACGCCACGCCCGACGAGACCCGCGAACACGTCAAGCGCCTCATCGACGGCGTTGGCAAAGACGGCGGCCTCTTCGCCGCCCCGGCCCACGCCATCCCGCCCGACGCGAAGGCGGAGAACATCGCGGCCATGATCGAGGTGCTGCAGGGACAGTAGCTTAACGCGGGCAGACATCCAGCGCCGAGGCAGCATGACCAGCAGCCGGTTTCCATCCAGCGCCGCCGGGGGACTGGCAACCATTTCCGCCAATGTCCCCGGCATGTCAACACCAGCCCAGACCGGAAATGGGTGCCTGTACCCGTGCCAAGACAGCCCACCGCTGCGGCGAGCACGGGTACAGCCACCATTTTCAGGGCCATGTCTTCCCTGACCCCGTCAGGTCTGCGGCCGAAAATGGTGGCAGTCCCCCGGCGGCCAACACGCCGCCCCCAATGCCCGCCCCCCTCCGTCATACCCGCGAAAGCGGGTATCCATGCTTGCCGCGACACGCCGTTCTTGCTACACTCATTTCGGTTCGGGGAAACCGAATTCCCCAAGGGCGGGAAGACATGCATTCGACAGAAACGCTTCAGCACCACGACACAGAACCACCCATCGAGACAGGCACAAGTTGGTGGGTGAAGATCCTCGGCATCATCGGATTGCCGTTTTCCCTCTTTATTGGAACCTTTCCATGGGGTTGGGCACTGGTTGGTTTCTTCTCAAGCGATAAAGGTTCCCCTGAGACTGGGGTCCCGCTCTTCGCTATTGTAGTCTTGGTGGCGTTCAGCCTTCTCATGGGCGCACTTGGTTTCCCCCTTCTCCTCTCGGCAATACAGTGTTTTGCGCTTCGCGTTCGGGTGGATGACGAAGGCCTCAATGTACGATGCTTCAGGTGGCGGTATTTCCCTTGGGGCCAGCTTTCCTGCCGTAATCTGGTCAAGTGGGGCTCGCACACTTGGGACTATTGCTCCTTCCTTCCCGATGCTCCTGGTGATGGCACTGCTAAACCCCGATCCGACACAGAAAGGGCCCTGCGCGCGTCTTGGTCCCCCGCTTCCTTCGGTTTCATCACGCTTCCGAAAGAGAAGCGGGAAGCAATACTCCGCCGGATACACGCCCATTTGCCCGATCCCAAGCCGCCAGTTCTGCCGGACTTGGCACGTTTTCGCGTCGGCGACAACCTTTCCGGAAAGCAGGTTGCCTTGGACGCCGGGGGGCTCTCCATTCGTTTCTGGGGGCGGGAGCGGCGCTATGCGTGGGACAGCGTCAAGGAAATGGTCATTTGGCGTTCCAGTCCCAAACATGGTTTCTTTGACCACCTGTCCATCCGCTTTGACGATGAAAAGGAATTGGGATTCATGCAGATCAGCCGGTTCGTACGGGGCGAACCAGTGCCCGACAAGGCGACCATTCTCGGTTACTTCCTTCGCCATGCCCCCCCCAACCGTATCATCGATTTGACTCCCGGAGTGGCCGAATCAGTCAAATCGCTCGAATATCAATTGAAGTCAATCCGCCGCGCGATAAACAGCGGCGCACGCATTGCAGTATGGTCGTTTGTCGCGGGTGTGGCATTGCTCGGAATTGGCATTCTTTGGCTTTTCCTCTCTTTCGGGGAAATTTCCATGGAAATATTGACAAGCATTACTTTCTGGTACATGGTCTCAACAATCTTCTTTGTCGGAGTCTACGGGATAGTGCCCAGCCTTCACGGATTGCTCTTTAGACTCCCCGCTGTGCAGAAGAAACTCCATGGGGCCCGCGCGAAAGAGAATTTGGAAGAGGGAAGGCGTGGCTCCCAATAACGGGTCCGTGAGGCAGGATAAGGCCACAGTGAAACGAGTCTCCATTCCGGATAGTCTTATCCGTTGTCTTGCGGCAAATAATGCATAATTTGCGGCGGGGTGCTCCCGCCTTCTCGGGAGTGGCGGATACTCCCGGCATGCGGCCGCAGTTGCGGTACGGAGAAACATGGAATGAAAATGCCAATTGGTCTCACCAGCCTTGCTCTTATCATCGCCTCCACCGCGTTTTCCCAGAGCGCCCAGACCGGCATGAAGGGCCCGGAGCGGGGCGCGCAGAAGCTGCGTGTCGACTATGTTCATTACCGCCCGGCTGTGTTTGAGACGGAGCAGTTCAAGGAGGCGGAGAGCGAGCACCTCAACAAGGGCGGGTTGCTGTATGTGTATTACACGAATGTGTCAGACCAGCCGGTGAATCTGCGTTTCTACCGGCTGAACGGCAAGGACACGTCGTACTGGCGGCTGAACGGCTTTGTGGCTTGGGACCGGAACTACAATCCGAACGTGGCGCCCGGACAGAGCGGGGTATGGGAAATTGACGGCGTCACCGAAGACTTCGCCGCCGGCAAGCCCTGCAAGTTCTCGCTCATCGACCACAAGGAAGGTGCGGTCGGCAAATTCGAAATGACACTGGAGGCGGACCCGGTCCAGGTCACGCACATCCGCGTGCTGCCGGGGATGAAGGAACTGGAGATTCACGTCCGCAACGCGGGCAAGGACACACCGCAACTGGGCGCGGTGGAGATTGCGGGTGCGGAAGTGGCGTCCTGCGAATGGGCCGGACAGGAACTGCCCGGACCGGGCCACGCGATTGCCCATGTGACACTGGCCGCGCCGGCGACCCCGGCATCTCTGCTCATCGTGAAGATTCCGGTGAAGGGTGGCGGAGCGGACCGCACCGTCTGCGGACACCGGCGCGCCTTTGAGGATGTGTTTCCCATCGGCACGTGGAACAGCGCCGAGGAGAACCTGCCCGCGCTGCGCCGCATGCACGTGGACACGGGGGTAAGCGGCGGCAAGAAGACGGACAAGTTCTTCGCCGAGTTGGCGCCGAAATACGGGCACAACGCGATCGTGCACACCGAGGTGCCCACCGAGGTGGACACGCTGCGCGAACTGACGGGCCATCCGAACGTCCTCTGCTGGGGCCTGGCCGACGAGCCCGACTGGTCCACGCCGCCCAACGTGATGCTGCTGTGCGAGCAGATGGTGCGCAAGTACGACAGCACCAAGCCGAGCTTCATGACGCTCTGCCGCGACATCAAGTTCTTCGAGTACGCGCCCATCACCGACATCGCCTGCCAGGACCACTACTGCGTCACCGCGCCTTCGAGCAGCATATGGAAGAAGTTCTACGGCACCCGGCTGGAGGAAACCCAAATCTACACGCGCGACCTCAAACGCGCCGCCGAGCCCAAGCCCATCTGGGTGTGGACCCAGGGCATTGCGGGTTGGGGCGAACGCCCCAAGCGCACCGTGCCCACGCCGGACGAACTGGCAGGGCAGCTCGTGCTCAATCTCGGCCAGGGCGCCAAGGGCATTCTCTGGTTCAACTACGGCAGGAAAGAGGCGGACAAGTTCCCCGACGCGGTGGATGCCATGCGGATGTGGGGACGCGTGATGTGTCTGCTGCGTCAGGATTTCCTCGCCTCCGACCCGGCGCTGATGGCCGTCAAGGCCCCGGAGAAGATCGACGTGGCCCCGCTCGCCTCGCGCGACAAGCTGCTGCTCTGCCTGTTCAACACGGACTACGACGTGGACCCGCAGGCCTATCCGTGGCGCGAAAAGAAGGATGTGAAGATTTCGGTCGAGCTGCCGTCGTGGATTGCCCCGGCCGCGGCGCTGCGCATCACGCCCGAGGGCGTGATTCCGGCCGACCTGAAAGTGTCCGGCCGCAAGGCAACCATCAGCATGGATTCGCTGCGCGTCTGCGACATTATCATGCTGCCCAACGCTGCGGACGCCAAGGAGAAGCTCGACGCGGCATTCAGGCAGATCGTCGCGGACGAGGACAAGACGTACTGACCCGGCAAAACCACCCCTCCGTCATGCCGCGCAGG
>CAIUWO010000892.1 GCA_903902895.1 Candidatus Hydrogenedentota bacterium | reverse complement strand
CGCCCACGGTGAAGGTGACCATCAGCAAGAAGGGGGAGGGCGCGACCAGTCCGGCCGCGGGAACGTACAATGTGCCCAAGTACAAACCCACCAGTTGGTGGCAGCGCGACACCACAGGCAATCCGGTTGCCAAGCCCGAAAGCGCCATGACCGCCGCCGACTTCGCCTCGGTGACGCTGAAGGCCGCCGCGACCGAGGACTGGCAGTTCAAATGCTGGCGCGGCGGCGTTGCCTATGTGAGCGGCAGCCTGCCGCAGGCGTTGCAGACCCAACTGCTTGAGGATACCGGCGAAGATTCAAACGCCACCAAGACGCTGCCCCTCGTAGCCGATTGGCTGCTCACCGCCGTGTTCAAGTACCGCCCGGGCATGCAGGGCATGGATCTGGTGGGCGATGTGGCCGCACTCGCGGAGGCCGCCGGCGAGGCATCCCAGGCGCAGTTCCTGGGGCTTGCCTACGACAAGGGCAGGCTGGCCTTCGACGAGGACGGAAACTGGCTCTACGCGGCCAACGGCATTCCGGACGCGGCCGAAGTGGCGCTGCTGGGGACCGTCCTGCAGGATGACTGCTACGAGCAAAGCCCGAAGGGCGGCGTCAGCCACGAATATGTGTGGCGTGCCTATTCGGGCAACCTCGACCTGGCGCGGGAAGAGATGCCCGCGCAGGACGCGTCCGCGCACCGCGCCGTGGCGGCGCTGCTGACGCTCGGCGATATGGGGCACGTGTTCCACGCTGTGGACCTGGTGAAGAAGGCATACAATGTGGACATGGACATCGACGGACAGAAGACGGGCGCGCAGCGCTGGTTGGGCGCAAAGAACGATGCAAACGCCGATGGCGTGAGCAATCTTGATGCGTGGACCGCCGCATCCCAGGCGTTCGTGGCGCAGACCGCGACGGCGGCGGAGGCCGTCAGTGACTTCATTGACTATGCCGCCGAGGTGCACGAGGGCGGCGGCGCTTTCCTGCAGTCCATGACACCACCGGAGATGAACGGCTCCGGCCAGGGAGGGGGCGGTGGCGCGCAGGACTGCGGCTGCTGGAATGACGGATGCGGAGCAGCAGCCACATTGCAGGTATTACCCGCCGCAACCGCGACGGGTATTATCGGCGCCACGGGGACAATTGAGAACCCGGAAGAGTGCGACACTGCCAATCCCCCCAATCCCAATGGCCCGCCGGGCGCTCCGGTTCAAGTTGGACGAAAGGTAGAAGTGTCCGCAACGGGTGCTGGGTTTACGGTGTGGGACGCTCCCGGCACACCCATAGACGGATGCGATAAAAGGACAGTGACTTTTGTCCATGGGACTGCGGCCACCATCACGCCGGACCCCATGCCTGGTCGAATAAGAATACATTATAATCCACAATTCGTGAGTGTGACGGTCGGCGCGAGTGGGGGGGCTGCCATGCCGCGAACCGATGCCCTGATGCTGGGATACACCGATTTTGTCGGACCCTTCGGGGCCGAGGCGGTGTTGGTGGCGACTGACTCTTATACAATCAGCGGCGTGATCAACGGCAAGCCGTATAGCTTCACCTACAACTTGGTCGGATGGAAGCTTGCCTTTGATGACACGGGTATCGCTGAGGGAGGCACTGTGGGTCTGACGGTTCCGACTGTGCTGTTGGGCGGTGCGCAGGTGGCGTGGCCGGTGTACGCGGCAAGCGGAGGATCACCCACGGGCATGAAAAAGATAACCGTGAAGGACAATCCGGTAGCGGGTGCGGGCGGATTCCTCATGGCGGATCTCAATGTCGGGTCGGTGAAGACGGAATACTGGGTGCCGGAGGGCGGAAGTATACCTAATCATTCCGTGTCCTACCTGGCGTGGGCCCATCCGGGATACATGTGCTCCGAGATCCGCATGAACGGCCAACTAGGCTTGGGAGGCTTCGTCGGCGGAACACTTGTCCCGAGCACGAGCGGCACGGCGGATTTCGTGCAGATGGCAAAGCTCACTGTGAATATCGAAAGCACGGGGGGTGACCCGTCCGGCGCCAAGCCCGAGTGCATGGGATACTACACCCTCTCGCCGGCCAGCTATTACTACACGCCGGACCTGCCCGCAATGGGACCGATCCCCGCCAGGGAAGGCGAGCGGGTCACCGTCACCGCAATAGCCCGGCCCGGATACAGCTTCGTCAAGTGGGCCGGCGTCGGAAAGGCTATCGTCGGCGGTCAGGAGGAGGCGGTGGACAAAGACTGCACTCTTAACCCTGTCACCGTCGTAATGCACGGCAGCCGTGAACTCACGGCGGTGTTTGAAATGGCAGGAGGAAGGATTACTATTTATGTCGAAAAGCCAATCTCAGATGGCATGTGTGGTGATCTCGATGCTTTCGATGTGGGTCACACTTTCTTCAAGTTGTCTTCCGATAGTGATTGTAGACCACCAGAGTTTCAAGCCGCAACTCACTATATATGCCCAGCTGCAGAATACATCTGTCCATCAACAATGTCGAAGGAAGACTGCGATCAACGCCAGACGGAGTTGCGGAATAGGTATCCCAACGGAATAAGGCCTAAACAAATAGACGGAAAATTCGGGTGTCCCGTTGGTTTGTTAAACCATAATATTGGGTTTTATCCACAGGGTAAAATCGATGGCAGTGGCCGTGCGAATCCGTCCTTTCATATACCAGATGTTCATTCATCTATACGGAAGCACCAATACAAAATAACATACGCAGGCTTGCTTGGAGCACTCAACTATCTCAAAGTGAAAATAGATACTACTGACGAATACAACGTTGCGTCGCCAAACTGTACCACAGTTGCACTGGAGATTGCCGCCGCTGCCGGTATCTCGGGAGGTTGTATGAGCGCCATATGTCCGAAGGAATTGTACGAATGTTTCGTAGACACGTATACGAACGAAAGGGATCGCCAGGAGTGATTTACCTACGTTCACAAGCCGCAGGCCGTGACTCGGGAGAGCATCCGATATGAGAAAAGCAAAACACTCCTTATGGCGTTGTGT
>CAIUWO010000891.1 GCA_903902895.1 Candidatus Hydrogenedentota bacterium | reverse complement strand
GCCACCCGTAGGTGTCTGGACCGTGTCTCAGTTCCAGTGTGGCCGATCAACCTCTCAGCTCGGCTACCCATCGAAGCCTTGGTGGGCTATTATCCCGCCAACTAGCTAATGGGGGGCGGACTCATCTCCTGGTGACGCCGTGAAGCGCCTTTCTTTGCCAAATCGCAAAATGGCAACAACATGCGGTATTAGCGACCGTTTCCAGTCGTTATCCCCCGCCAGGAGGCAGATTATCCACCTGTTACTCACCCGTTCGCCGCTATCAGCACCCCTTGCGGGGTACTAACCGCTCGACTTGCATGTATGAAGCCTGCCGCCAGCGTTCGTTCTGAGCCAGGATCAAACTCTCCGAATAAACTATAACGGTGTCGGGCTTGCGCCCGTCCTGTTGTGGAAAAGTTTGATTCTCTTTGTTTTACTTGTGTTCGAAATCTCTTTCGACAAAGGAATCTTTACTTGGGGACAATCTGCGGCGTACCGCAGACCATCTTACACAAGGGTCGATTTAATCGTCGTACATCGTATTCAATTTTCAAAGAGCACCCGTCCCAGACTTCCAGGACGCCGGACCGCAACCAGTGCTACAGCCGGAGGGGCATCTTAGCACTTGCAAACGGCCCATGTCAACCTTTTCATCACCGCATCTTTTAGGCTGCTTTCGCGGCCTCATTCTGCGTCTGGCTGACACTCGATTTCCGAGCCAGAAGCTCGAATCTCGATGATACTGATTAAACTGTACCGTTGTCAACTTTTTCCTCGACCCCGGCGCGACTTAGCCGCGACCAGTGCGGGGGAGTTGACTTCGCCTGCCCTCTCGGGCACGGGCTAGAAGTTTACCACAACTTTGCCCGTATGTCAACTTCTATTTTCTGCGCGTTGCAAGCGCTGTTTCCAGCCTCCGCAACGCCCACCAATAGGCGGTCAACAAAGCGAAGTAAAGTATTGCAAATTAACAGGGGCCATGTCAACTTTGTTTTCCCGTGCAGGAATCGCCTGCCCGGCGCGCCCCCGTTGGCCCCCTTTCCGGGGCCCCAACGGAAAGCCCCGCGCGGGCCCGGAGGCCGCCGCGCGGGGCTGATGCAGACCAGTAGTACAGTGCCTGCGCTATATCAGTCGATTCCACAGTTCCAGCCCCTTGCGCATGTCGGCCACCGGACCGTCCGGACTGTTCTCGTACTCCATGATGACCGGTCCGGAAAAGCCGGCCGCGCGCAGGGCCGTCGCCACACCGGGCAGGTCGGCGTCTCCCTCGCCAAGGATGGTTTCCTCGCCGCCAGTCTTCCAGTCCTTCAGGTGCACGCTGAGCACGCGCGGGCCGAGCGCGGCGATGACGTCGGCCGGCCGCTCGCCCGATCGCACGCAGTGGCCCGTGTCCACGCACGCGCCGATAAACGGGTGGCGCCCGTCCACCGCGCGCAGCGTATCGGCCGCCTTGTCGTAGCGCGCGCCGGGCCCGTGGTTGTGGATGGCGATGCGTATCCCGAACTCGTCCACCAGTTCCTCCAGGTGGCAGAAGGCGCCGGGCTCGGGGTCGGCCGTCAGGCATTCCACGCCGAGCGCGCGGCCCAGTTCAAACTTGCGCCGGTTGGCGGCGCGGTCCGCCGTGAACCCCTCGACGCCGAAGCCGGGCACCAGCACGCCGCGCGCCCGCAGCGTTTCCAGCACCCTCCCAAAACCGGGGTCCGCCGGGTCCGCCGGAAAATGGACGGCGCAGAACTCCATGACGCGAAGTCCCAGCGCCTCCAGCTGATCGAGCGCCCCCTCAAAGTTGAACTTGCGAAAACTGTAGCTTTGCGCGCCAATGCGCCCCAAATCCGCCATGCCGTAAATCTCCTTCTGTTGCGCCGCCGCACGGCGGCTTTCGTGCATGAAGTATGATCCTTGGCCGCGCGCCGCGCAACCCGGACCTGCGGTATACTGGACGGACGGGCCGGATGGCGGCCCGCTCACAAGGAGAATCGAGCCATGCCCCTGTCACGGATTTTCGCCGCCGCGCTTTGCGCCGCACTCGCCACTTGCCTCCCCTTTCCTGCAAACGCGGCCGCCCCGCGCGTGCCCGTATTCGACATCCCCCACCTGGACGGCATTGAGATTGACGGCGACGGCACCGAGTGGGGCGAGCGCGGTTTCCACATCGACATCCTGACCGACAAGGACGGCGGCGTGCGCACGCCGGAGGATTTTGACCCCATCGCGCGGCTCGCCTGGGACGCGCGGGGCCTGCTCGTGCTGGTGGAGGTGCGCGACAATTCGATTCATACCAGCACGGCGGACAAGCCCCTGTGGGACGGCGACTCCGTGGAACTCTGTCTGGCGCCGGAGCGGGGCGCAACGCGTCTCTTTGAAGTGGTCGCCGCGCCGGAGAGCAACGCCGACGGCGACATGCGCGTCCACACCAACGGCTACAAGAACGCCCCGGCGCCAAAAGACGTTGTCGCGGAGACCGCGTGGGAGGAAACGGGTCAGGGCTATCGCATCGAGATGCGGCTGCCCTGGGCGGCCATCGGCGGAACGCCGAAGTCGGGCACGCTGCCCGCCGTGCAGCTGGCCGTAAACGATGTGGATGGCGACGGGGCGCGTTTTGAGGCGCTGTGGCATCCCGACCCGGGCACGCACGAGAACACCCAGGCCGCCCATGCGGTGCGCCTGTCCCGCCGCCCGTCGCCGCCCGTCACCGCGCACATCGCGGGTTCCTATGACGAGTTTGCGCAGACCGTGGCGCACATCGTGGCCGTGGACACGCTCGCGGGTTCCGCGGTGACCGCGGAACTGGCGGGCGCGCAGGCCGAAGGCGCGCTGTCCGCCACGGGCGGCCGCGCCGTCGCAACCCTCACGCTGCCCATGCCCGCCAATGACGGCGACCGCCGACCGGTGCTGCGCTGCCGGGTTGAGGGGGCGCCCGGAACCGAGGCGGTGCTTCCGCCGGCCGCCGAAGCCCGCGCCCGCATGATTCTCGCGGCGGACATCGGCCCGAAATGCCATGTGATAAAGAACGGTGAGTTTCCCCGGTGTGACTTCGCCAATCCGCTTCTCGGCGAGCGGCTCCTGGGACCGTACCGCGTCGAGACCGCCTATTACGACAGCGGCTTTCACCCGGCAGGGGAGCCCCCCCGGCGGGGGCGCTACGGGGCCGTCATACGGATGGTGCCCGCATCGGGCGCCGCCCCGGTGGTCCGGTACCGCACGCTGTTCGGCATCCCGGAAGGCTGCGACGGGTTCCGCTGGCTGTTCAACACCCCCACGGACGGGGGCGTCCTGCATCCATCGTTGGGCATCAGTGAGAAGACACAGCAAGTCTATGGGCAGAGCATAGCCCGGTTCTATGACATGCAGTTGCTCCAGAGCCTGAAAAGCTCCCAGGATTTGGCGGTGCTCCTGGCCGGGCTGCACGAGGCGGGTGACGCGCCCGCGTTGGTGCGCCGCAACAACGACCCCTGGGCGGTGGACCGCCGGTGGTGGGTCGGCCTGAAACGGACCCTCCGAAATGAGGCCCCCGCAGCACCCTTCGTCTGTCCGCGTCCCCTGGAGGGCCCGCCCGCGCCGGTGCTGCGCGAAGGCAGCGAGAGCGACGCCGGCATGAAACCGGGCGCCGCGGCGGCCATTGACGCGGTGCTGAACGAGTGGTCGGCGGCCAGCGGAGAACCCTTTGCCGTGGCTGTGGCGCGCGACGGGGTCCTTTTCTTTCACAAGGCCTACGGCGTGCGCGAGGGCCTGCCAATGGCGGAAGACACCAGGAGCTGGATGGCGTCCATCACCAAGTTCATGTCGGGCACGCTCATGATGATGCTGGTGGACCAGGGGCTCGTCAATCTGGACGACCCCGTGGACCGTTTTCTGCCGGAACTGCGCGGCGCGCCCGGAACCATGCTGACCGTGCGCGACCTGTATGTGCACACCAACGGCCTGGCCCTGGGCTACCGTTCAGACCATTGGGGCGACGAGATGCATGACCTGGAACAGGTGCTCGCCGGATACCACCCCTTCCTCAGGCCGCGCGTCCGCCACGCCTACAATGGCGTCGGCTACGCCGTTGGGGGCAAGATAATCGAGGAGGTTTCGGGGGAGGCGCTGCCCGAATTCTTTTTGAACCATCTGCTCGGGCCCCTGGGCATGGACCACACCGATGCCATTGACGGCTCGGCCCTGACGCGCAGCACGGCCCTGGACATGGTTCGTCTGGGCCAGATGATGCTCAACGGCGGTGCCTACGGCGACAAACAGTTTCTGCGTCCGGAAACCGTGGAGAAGATGATGCCCCGGCCGCTGACCGACCTGCTGGGTCCGGACTCGAAAATAGCGTGGGGCATCGGCGCAACCTGGATGCCCGAGGAGGGGCTTTCGCCCAAGAGTTTCGGCCACGGCGCCGCCTCCTCCGCCACGCTGCGCATCGACCCCGAGCACCGGCTGGTCATCGTGATGACCCGCAACACCGGCGGCCCGCGCTTCGGTGAATACCACCCGCGCTTTGTCCAGGCCGTCGCGGGGCACCTGCCCGACTGAACGGGCGGCGCCACGCGCCTTTTGCATATCGCGGGGGAATAGGGGACAATAGGAGCAGATATCCGGCGCAACGGGCAGCGCCGGACTCCGGGGGTGAGGCATGACAGACGGGCCATATGACGAAAGGCTGCTGGACGACGCGCGCCGTGAGGCGAACGCCGCGTTCGGCATAGGCCTTTATGGGTTCACGCTTGACGGAACGCTGCTGTTCATCGACGTGCCCGCCTTCCGTCTTTTCTCCCTTGAATACCAGTACCCGGACCCCGCGGCGGTGCGCGGCCGGTCTTTCTCCGAGCTTCCGGGAGAGCAGGTCCACATGGAAATCTGCCGGCAGCTCAGGGAGCAGGCCGTCGTCCGCGGGCAGGAATGGCCGCTGCTGCTTTCGTCCGGCGAGATACGCTGGGTCTTCGAGGATGCGCGGCGCGTGCAGGACCCGCCGGGCGGCCGCTTCGGCGGAATTGAGTACGGGCAGTCGCTCGTGCGCAACGTCACGGTGCGCAAATACAAGGAGGCCCTGCTGCTCGGCGACCAGACCAAATACCAGACCATCGTTGAGACCATGCATGAGGGTTACTATGAAATCGACCTCGACGAGCGCCTGGTCTTCCTGAACCGCGCACTGGCCAACCTGCTGGGCGACGCCGAGGAGCGCCTGCTGGGGGTGGACTTCTTCAAGCGCTACTGCCCGCCCGAATACATCGAGAAGATGCGCAGCGTCCACCTGTCACTGGCCGCGGGCGAGGCCGTCAATCCGGCGGTGGAACTGGTCATTGCCCGCCCCGACGGGTCGGAGGCCGTGCTGGACGTGTCGGTGGCGGTCATGAACAACCGGCGGGGGGTGCCCAAGGGGTTCCGCGGCATCTGCCGCGACGTGACCGACCGCACCCTGGCCGAAGCGGCGGCCCAGGCGGCCGAGGCCCGGTACAACCAACTGTTTGAAGAGGCCAACGACATTGTCTACACGCACGACCTGCAGGGCTACTTCACCTCCCTGAACGAGGCCGGCGAGCGCATCAGCGGATACCGCCGCGAAGAACTCTACCGCAGGCGCATTTTCGACATCATCGCGCCGGAGCAGCGCGAAACGGTGCGCCAGATGGTCGAGCAAAAAATGCTGGCCGGCGACGGCTCCACGCAGTACGAGCTCACGGTCGTCACCAAGGACGGCCGCCGGGTGCCGCTCGAGGTGAACACGCGCCTGCTCTTCGTGGGCGACCGGCCCGTGGGGGTGCAGGGCATCGCGCGCGACATCACGGACCGCCGCCACGCCGAGGAGCAGCGGCTGCGTCTGGAGCAGCAGATTCTGCACGCCCAGAAACTTGAGGGGCTTGGCGTGCTCGCCGGCGGCATCGCCCACGATTTCAACAATCTGCTCGTCGGCGTGCTGGGCAACGCGGGCCTCGCGCTGCGGCGGCTGCCGAAGGACTCTCCGCTGCACACCTATCTGAAGCGGATCGAAGCGGCGGCCCAGCGCGCCGCCCTGCTGACCAAGCAGATGCTCGCCTATTCGGGGCGCAGCTCTTTCGTGGTGCGGCCGCTCAATCTGTCCAAGCTCATTGCGGACATGCCTGACCTGGTCCGGGCGAGCATTCCCCGGCAGATTAACCTGGAGTTCGACTGCGACCCCGGCCTGCCCCTCATCGTGGGCGACACCCCCCAGTTCCACCAGATGCTGGTAAACCTGATCACCAACGCGGCCGAGGCCATCGGCGAACGGGCGGGCCGCATTGTTGTGCGCACCAGCGTCACCGACATCACCGCCGGCATGATGGAGCAGTTCTATTTCCAGGAGAGCTGCGAGCCCGGCGCCTATGTTTGCCTTGAAATCGCCGATGACGGCTGCGGCATGGGCAAAGAGCAGCTGGCACGCGTGTTCGACCCCTTCTATACCACCAAGTTCACGGGGCGCGGACTCGGGCTGGCCGCGCTGCTCGGCATTGTGCGCGGACACCGGGGCGCCATCCAGGTGGAAAGCCGTCTCGGCGAGGGCACCGTCTTCAGGCTCTACTTCCCCGTTGTGGCCCGGGCCGCCGCGTCCGCGGCGCCACTCCTGACGCCCCCATCGGAAATCAAGAAAAGCGCCGCCGTCGGGGCCTGGCAGGGCTCGGGCCTGCTGCTCATCGCCGACGACGAGGAGGCGGTGCGGGTCGTTGCCAAGGAGATTCTTGAACGGCAGGGTTTCACCACCCTGGTCGCCGTCGACGGACGCGAGGCGATAGACATGTTCACGGCCCGCGCCGACGAGGTCGCCGCGGCGCTGATCGATCTCACCATGCCCCAGATCAACGGCCAGGAAGTGATGGAGGCCCTGCGCGCCCTGCGGCCCGAACTGCCCATTATCATCACCAGCGGCTACAGCGAGCAGGACATTCTGGAGCGCTTCCACCAGTCCCCCCCCACCGCCTTCATCCAGAAGCCCTACCGTTCCCGGGAACTGGTCGCGCTGGTAAAGAAAGTGCTCGGCGGAAGCTAGCGCGCATAGCTCACCAGTTCGCGCCACGCCTTTGCAGGGCTTTGCCAACGATGCACTTGTAACCCCAGACCACAGGACGCACCGTCTTGCTAGCGGAGCGAAGCAATCTATTGCTTGCAATAGGCCCGCCCTGTCAGAAACATCGTTTCAAGAGATTGCTTCGTCGGACCGTGTCCTCCTCGCAATGACGTGGTGAGATATGCGGGCCGGCGCCCTTCGGTGCGCGCCGCCTTGCCTCACCAAACCCCCGGTTGAATATCCCCGGCACCTTTCCCGTCTTGTTGATTGCGTCACCGAACACGTTCGGGTTTGGTCCATTGCATAGGACTACCCGGCGACGCCGGAGAAAGGAGCGGGACATGAAGACGTTTTGGCCGTGCATGTTGATACTGGGGGCCGCGGTACTACTGGGGTTCGCTTTGCCCGCCGCGGCGGCCGACGCCGCCGGGGACAAGGAACCGATCAAGATTGAACTGCCCGACGCCAATTTCGCCGGCACGCCGTTTGAGTACATCAGCGACAATCTTGAACCCTACGATTTTAAGGATCGCCCCCCCTTTCTGGCGCCCAAGGGGACGGAAGTGGTTTCAAAGGGCAAACCCGTAACCGCCAGCGTCAAGACCCCGAACTCGGGGGAATTGAAAATGCTGGTTGACGGGGACAAAGGCTATGTGCAGAGAAGCATGGTTGAACTGCCCCAGGGGATACAGTGGGTACAAATCGATCTGGGAGCCGAATATGAGACCTACGCCATACTTCTGTGGCATTTCCACGTGGACAAACGGGTCTACTTCGATGTGGTCGTCCAAAGCGCCAATGACCCCGAATTCAAGACGGGTGTCACCACCTTGTATAGCACGGACTACGACAACAGCACCGGCCTGGGGGTGGGCAAGGACAAGGAATACATCGAAACCTACAAGGGCCGCCTCATCGACACCAATGGCGTAAAGGCCCGCTATGTAAGGTGTTACAGTAATGGGAACAGTTGGGATGACCTGAACCACTACATCGAAATCGAGGTCTTCGGCAAGCCCGTGAAGTAAGCGGGGACGGGACGGAGAATTCTGTCGGAACCCGGGGAGCGTGTCGTGAGCAAGATATTGTTATCGATGCTTGCAGTGGGTGGAACATTTCTATTGGGCCTTTCGCCGCCCGCATACGCCGCGGACGCTGCCGAAGGAATGGAGCCCATCAAAATTGAACTGCCCGAGCCACACTTTGGCGGCACGCCCTTCTCATACTTCAGCGCCTATCTTGAACCCTACGATTTTAAGGATCGCCCCCCCTTTCTGGCGCCCAAGGGGACGCAAGTGGTTTCAAAGGGCAAACCAGTGAGTTCCAGTGTCAAGATGCCCATTTGGGGCGAACTGAAGATGCTGGTCGACGGAGACAAAAGCTATGCGAAAAACAGCCTCGTTGAATTGGAAGAGG
>CAIUWO010000890.1 GCA_903902895.1 Candidatus Hydrogenedentota bacterium | reverse complement strand
GTGTCAGTTAGAAGGCGTGGGGCGCCGGCCACCCCAAGACCGCATGGCCGGACTCAACCTTTCCGGCACTGCTGCATGGACCGTATCCTGCAACGGCCCAGATTATGTCAGACATTACTCCCGTAATCCATCCCCGTCACATAATTCGCGGTTGGGGCAGAATTATGGTCGGTGTCCGTGTGTTGCCCGGATTCTGCCGTAACAGGCCTTTACCGGTCTCAATTGGACAATTTATCCCAGAAGTCGATGGGGAAGGCTCAAAAAGCTACTGTAACCGTGCGGTCGGACGTTATCGCGTGTACTGGATATTCCTTGGGCCATTCGGCGGCGAAATCGAGAATTCCGTCGTCATTTGCATCTTCGCCGACTCGCAACACTATCTCCGGCCCGTATGCGGCAATTGAGAACTGTCCGAGAATGTCAGTAACCGCACGCGTGCCCCAACTGGCATTATGAATCTGCACGATGCTTCCCGCCGCCGCAGCACCCCCAATCGTTACGGTTCCCGAAAGGGTGTGCTTCGCATAATTCCCGCGGGACACATAATCGTAGGCCACATGTGTTCCATCTGCACCTCGGTCAAATGACAACTGGACGACGCCCACATTTCGGGCCATAATAAGATAGCCTTCACCTCGGAAGGAGTCGGATGAATTGGTCGTGTCATCAACATTAATCCGTATGCAATCGGGGAAGGTTTCTCCGCCAATGGTTAAGGCTCCCTGATTCTGCACGTTATAAACGGCTGTTCTGACAAAACTCCATGTGTCGCCGAAAAGAAACTGCGTTGGAAGCATTAGCCCGTCCCTGAAGAAATTGCCTTGGTTACGGACCGGAGACGCCCAATTGAGCAGGAGATAGTTGCGGCCAGTCCAAGTGTGCGCAAGTTCTCCGCCCAGAGAGTTGGTTAGGGTAGCCCCGTTCAACGTCATAGCAAAATCATTCGAGCTGTCACAATCCTGGAATACGCCCCATGCGTGCTCGTCCAAAGACGATCGCGAATCGGTCACCCGATATTCAATCCCGAAACCCGGAGTCGAAACAAAGTAATCAGAGCTTTTCAAATATTGTGGGCCTTGTGATATCACCAGGTCCACAGCAGTACCCGCTACCACGGATATGCCCGCGGATGGCACAGAGCCAATGA
Organism: Candidatus Hydrogenedentota bacterium; assembly: GCA_903902895.1. Taxonomy (GTDB): domain Bacteria; phylum Hydrogenedentota; class Hydrogenedentia; order Hydrogenedentales; family CAITNO01; genus CAITNO01. The sequence goes on along the minus strand of CAIUWO010000890.1, from coordinate 3,598 downwards.
CCAATCCTGCAGGTACCGAGGCGCTGTAATCAGAAGTGACCTTTCCAGGCATGAGATCGGCATACACGAGAGCAAGTTCCGCATCGGTTTGCACGGAACCGGCAATGACCGGAACGGCCACCAGGCCGGTGGACAGCGGGCGGAACCGGAAGGCTTCCCAGGAAACTTGAAGAGGTTCCAGACTGTTCCTATATGCGCTGACAGACTCTGGAAGCGGGTTGCTCGTGTCGCCTGTGGCTAGAAGGTTTCCGGGTTCACTGGTGGCCACTTCAGTCAACATGGTAATCGCGGAGGGGTAGCCCACCGAGACGAATGGCGCGTCAAAAGGAGAAAAACAAACGGCGTTGCAGGACTGGCCAGTGGTAATGAACCCCGTTCTCGGCTTATAGATCAGCGGATAGGCAAACACGCCGTTCGCGCTCCAAAGCGGGCCGTGCGTGCAGGCACCGCTATTGGGATTGTAAAGCCCGTTGCTGAGTGTTTTTCCGTCTCCCGAAGCATAGACACCCGCAATTACATGCCCTCCACCCTCGTTAAGCTCCCACCAGTTGGTCAGCCACACATTCCAGCCAGGCACACCCGATATTACGAGAGCAGCACCCGTGTTGCATGCCTCAACAAAACAATCGCCAACCTTTGAAATGGTCTTGTCATCAAAGTTTGGCAGCCAAAGCATGAAGTATTCCCCGTAAACCCACTCTGAAGCTGAATCGGTGCGTCCGAACCAATTCAAGTACTTGTTTCCTGCCGCGGCCATGACAGTGGAGAGTGATTGCGTGGAGACCTGCTTCACTGCGCCTGCGAGTGCCGCCGCAGCGGGTGAAAGGCGGTTGCCCATCTCTGTAATCACCATGTTGAGCGCGGTGATTTCATAGGGATTGTCTGCATAATGGTTGCCGCACTCGGCATAACGCGCATAAACCAGCGGCTTCATAAGCTCTCTTAGAGGAGCCGCGCGCCACGACCACTGTTTGCCGAACCGGCCCGCGAAAAAGACAGCCCAACGCTCGTCAAGATCGCTGAGTATTTCTGTCGATGTCGTCAAATCGGACAAGATTGACTGTTCAAAGACGGTCAAGGAAGGCTGGGCCGATGCCGAGCAATATGTGGAAACGACCGTTCCCAATCCGGTGTCAATGCCACTGTCATCCCGCCCCATAAGGGGATACCAGGCATTGCGTTGGTTCATTGCCAGCACGATGCTGCCAAGGATTTGCGCTTTGCTGATGGTCTGCCCCGTCAGCGGGTCAAAGAGGGACGCCGTGGCTCCGTTGACCTCGGCCACATATGCGCGCTCGGCATCCGATACCAGCACATAGACGGTCTTCCCCTCGGCCCGCATTTGGAAGTACAACGCTTCCGCCAAGGTTAGAAGGGGTGTCTTCCAGCCGATTCCCTTTATGGCATTCCATAACAGGGGAAGGCGCGTGTCTGCCCACGACAAGAAAGGCGCCCGTGCATCGTAGAGGCTTCGCGCCTGCACGGCGTTCTGCCGATGGTTCTGCCATTGGAAGTCAGCCCACTGGAATTCGGTGCCGTCTTCTTGAATGTCTTTCCGAAAGGCGTCGTTTATGGCCTGTCCTGCGTCGGTCCAGTATGCGTTGTCATTGAGCCGGTCCCGATGAGAATATTCTGCCTGCCAGCCGCCATAAGCCCCTGCTATTTCTTCCATCCACACAGCATCCGCCTGCAGGTACACTTCCGGATTGTGGACCATCAACGAACGGGACGAATATAGGGAGTACTTGAACTGTTTGTCACTCAACGCGCCGTTGGCTGCCTCACGCCATGCCTGGACGTGCAGGGACATCTCAACCGTCCCCAATGACACCGTGAGGACGACACTCGTTCCCGGTGGGACAGAGGTGTCGGCCGCGGGGTGTTGGCTGATAACGGTACCCATGGGAACACCTTCGCTGCAGGCCATTGACACCGTGCCGGTTGAGAGTCCTGACAGCGACAGCGCGATCCTGGCGGCAGCCTCGGCTGTGCCGACAACGTCGGGAACGGTTACTGGGCGAGCTCCCTGTGACACGGTAATGTCAACAGTCTGCCCGTAATGAGTGGCTGTTCCGGCCCCTGGGCTTTGATTCATGACATTGCCCGTTGGAACCGTAGCGCTGTAGGCCAATGCAACTGTTCCTATCGCAAGCCCGACACTCTCAAGCAGTGCCTGTGCTGTTGTCTGGGTTGCGTCCACAATGTTGGGCACCGTGGTGGGCTGGGGTCCTTTGGAAATAACCAGGCCAATCGCCGTCCCGGGAACGGCAGCGCTGTCTGCGTCCGGGCTTTGGCTGACGACCGCGCCGACGGGAATCGATATGCTAAATGATTCTGTGACGGCACCAACGGCAAAGCCCGCTGAGGTGATCGTGGATTGTGCGAGTTCCTGTGTCATGCCGACCACGTTGGGAATGGCGACAGGCTCAGGCCCTCTTGAAATGACAAAGGATATGGCAGTGCCCGGCAAGACCTGCGTTCCTGCTGCCGGATTCTGGGTCAGGACTATTCCGGCAGGGATTGTTCCGTGATATGCTTCGGTAACACCACCGAGGGACAACCCCGCCGCCAAGGCTTGGGATTCGGCATTCGCCCGAAGCATGCCCACCACATTTGGCACGATGGCCGGTTGAGTTCCAAGTGAGACCACCAGGCTGACCGCCGTTTGGCTGGCAACATGAACTCCCGCAACCGGATTTTGCCGAATCACAAATCCTTTCGGCACAGAGGCACTGTATTCTGAGGTGACAAGCCCCGTTTCAAGATTGGATCTCTCCAGCAGACTCACGGCAGCGGACTGGCTCATCCCGGTCACTTCGGGCACTGTGGAAACTTCCGGGCCACTTGAAACGACAATGCTGACACTGGTGCCGCGCGCGGCTACGATTCCCCCGTTGGGATTTTGGCTGATGATGACACCACTGGGGATGGTGGGGCTGTGTTTGGTTGTGACCCTGCCCACAATGAAGCCTGCCGCGGTAATTGCTCCCCTTCCATCAGCTTCTGAAAATCCGACCACGCTGGGGACGGTCGCATCCGACACTTCGGCGCCAAGGGAAATTTCCAAATCCACTGCTGTTCCCGGTTCAGCCTTCGTGCCTGCGGCGGGAATCTGCCCGATTACGGCACCGGCAGGGACTGTGTCGCTGTGGGATTGGGTAACGTTGCCAATGGCCAGCCCAAGGTCAGCAAGAACTGGTTCCGCCGCAGACTGGAGCATGCCCACCACATCGGGTATCAGAATTTGTTGAGGGGTACAGGCCGGCAGATATCCAAGACACAGGAGCCCGATGAACCCGCTCAACACAAGTCTTGCGCATGCGTTTCTCTTTGACATGCCTGCCTCCTGTCCGCACCCCGTGCAATCGTAGCGTTTCTCTGCCATTTCTATGAAAAACTGAACGTTTATGCCATGGATATTATATCCACCCTCTTAATATGTCTCAAACTTTGCTGCGATGCGATTGGGATGCGTTAGTGTGTGCCCATTCCTCCAACCGTATCGCGAGCGCGAGCACGTTTTCAGGCGCATTGGGGATGCGTGCCGCGTCTTTTTCGGTGACGATGACCGTGTGCGGGCCGTTTAGCAGCATTTCGG
>CAIUWO010000889.1 GCA_903902895.1 Candidatus Hydrogenedentota bacterium | reverse complement strand
GGCGGCGCGCGCGGCCCTGCTGGGGAAGATCTTCGCGGAGACCACCGTCCCGCTGTGGTGGTGGTGGAAGCTGCGGTGCGGGCATTCCGTCGGTGAGACGATGGAACTCGGCCAGTGGTGCCGCCGCGCCTCGTTGGGCAGCCTGTGGCGCAGCTACTTCGACTTCTGCCTGCGGCACGGCGTGGAGGCGCACGAGGGCGGTGACTTCGCCGATGCCGTCCGGGCGCTGCTGCCGAGTCGCCGCGCGCCCGAGGCAGTCTTCTGGGTGGACTGCTGCACGAGCGCGCAGAACCAGCGCAAAGAATGGGAGACCGTCTGGGGTCGCTGGCCCGAGCGCGGGCTGCTGCTGCCCGACCTGGATGCATGCCGGGCGTCCTTCCGCCGGGCGGCGAAGCTAAACGACGCGGAGTGGGTCGAGGGCGGCCCGTCCGAGCCGGTGGCCGACGCGAACCTGGAGGCGGTGGACGACTGGTGGGCCTGGAAGCTGGCAGAGGGTGTCACCGCGCCGGACGAGCGCGACCCGTGGGGCCAGAAGCGGCGCCACTGGAACCGCCTGTGCGCCGTCGACCGGCTGCTGCAAAGCTACCGGGTGTTCAGCCGCCGTGCGGGCCACACCCCCCTGGACGATGAACTGGCGCTCGGGCGCCTGCTGGTGCTGCTGCCGCCCACGGCCGAGCGGGTGAGGGCGCGCCTGTTCCGGCAAGCCGGGGTGGAATGGATTGTCGTGAGGCGCAACTGCATCGAATTGCCGGACTGGCATGCCTGCCGCGACGCCTTCGCGGCGCAGACCGGCCGTCTGGTGGAGGGCAGGGGTCCGGTGCCGACCGAAACGACAGGCGAACTGGCACCGCTGCCGGCGCGCGAGCTGCTCACCCGGTGGTGGCGCGCCGTGCTGGCCCGAACCGAAGACTTGAACTGCTACGACAAGGACATGATGCCCCGCGGCCCCCTGGACGAGTACAGGATGGAGCATTCGGACGTGACGCGGGATGAGTTGCGCGGTTACTTCGCCATGTTTCTCGACCGGCACGGGATCGCCTGTGACCCGGACGGCGAGTGGGAGCATTTCTTCGAGGATGGGCCGTTGCTCAAGTCGATGACCGTGGTGCCGCCCGAGGCCCTGGAGGTGCGGGACATGGAGGTGGAGGTGCCCGGCACCTGGTACACCGCGTGGGACGTGCACCAGGGGCGCATGCAGTTCGAGCAGATGGTCGGCGAGCCCATGAAATGGCCGCGGGTGGTGGATGGCCCTGATGAACTCATCTCTTGGGCGCTCTGGAACAAGGGCGAATTCGAGCGCCCCGCCCGCGCGGCCCGATTCCTGTCCAGGCTGTGACCCGGCGCCAGGGCCGGAGAAGAAGGCCTTCTCGCGGCGCCCCAAAGAGAAACCGCCCGTCCGGACTGGCCCGGACGGGCGGTGGTGATGGGCAAGTGCTCAGAAGTCGGTGGCCTGCGGGTTCGGGCCCTCGCCGGCGCCGGCCGGGGAAGCCCGGCGGGATTCGAAGTCATGGGACAATACGCTGGTCGACGGCGTAGAGGCTGGGGTGGGTTCTGCCGGCCATCCCGCCGTGACCGGCAGCACCAGGGGACCCCGTCGTGCCAGCGGGGGTCAGGTCCAGGGGGACTGGAGCAGGCGCCAAAGTGTGGGCCCGCGGCTTCCCGGAACAGGCTCGATCCTGGGGTAGTCGCCGGTCTTCCAGTGAATCTGGAAGGTGCGTCCGATGCAGCGCCGCATTTTCCCGCGCTCGACCCGGTCGGCGTGCAAACCGTTCCAGGTCCGCGCGCTGACGATGGTGCCGAGCGACCACTCATCGCCGGCGCGCATGCGCGCGATGCCGTCCCGCACGGCCGCCTGAAATTCGGGCGACTGCCAGACCTTGCGCCATTCCTGTGCAAGCCTTGTCCTTTTCGTGGCCATGATTGGGGTGCCTTTCTTCGTGGAGTCGGCCGCGTCGGCAGGTCAAGAAGGCCAAAGTCCGTGGCTCCTGAAACCTGCACATCGCGCGGCGGTCATTCCCCTCAATGGTCTGTTCGCAAAAAGTTGGTCAAAAAGGCGCAAAGCCGTTTGAACCGGTCCAAAGCCGGTACTTTCTTTCTTGGAATTGGGGGTTTCGCCCTTCTGGCTGGGCCTGGAAAGAAACGGGAAGGAACATGCGCCCAAAGCGAACCGCCCCCGCCGCGCAAGGCGGCAGGGTGGACGCAGGGCTTGTTCTGGAAACAGTCCGTTCCCCGCGTTCCCCGCATTTTTTAGAGAGAGGGGTACTGTGCTATGCCGTGGCGGCGCTGGTGCGCCGCAGCCACTCAGATGCTTTCGGCCTGCGCGCCAGCGCCGCCCGGGCAGTCACCCGCCAAACCTATGGAGGGATGACAAACCAACCTCAAACCAACAGATGCCGGCCCTCGTCCCGCTTGATTCAACGAGTGTTGGAAAGCACAAAGTTGGTTTGGCTGGTTTGTTTTGCAGACTTTCCGGCAGGAATTGCAGAAGCCTTGGTCTGAGCAAGAACCGCGGCCAGTGCACGGATGGCACCTTCTTGTGAAATGGTCATTGCCCAGAACTGAACCAGAAGACGGACCAGCAGCTGGACTTCATCCCCTCGCCTAAACCTCAAAATAAAACCAGCCAAACCAACTAAACCAGCCTGCGGCCGATCCTGCCCCGCGCGGAAAGCCCCCTGTGCAGGGGGTCTACGGCCCGCCCGCGGTTTTGTCCAGGAGATACACGGGCTTAGCCCTACCCCGTTACGACCCTTCCTTCCCGGCATCTCGGACCTTTCCCGGGCCTCCGCAGGAGGAAATTAGAGCGCATAAGCCATTGGAATAAAAGGGCTTATAGAAAAGACGCCCCGGCAGGGGGGCTGTTATTTCGTCGGCGTATTATCCAGTTGGAACATATATGGATGAAGGAAAAGGACTTCCCGTCACGTTTCCCGCCTCTTGTGCCACGGATTTTCGAAAACCCCACCGCTATCCAGAAAGGAGTATCCGCGCGGTCGGTCGCAAATCAGGCTCAAGCTGGGCGGGGCTTTTCTTTTCACGAAGCGGGGCGCACCCCGCGTGTCACCCAAAACGGCCCCCGTGCGCAGGTGGCCCATATGGGCGTAGCGGTTCCCGCGGCTTAGCCCAAGAAGGAAATAGCCATGAACATCGTCTTCCACACAGAACCCCTGGTCCTCAATGCGTCGGCCACCGTCAAGCCGGTCGCGAGAATCTTCCGGCACCTGCTCTTCCCGGACGGGTCCCAGGACTTCGCCCTGACACAGCGCTTCGAGGGTGCGCATACCTGCTTCACTCGCGACCTGTTCTGGAGCGACCCCGCCGACCGCGCCGTGCTGCGCGCCGAGGCGGAAATCCTAGACATCTCGGTGAGCCGCAGCCGCGAGCTCAGACGGCTGGCGGCGCGATTCACGAAACCGCTCGCGATGATTCACGTCACCGACGCCAGGGGCCGGTCCGCCATGGTCATGAAACACGTCGAGGTGAACGGGCGCAGCCGGTTGGCCCACCCCCCCAAAGTCGAACCGCTGCCCTCCGACCCAGCCGCGAAATTCGTCATGGTCGGCGACCTGCTTCCGCCCGGGGCCGTGCGCAAGCTACGGCTGGTCGTGAGCTCGCTCAATTTCGAGATCCACGGCCGCTACTGCTGGAGTCTCGTGTTCGAGCAGCGGTTTGGCGGCGCGCACCGCTCGCTCACGCGGCGCTGCGACTTGTCTGACCCAAAGGACCAGCGGATGCTGCGCGCGGAGATTGGCCGGGCGGGCATCAACTATCTTCTGGGCGGCATCGGCATGATGAAGTTGGCGCGCAGCTGCGGCCGGGCCTGCCATGTCCTGCATGCGGTGAACACCAAGGGCGAGTCCTTCGCCACTGTGGTTCACCCGCGGGACGTAGGCGCCTTCGGTCTCAGGCCCGAACCGGCCCCAGCAACCTATCGCTGCCATGAAGACCTAGAACGGGAGCGCCTCGTGTACGTCGGCCCACTTCTTCACGGGCAAAAACTCAAGCTTCACCTGGTCGCGCATGACCGCGGCGCGTTCACCGGCGCAGGTTCTATCCCCAGCACATATTGGAAGGACACGACCTTGGAAGCCTAACCGTTGTGTGGGGGAGGCCCCGGTGTGGGCCTCCCCCTGCCGAACTTACAGCGCCCGCATTGTGCAACGGAGTCTTCCAAATATCGCCCCACCCCCACCCAGTTCGGTGCCGCCGCGCCAATCCCTGCATGGACGACGCGGCGGCATTGGCCGGGAAGGCCTGCTACGACCTTCCCGGCAGACGATGAACCAAACCCCTAACTGCAATAGAAGGAATCTGTAATGCCAAACACGAAAACGGACCTGACCGCCGAAGACCTCAAGGCGCTCATGGCCCAGGCGGACACAGAACAGTTGGCCCAGCCCCGGGAACTCACGGCCGCCGACCCGCCCAGTAACATCAGGGACGCCGAGCTTGCGAAAGTGGAGAGGTTGGCATCCAGTCCTGATGATGATTGTCTGCACGCGGTGCCGGCGAAGCCGGGGCAGGCCGGGGACGCAGTCGCGAGTGCGACAGGCGCCGGACATGGCGATGAACCGCCGAGTGCCGATGGCACCCTGGCGAATCGGTCACAAGGAGGCAGCGAGAGCACTGCGAACGACGACTACGACACGGGTGAAGCCGGGGGAAACGGCCTCGATGGCGAGCCCCGGAACGCGGTGCCGGCGGAAACGTCCGAGACCGCGCCGGCGGAACAGGGGCCAGCCGCGAACGGCTGGCTGCGCAACAACTCCGGAATGGCGGTGGTTCGGGTGTTCGAGGAGGAGATCCAGTCCCTGATTTGCCAGATGGGGCTCGAAGGATTCCTCAGCGTGGAACTGGCGGACGTGGAACTGCCCGAGGGTTTCCGGGTTGATGCCAAGGGCGTCCACTGCGATCCGGAAGGCAAGGGCAATTACAGCATCCAGATCGCTCGGCGCCCCCTCTGGGTGCACGCCGAGTCGGCCAGCGAGAACGGCGACGAACGCAGAGTCATCGTGCGGGGCGTGGACTCCGACGGGCGCATTCGGGACGTCGCCGTCGCGATGGACATCCTCTACGGCCGCAACGGGCTCGCCGCGCGGCTGGCGGAAAACGGGCTTCGCTCAGGGGTGCGCAACCCCATCAGACTGGCGGAGTACCTGGAGGCGAGCACGCCCCGGCGCCGGTTGCTCCGGGTGGACCGGACCGGCTGGGTCGGCGATGGGAAGGGCATGGCCTTCGTGCTGCCCGAACGGGCGATTGTCGGCCCGAACGGCCCGGTCGGCATCGACCCGGCCGACCTGCGCACCAGGAAGAACGTCGAGAGTATCAGCGCCCTGGGCAGCCTTGAGGAATGGCAGCGGGACGTCGCTATTCGGGTGCAGGGCAACCCCATTCTGATGTTTGGCATCATGGTCGGCATGGCGGCGCCGCTCCTCCAGCCGCTGGCGCTCGAAGGCGGCGGCTTCCACCTCTACGGGCCAAGCAGCAAGGGCAAGACCACAGCGGCGCAGGCGTGCGCAAGCGTCTGGGGGCTGGGCGCCTCCAGCGGCAACCCCGCGGCCCCGAGCTATCTCTCCAAGTGGAGCGCGACGGGGAACGCCGTGGAACCCCTGGCCAACGGCCGTTCCGGACTTTGCCTCGTGCTCGACGAGCTTGGGGAGTTCGCCGGGAACGACCTGGACAGGATTGTGTACAAGCTGTCGTCGGGGGAAGGCAAGGCGCGCATGACCAGAAGTGCGGGGCTACGCGACCCCTACCGCTGGCATCTGCTGGTCGTCTCGACCGGCGAATGGAGCGTGAGGGAGGGAATCGACACGGGCACGTCGAGGCGGTCGCGGGCCGGTCAGGAGGTCCGCATGGTGGACATTCCGACCGGCGACGACGTGCTGGTCGAATGCCACGACAAAGCCCCGGCCGACTTTGCCGACGAGATCAAGGGGGCCTGCTCCACCTGCTACGGCACCGCCGGACCAGCCTTCGTGCGGGCGCTGCTGGACATGCCCGACATGTACGGCGACGCGCGGCGGCTGCAGGGGGAGTGCCTCGGGCGGCTGCTCGAAGACGCCAAGGCCAACGACGCCGAGAAGCGGGTCGTCAAGCGGTTCGCGCTGGTCGCGTGCGCCGGTACGCTGGCCTGCCGGGCCGGCGTGCTGCCCTACTCGGAGCAGGAGGCACTTGACGCCGTCACAAAGGTTATGGGCCTGTGGCTCCGCGCAACGGTCCTGCTGAGCGACTCGATGAAGGGCGTCACTGCCCTGCGGGACCACCTCAACGCGAACGTGCAGCGCATGCAGAATGCCGACAGCCCAGGCCAGAATCCGGCCTACACCGGCACCGTCCAGATCAAGACCGTAGGGAACAGGACCGTGGCCCTTCTGGACAACTCGACCTTCACGAAGGCCTGTGGCGGCTACAGCCCGACAGCAGTTGCTCGGGAGCTGTTGTCGCTGGGGCTGCTGCACTGCACCAAAGGCGGCAAGCTGCAGGCGCGGTTCCGCCTGGGGGACTTGGCCCCACAGGGAGTTCAGCGCCAGGCCGCAGGCAAGCTCACCCGCGTCTACGCCGTGGACCTGAGCATCTTGGATCTCGACTTCGAGACGCGCCAGCAAACCGCCGCCGAACCGGACGAAGAACACAACGACCAAGCGTGCGATTACTAGGACGCTGATGACCGCCGCCCGGCCTGGGCAATCCGGGCCGGGCGGTTTCCTTTTCCTGTGCAGCGCGGCTGTGCTCCGTTCCCCGCGTTCCCCAGGTTCCCCACCTTTTTCAGAGAAGTGCGATGCGCGCTGTGCTTTGGCGGCGCTGGTTCGCCGCAAACACTCAGATGGCTTACCACGCCGGTGTCGGCATTACCGATACAGGCAGACGTGCGGACTTCAGACACCCCACATAGGTGCGACACTGGTCAACCCCCCTCCTCTTTTGACTTTGTTCGCAGTACTCGTATAGCGTGTTGATGGCTTGAGCCTTGGCTGTCCTGCCACGTGCGGGCATTCCCCTTGGAGCGGGACAAAATCAAGGCAAGGAAGGTAAGAAGCTGACTGCGCGAGATGGGTCAGGATGCCGCAGAATACTCACAATGGACGGAGGGCGACCTAATGCCACGAAAGAAGAAGCTTTCGGATGACCGGGATGACTTGCCATTCATGTCGGCTGCGACGGAGGATGATGAAAGGTCCTGCGCGCGCGGAACGGGTCATCCATCAGAGAATATCGTGGTGGAATTCGAGTTGGACGCCAAGCTTCCGCTATTAGACCAACTCACACAACTTACCCACGGAAAGGACCCTGCTCTGGACGCTAAGAACAGGTTGGATTCGCTCGTCCACTTCGACAGCTACCGGGCCCTGGAGAGCCTCCTTTTGGACCTGACGGCAGAACTTGGGGTGGGTCAGGAGTGTATCCGCGTGCATGAAGGATACATGGCAGAGGCATTTTCGAGACGCTTCGGAATTTGCCCTCACGATGAAGACTCCTTCAAATTCCGCAACGCCATCTTTGACATTGCAGGCGAGGAGCCCGAGAAGGTGCTGAAAGCCGCGGAGATTGTGGCCGAGCGTCCTGAACACTGCGATGTGGTGAT
>CAIUWO010000888.1 GCA_903902895.1 Candidatus Hydrogenedentota bacterium | reverse complement strand
TACCACCTCAAGCCCGAATCACCTGCGCTGGCGCTGGGATTCCAGCAGATTCCGCTGGAGCAGATTGGGTTGCAGAACGACGAGGCGCGCGCGGCGATACCGGTGAGGGTGGAGTAGGTCGGCTTCGCCGTAGCCACAAGGCAACGTGACCATTCAGCCTTCGCGCCCTTGCGTCTCCGCGCCCTTGCGTTGATAGCCCCACTTTGGGGGGGCACCAAACACCGTCTTAATGCCTTCCAGTTTCATGTACTGGTCCCCCTGCGTGGGGGCCACAATGCCGCCCTCGCCGAACTCATTCCATGCGTAGATAGTAAACGCCATGATTCCACCGGGCAGGCAAAGTCGTTCTCGTTGCGCAGTTGCACTGCGCAACGTTCCTGTCCGCGAAGTTGCACTTCGCCCGCCGCGTCCCGGGGTGCCTCTCTTTTGCTCAAGGAGTCTTGCTCTCCTCCCGCTGCGGCCGGTAGGCTTCCATGTCGCGCAGAATGGCCATGGTCTTCTCCGTCATGGGCCAGCTACCGGGGTAGCGCATGTATTCCACATGGCCGTTTAGGAAGAGCACATTCCCGCCCATAAGCTTGTGATGGCCCAGTCGCTCAATGAGCACCGGGATACGGGATCGTTCCTCCGCCGTATAGTGCGTGGCTTCTCCCTCCTGGAGCACCTCAGGTCGCCCTTCGACGTGGGATTCAGGGGGATGTTTACCCTCTCCGTCACCGGTCGAAGTCTTCCGCTTTTCCCCGCGCAAACGACAAACAACCTTCGCGCCTTTCCCATCTGCGGGAGGTACGATCAAATCGGCACTGAAGGCAAGCCCCTCGTCCATCTGTTTCTTATAAGCCGCAGCGAAGGTCTGCATTTCGGCCTCGTCATGGATGGCGTAGCCGAGGTAAATATATGACGAGTTCTCCAGACAATCATCTATTGTTGGCCGTCCATCTTCCTGAAGCAGACCGTTGGGCCATGCCCCCTGAGGGCACGTCAGAACCTCAAGAGGCGAAAGATACTGCGGAAAGAAGCACACGCCCTTTGTATCACAGTTTTGAATGGCAAGACGACCCGGTTTGGCAGACAACTCCGGGTAGAAATGTTGGTAATCGCGGGATGCATACCTTTCCATGTCGAATCCAATTGTAAACACACTTGTGTGACAAGCATCCGTCCCACCAGGCAGATTCCCACACTGAGAAAGAAAGTTAGGTCCTAAGGCCAACAACGCTACAAGCAACGGCGCACAGCCCAACCAAAATCCGGTACCGGTTCTGCGCTTTTCTAGTGCAGAGATTGTGGCGCCAGAGGTCTGTCTCTTTGGCGCACGACTCACAACAATCGCAACGACAACCAAGACTGCAAAGATTGACAACTGGCATGCAAGGACTTGATGATACAAAGTATCTGTGACAGGGCGCCTTGCCACCAGCACTATAATCACGATCAACAACGGGCACAGGCATGCCAAGAACCCGCACCATAGACTGATTGTCCCCCAGCGGCAGCGCTGCAATACAGTTGCTATTCCAACGGAGTATTTACTCTTACCTCTATTGGACATGTGACGCCTCCTTATCACTTCCCATAAGAGTCAACGCTCTGAGAATGTTGAATTGACTTCTTCTTGATGTTGTTCTTGACTCGCTAAATTCACAGCCGCTTTACACCGTAGGAATTATACATCTCAATTCCTGCCGAATGCGGACGTTGTCCATTTGCTCGTTGCGCAGTTGCACTGCGCAATGCCCTGTCCGCAAAGTTGCACTTCGCCTGCCGGGGCATGGCCCCGGCGAAGAAAAGCGGCGGCATGGCCGCCGCACTCAATATAGTTCCGTCCCTCGCTCTGGCTTTCGTTACTTGCCGCCGAAAACGGTCCTTATCCCCTCCAGTTTCATGTACTGGTCCCCCTGGGTGGGGGCCACAATGCCGCCCTCGCCGAACTCATTCCACGCATAGATCGTGAATGCCTTGAAC
>CAIUWO010000887.1 GCA_903902895.1 Candidatus Hydrogenedentota bacterium | reverse complement strand
TCCAGTCTCCGTTCTCAGTCGACGCGTTGGTCCACCTTTGGTCGGTGTTCACAGTCTGTGTGCCTCCGTCACTGAAGCAGACATGCAGTGCCCCGATCAGTCCGGCCGGATTGGGCTTGTTATCACCGTTGTCGGCCACCACGGTCACTGCATTGTGCCCAGGCTTCAACAGCGCGCCCACATCCATGGTGGTAATCACGTTGAAGTCGGCTCCGGTGCCCACCGATTGCCCGTTCACGAACAGTTCAAAACTGTTGTCTGCGGTCATGGCGGCCTGCGCCGACTGGATGGGCCGGGTGCTGTCGACTTCGAATTCGCGGTTGAAATACCGTTTTCCGGGCGGCGCGGAAACGGCCGGATTGCCCTCGGGTGACCATATCCATCTGGCGTCCGCTAACGGGTTGGCTATGGCCGGTGCAGACGCCCCTGCGTCCAGAATGACCATGCCCTTGCCGACTTTGTGATTCAGCAAGCTGTTGTTTCCAGTCTCCCGAGCCGGCGGGGACGCCGGCGCTCCCAGTCCCCAAAGCTTTTCAGCCAACTGCTGGACCTGCGCATCGCAGTTCGGGTAGTCCGAAAGGCTGGGCGACTTACGTGGCGGTGCGCCGATGACGGTTGCGCCGTCCTCTACCAGCGCCACGATCTTCTCCAGCAGGCGCGGTGTCATGCTGTCGAAGCGCGGCAGAACGAGCAGGCGGTAGCTCATGCCGTCTGGGAAGACGATGCGTCCGTCCTTGACCGAGGCCCGCTCGATCAGCGCGTCGGGCGCGCAGCCGTCGAAGTTGTGGCCTTGCCGGTCCGGCAACGCGCCCTGCATGGCCGAACTGGGCGGACGGAACACATTAGGCGCGCCTTCGGGGGCGAGATAGAGGATGTCTGCGACGAACAGCCCGCGCCGGAGCATCTGCTGGCAGCGGCTCAGGTACAGATGGTAGGCGTCCACCATGCTCCACCACGTCTGCGTGCGCTCCCAGTGCACACCGTAGGGACCCATGGTCATGCCGGGGAAGCGGTCCAGCCAGGGCTGCGCCTGGTAGCGGTGGAAGACGAAGCGGTTGATGCCCGCGCACAGCGCCCAGTCGCCCTGCGCCTTCATGGAGCCGGGATACTGCCGCCAGTCCTCGCCCGGCGCCGCCGTGAATGCCTCGGCCCCGACGATGGGCCGCCCCATGGTGTGCGCAATCGACGTCGCCTCGACACAACTGAACTCGGTGGAGAATCCAAAACCCTTCGACCAGAACTCGCACATGGGCACATCGGCCGTGCCGCCCAGTGTCAGGTCGGAACTGGGGTTCAGGTCATAGGGCTCGACGGAAAGGCCCAGTCCGTGCTTCCGGCCCAGTTCCTTGAACCGGAGCATGTGGTTCTCGACCACCAGTTCCTGCGCCGTCTGGCGCAGGTCCCACAGGAAGCGCTCTGAAACCTCGGCGCTGTCCACCACGCGGCCCAGCATCGTGGGCAGGAACCGCGCCAGGTCATAGCCGCGGCGTTTGGAGAATTCCTCCGGGAACTTCCCCGACCAATTCTGCGAACTCATTTCCCAACTGTCAAAGTGCAGCGTGGTCAGGCCCCGGCCGGGGCGTTGCGGGTCGCCGGTCTTCTTCAGCAGGGTCTCAATGAACGCCTCGAAGTGCGCGTCGATGGCGGCCGGGTCAAACTTGTCCGATTCCAAGCCCAATCCCGGATCCGGCGCGGGACGCGACGTTTGTCCCGTGATGGTGCGCCCGAAGCGCATGATCGTCCAGTTCCCCGCGGGCATGTCCCATTCTAGCCGGCCGTCCGGGCCAAGTTTGTCGGTGAGGTCGATGACCTTGTCGGAGGCGACGCACTGGTCCGCCGCCACGGCCGCAGGATCGGCCGGTGCGGTCAGGAAAGGCTTCACGCCGGGCTGCGACGAGTAGGGTGCCCGGAAGTAGAGGGCCTTTTCGTCCACATCGGCGATGCGGGCGTTGCCCGCGGGCGTGGGGAAGGCCAGCACCAACACATCCTTGTAAAAGTCCCGCCAAACCTTGTGAAGTTCCGGCGTCAGCGTGTTCTCACCGAAGAACGGCACGCGCGGTTTTGGCTGGGGAAGCACCGCGTCAAACCTTGCCGGTCCGGTGGCGCTCGTTTCACTCGCCACCAGATGCTGCATCGACTGCTCCGGCTTCACCCACGGCCCGCCGGTCCCGCACCATCCCGGACCCGCCGCCATCCCGATTTGAAGGCCCAACCGGTCGGCTTCCGAGAATGCATGGCCGATCAACTCCTGCCATTCCGGGCTCATA
>CAIUWO010000886.1 GCA_903902895.1 Candidatus Hydrogenedentota bacterium | reverse complement strand
GTGTCGGGCGCGGGGCCGACGGCGGCCTTTGACGCGACCCCGCGCGCGGGCGCGGCCCCTGTCGAAGTGCAGTTCACCGACGCCAGTGTCGCCGGTACCGACCCAATCACCGGATGGGCTTGGGATTTCGGCGACGGGGCGACATCGACCGAGCAAAGCCCAAAGCACAGCTACACTGCGCCGGGCGGTTATACGGTGAAACTGACCGTCACCGCCGGTGCATCCACCCATAGCGAGGTGAAAGCGGGTTTCATTGTGGTCAGCCCCGCCTCGGACAATCCGCCCACCATGGCGCGCACCTTCAGCACGGCCCAATACGCGCCGGGCGCGACGCTGGACGTCACCCTGGCACTGGAATATCCGTCTTCGGACATTACCGCGCTGGGCATCACCGAACAGATTCCGGCGGGATGGACCTTCCAGGGGGTGGTGGGCGGCACGGCCCCCAGCCTCTCCCGCACCAATCCCGGCACGGGTGCGCTGGAAATGCTTTACGTCACCGTACCCGCATTCCCCTTTGGCCTGACCTATCGTTTGCTGGTTCCCGCACTGGCGGCGGGTGTCCAAACCTTCAGCGGCAAGGTGCTTTACCGCACCGACGGCCCCCAGTTGGAGACGGCTGAACTGGTATCCACCATCGACGCGCAACCGGCGGTCGAGGGCGAGGGGGAAGGAGAGGGTGAAGGCGAGGGCGAGGGCGAGGGCGAAGCGGGCGTTTATAACTTTGACTTTTCCGCAAGCGACAACGGATGGGTGGCGGGCTTTGCCGACCTGCCCGCCGACCATGACGCGGCATACTGGGGACTGGAATCGGGACTGCGCGCCGTGCCCGTGCAGACACTCATCGCGGCCGATGCGCTCTACATCTCCGGCAAGAACTATAGCGATGACCTCTTTATGTATTTCAAGCGCCGTGTGACCGGTCTGGAGCCGAACAGGGTGTACCGTGTGGACTTCCAGGCGGACTTCTTTAGTCCCTATCCAACGGGCAGTGTGGGCATAGGCGGCAGTCCCGCTGATTCGGTGTACCTGAAAGCCGGGGCAACGACGGAGGAGCCGCTCACCGTGGTGGAGGGCGAGGACTGGCTGCGCATGAACATCGACAAGGGCAACCAGGCGATGGGTGGCGCGGACGCGTTGGTGCTCGGCACCATCGGCAAGCCCGATGACGGGACGGACAATTATGTCCTTGTCAGCAAGCAAAGCGCCGAAAGCTTCACGGCCACCACTGACTCCGAAGGGGGCGCATGGCTGTTTTTCGGCACCGATTCGGGTTTTGAGGGTGCCACGAGCCTTTACTACACGGCGTTCAAGGCCAGTTTTTCGCCCTACACCCCGCCGCCGGCGGCCCACAACACGCTCTTGTCCCTGAAACGCACGGTCTCGACGGAAGACAGCTACACCCCGGGACAGAGTATGGAGGTGACCTTGCACGTCGACCGAGTCGGTCAGCCCGCCACCTCACTCACCTGTAGTGAAACATTGCCGATCGGCTGGACTTTTGACGGGCTGGTGTCGGGCCCGATTCCGGAGAGTTTCTCCAATCCAGGCGATGGGGAAATCCAATTCAGTTGGACGAACTTCGTACCACGGGCTCCCTTTACTCTAACGTATCGTGTTGCGGTGCCCGTTGGACAGACAGGAATACAGGATATTTTCGGTCTTCTGTTATATTATTCAGGGACTGTGCATTTTTCCTCCAATCCCGAATATACCCAACTGCGGCCAATAACGGGAAGTGACACATTTCTTTCCCTTGCACGACATGTCAACCCCTCGGGCGTCTATTTTCCTGGCGGACAGGTGGATGTCACCCTGCGTTTTGAGAAGCATGGCGAGTTGCTGCTGTACGGTCTTGTCGGCACCGAAACCATTCCGTCCGGCTGGACTATTCAAGGCGTAGATGGCCCGTCGCCACCGCCCATATGGAAAGTGCTGGCCAACGGCGGCGGCGTGGAATTTGGCTGGGTGGCCGTCCCGGTCTTTCCAATTGAGTTCACTTATCACACATCTCCCCCATCGGGGGCTTCTGGAGTGGTGATATTTGCCGGCAAGGGGCTCTACCGGTTCAGCGGCCCGCAGTTTGAAACCAACACAGCGCGGACCTACCTGTCGCAAGGCATCCCCATACGGTAAGCTTGGCTTGCCCCAAAACAGGCGACTTGCCCTAAATCGGGCTGCCCGGCGTGAAGTGCCGGGTAGCCCGCGTGTTTTATACTGCATCTCCAAGATGTTAATATGCAAACAGTTACGCCATCTGACCGCCGGGCACGGCGGTATTTCTT
>CAIUWO010000885.1 GCA_903902895.1 Candidatus Hydrogenedentota bacterium | reverse complement strand
ATCATGATTGAACGGCACCAGAACCATCCGGGAGAAGGACATGGTGTGGGTTGGTTTTTCGCGAAAATGTTGGATGGCGATTCACCCTTGTCACGGCTCTTTAAGTTCCCAGGGAGTCCAAATGATGATGTGGCCCTCCGAGTGCCTAAAGACAGCGACTCATCCCTGTCACAGTGTTATGAAGGAGGCGGACACGTCTTGTATTTGGACGGCCATGTTGAGTTCAAGAAGTACCCCGATGAGTGGCCCATGACACCCAAGACCGTGGAAGCGCTGGAGGGAGTCCACGCATTGCAGCGGGAGCAGAAATAGCCCAGGATTTGTCGCAGTATGACGGGAATGCCTGATAGGCCCCAGAGGAACCATTGCCTTCGACGAGTAGTACCTCGACGGAAGAGTTCGCCCCCGATGGGGACGACGGAACGGCGTCATGGGTCCACGGGTTCCCTACGGTCACCCGTGGCTCCCATGGCCCCCTCCGGGGGCACTGCGTGGATGTTGCGGGTTCGGGTGTTTCGTTTCGCTCCACCCATGGCCACTATTGTGCGCCCCCTTGCGGGGGCATCCCGCGGAGTGGGTCTTACGCCTTCATCGCCTCCCGCAGCTTGGCCAGGTACTTGGGCACGCCTGTTTTGGCGTCTTCCTCGCCCTCGTATTCGAGCGAGAGATAGCCGCGGTAGTTGGCGTCGCGCAGGATGCGCACGATGCGCGCATAGTCGGCGGGTTCTTTGCCCTTGCCGTCCTCGGTGTGCACCTCCGTCTTGGCGTGGGTGGTCAGCACTTTGGGCATGACCGCCTCCATGCTCTTGTAGGGCTCGCGGATGAAATTGCCGGTGTCGAGATTGAGTCCGAGCCATTCATGGTTTACCGCGTCGAGAATGGCGAGCACTTCCGTTCCCGTCTCGGTCAGATAGCCGTGATTCTCCAGCGCGAGAAACACACCGCGTGCCCCGGCATAATCGCAGCACTCTTTAAGGCATTCGACCACGAACCCGAAATCGCGCTTGCGGTCACCGTCTTTGGGCCTGCCGCCGGCAAAGACGCGCAGGCAGGGCGAACCCAGTTCGACCGAATGGTCTATCCAACGTTTCACATCGGCCACCTGCCCGGCGCGCTCCTCCGCCGAGGATTTGCAGAAACTGTTGCCCACGGAGGTGGCCGCCACATCCAAGCCTAGCCGGAACGCCTTGGCCTTCAGGTCGTTCATGTATTTCGGCTCTTCCGACGTGAAATAGTAGGAGGTCAACTCAACGCCGTCCAAGCCCCATGCGGCAGCCAGGTCAAGCCAGTCGAAGAGTGTCATCTCGCCCTTCTTCTCGCCCCGGGGCAGGTAATCGCGGAAGGAGTAGGCCGCGCAGCTCAGTTTCAACTGAGCCCCGATGGCTCCGTCGCCCTGGGCGGACCTGGCGGGCGACACCGCCCCGAAACTGTCGCGTGCCGCCATGGTTGCCGCCGCCGCCATTCCCGCGGCCAGCGCCTGTCTTCTCGTTAATTTCATTTCCCGGCTCCTTTTGTGGGTCATCTCGGACAAGGGACGCAACGTTGCACTGGTGTTACCATACCCGAAAGGAGTACTTTTGGGCCAATGGTTTTGACAGAAAGCCGCATGTCCGGCGAGATGCGACAAGGTGGCGCTCACTGCGCGGGAGGATGGCGGCGCACCCTGAAAGGTTGATTGCCGTGGAGAAGGAAAACCCATCGGGCTTTGGCGGTCCGGCGAAATCCGGCATGACCGGAGGGCCTCCCGCATTGCCGCCGATGTGCCGGAAATGCGGAAGGGTGACCGACATCACCCACAAGTTTTGCCCCCATTGCGGACAGCGGCAGGATTTGGGGGCGGCATGGTATTACCATCCCGTATGGATACTGGTGCTTGCCTTCACCGTGCTGGGGCCCTTCGCGCTTCCCCTGGTCTGGCGGTCAAAGCAGATGAGCGCGGCCGCGAAGGCGCTCACGACCGCCGCCATCCTGTTATACGCCGCGTACGCAGTGTACCTGGGTTGGCAGATGGGGGCGATGTACTGGAAATTCTCCACCGAGTTGGGAGACGTGATGCGCGAAATTCATCCGCGTTAAACTGCGGGAGCCCCGGTCAGACAATTCCACCGAACAGACGTGCCAATCCCTCGATGCCCAGCAGCGCCAGGGTCGCGTACAGGGCAACGCAGGGAATGGCGGCGACATAGGCCGCGATGATAAACAGCCCGTCGCGCTTGATGAGGCCCAGGCTCAGCAGAAGGATCGGCACCGCCGCCACCAGGTTGGCAAAGAGGATGGGCATGGGCAGCGAGACCACCAGGGCCAGGACGAGAATATACGCGGCATGAAGCCGCACGGCCAGTCCGGGCTCGCTGAGCGCGAGAAGACGGGGATACAAGTGCTTTTCGATGCGCAGCACCAGGGGGGTCATGCGCCGGATCATGCCTTCCATCCTCTCAAAGGGGACTTCGTGGTCCCGCACCCGCTTCGGAAGCCAGGTCCGCCGCCCGAGCAGCAGAAAAAAGGACACGAAGACCAGCACAGGACCCAGGATGGTGGTGAGCACTGGAATTCCCACGGGCAGACACAGGGGCAGGCTGAAGAAGAGGAGCAGGAAGGCGTCTCCCCGCAGGGCAAGACGGTCCATCATGGTCCCGACGGTCATCGGTCGGCCCCCTGCCTGGCGCAGCAGCGCGTCAAAATCCTTCGACAGGGAGGCATGCTCCCCGAGCCGGGGGTCGGATTCGGGGACGCGGATGCGCTCCATTTTCGGGCGAAGCCACCGGTCGAGGACCGCCACCGCCACTAAGAGCGCTGCCCCCCCTGCCGCAATCAGAAGAATGGCGGTTTTCATGCCGCAGGCGATTCAGGCCCGAAGGGCATGGTGTGAGGCTTTTCCATTTCCAATCACTCCAGTTCAGGGAACAGTACTCCATTATACAGGAATTTGGCCCCTTGCCTGGCAGTGTTGCCGATCACGGCGCTTTCGCCGGGCTTCAAATCCTGCTATCCTTACCGGGGGCGCGCCGCCCCGGAAGAAAGTGAGACCATGGCCAGTAAACCCACATTGATGACCACCACGCTCTGGGATTTCCCGTCGCAGCAGTACGGCGACGAGCAGCAGGGCGACAAAAACTACAAGGGCGCCACGCCGGCGTACATCCTGTGGAACCTGCTTCAACGCTACACACGTCCCAAAGACCTGGTGATTGACCCGATGGCGGGCAGCGGCACCACGCTCGATGTGGCCCGCGAATTGGGCCGCCGGGCGCTGGGCTATGACCTGCAGCCAACCCGTCCCGACATATTCCGCTGCGATGCCAGGAAACTGCCGCTTCAGGACGGCAAGGCGTCCTTTGTCTTCATCGATCCGCCCTATTCGACCCATCTGGAATACAGCGACGATCCCCGCTGCATCGGAAAGTTGGACGCGCAGAACAAAGAGTATTACGAGGCCATGGAACTGGTGATTGCCGAAATTGATAGGGTTCTGCGTCCCGGTCGGCACATGGCCCTCTACGTTTCCGACTCCTTCCAAAAGGGGAAACCGTTTTGCCCCATCGGTTTTGACCTGTTTTCGATGATGCGCCGGCGCTTCGAACCGGTGGACATCATCACCGTGACCCGGCGCAACAAGAATCTCGAAAAGGGCAACTGGCACGCCGCCGCAGTTGAGGGAAACTATTTCCTGCGCGGGTTCAACTACCTGTTCATAATGCGCAAGCCCGAAAAGAGCGGCGCGCCGGTCCGGCCGGAGCGGAAGGCTGAAAGACCCGAGTTGAAGCCGCCACAGGCAAGGAATTTCACCAGGCCGCCCCGCCAAGGGACACCGCCTGCAAGAACGCCGCGCCAAAAGTAGAAGAGCCTTCCAGCCTCTTTTCCCCGAACCCTGGCGCGCACCGCGCGCAAGCAACGCGGCTGGAAAGCCGCGTCTACTCTGCTCGCGCGCCCAAGTAACGCCACAGCACCTTGCTCAGGGCAGTATGCAGCCGACCTCTTCGGTCAAGAACTGGCGCAACGTGCTGCGCGCCTCGTCGGGAAACTCGGAGATGGACGGTCGGTGGCGGCCGTTCTTGAATGAGTGCATCTGTTTCCGGTCAGAGCCGCATTTCTCGTACAGCGCAAGGGTCTCGGACGGGGATACAACGCCTTCGCTGTCACCGCTCATGACAAGCGCGGGGCACTTGCAGTAGGAAATGTAATTGACCGGGGAAATGTCCGCGAAATCGGCCCCGATACGGCGGCCCAAGAAGTACCCGAAGGGCCAGCCAATAAAATGGGGCATATGGACCATGTCCAACCGGTGTTCAGTGGCGCTCTTCATGGTGTCATAGCTCGATTCAACGACGGCAAAACCCAGGTCGGGAAGCTCTTTCATCGCGAAACACACCGTGGCGGCGCCGAGCGAGAAGCCGTGCGCGCCGATGGTCTTGATTCCCTTGTTTTGCAGCCAGCGCACGCAGGCAATGAGATCCTTGCGCTCGTGGTAGCCGATGGAGACAAGGTCCCCCTGGCTTTCGCCCGTGCCGCGAAGGTCGGGCAGCAGCGCCGAAAACCCCCAGTTGATATAGGTTTCCGCCGTGGGAACCAGTTGTCCCCGGTCGGCGGTGATGCCCGGCAGCGTGATCACCGCGTTTTCGCCGCCGTTCGGCACATACCAGGCGGAGAGCACAACCCCGTCTTCCGTCGTAATCGACACCTGTTCCACGGGTTTTCCGGCGATTTCACTCTTCTCTCTTGCCTTTCGGTGCGAGGCCGCGGTCACAATATTTGTGCCCACATAGCCGACGCCAATCCAAAGCGCCACAAAGAGCAGCAAGAGAACCGCTCCGAACCATTTCAGGAAACGCCGCATACAAAACACTTTCTGTCAATGCGCCAGCATTGGCCGGTTGCCGTTCCTCGACCCTGCCCAGATGTACTAGTCTTTCTCCGTCCACCTTCTGGGTGTTTGCACTTAATGCCACCATTGTACACGGCGGAGCCGTTTCCTGCACTGTCCAGATATGGCAACTGATACTTCATTGTCAAGGATTAACCCGCCCTTTTGTTTGCTGAAATGTTCCCTTCCAATACTGGTATACTGATGTGGGCGGCGGTGCCGACCCATATGGGCTGAACAAATACCGGGAGCGGGTTCAGATGAAAAGGCTTGTCATGCGTGCATGGATCGTGGGAATGGCTCTTCTGGCGCTGAGCGGCTGCGACCAGGCACGCAAACCGGCGGCCGATTTCAGCGCCGACCCGGTGGCGGGCACGGCCCCGCTGTTGGTGGCCTTCACCAATCTCTCGACCGGGGGCGGCCCGTTCAAGATTGACTGGGAATGGGATTTTGGCGACGGTAGCGACCTGTCGGTCGAGCAGACGCCAACCCACACGTATGCGGCGCCGGGTTCCTATGACGTGAGGCTGCGGATGGGCACGTGGCTGGGCAGGGCTGAAACGGTGAAGCCGGCTGCGGTGGTTGTGTCGGGCGCGGGGCCGACGGCGGCCTTTGACGCGACCCCGCGCGCGGGCGCGGCCCCTGTCGAAGTGCAGTTCACCAACGCCAGTGTCGCCGGTACCGACCCAATCACGGGATGGGCCTGGGACTTCGGTGACGGGGCGGCATCGACCGAGCAAAGCCCAAAGCACAGCTACACTGCGCCGGGCGGATACACGGTGAAACTGACCGTCACTGCCGGTGCATCCACCAATAGCGAGGTGAAAGCGGGTTTCATTGTGGTCAGCCCCGCCTCGGGCAATCCGCCCACCATGGCGCGCACCTTCAGCACGGCCCAATACGCGCCGGGCGCGACGCTGGACGTCACTTTGGCACTGGAGTATCCGGCTTCGGACATTACCGCGCTGGGCATCACGGAGCAGATACCGGCCGGATGGACCTTCCAGGGGGTGGTGGGCGGCACGGCCCCCAGCCTCTCCCGCATCAATCCCGGCACGGGGGCGCTGGAAATGCTTTACGTCACCGTACCCGCATTCCCATTTGGCCTGACCTATCGTTTTCTCGTTCCCGCACTGGCGGCGGGTGTCCAAACCTTCAGCGGCAAGGTGCTTTACCGCACCGACGGGCCCCAGTTGGAGACGGCTGAACTGGCATCCACCATCGACGCCCAACCGGCGGTCGAGGGAGAGGGGGAAGGCGAAGGAGAGGGCGAGGGTGGCGTTTACAGCTTTGACTTTTCCGCAAGCGACAACGGATGGGTGGCGGGCTTCGCCGACCTGCCCGCCGACCATGAGGTGGCATACTGGGGACTGGAATCGGGACTGCGCGCCGTGCCCGTGCAGACACTCATCGCGGCCGATGCGCTCTACATCTCCGGCAAGAATTACAGTGATGACCTCTTTATGTATTTCAAGCGCCGTGTGACCGGCCTGGAGCCGAACAGGGTGTACCGTGTGGACTTCCAGGCGGACTTCTTCAGTTCCTATCCAACGGGCAGCGTGGGCATAGGCGGCAGCCCCGCTGATTCGGTGTACCTGAAAGCCGGGGCAACGACGGAGGAGCCGGTCACCGTGGCGGAAGGCGAGGACTGGCTGCGCATGAATATCGACAAGGGCAACCAGGCGGTGGGTGGTGCGGACGCGTTGGTGCTCGGCACCATCGGCAAGCCCGACGACGGCACGGACAACTATGTCATGGTCAGCAAGCAAAGTTCGGAAAGCTTTACGGCGACGACTGACGCCGAGGGCTGCGCATGGCTGTTCTTCGGCACTGATTCCGGTTACGAGGGCGCCACGGGCCTGTACTACACGGCGTTCAAGGCAAGTTTTTCGCCCTACACACCGCCGCCGGCGGCATACGACACCGTGCTGTCGCTTGGACGCACAGCGCCGCCGGGAAACGGCTATACCGCCGGGCAATCCCTGGACCTGACGTTGCGTGTGGAGCGGGTCGGGAATCAGTCCGTTGCCGCGATGACCTGTTCCGAAACGCTGCCGGCCGACTGGACCTTTGACCGGGTGTTGTCAGGACCGTTGCCGGAGACAGTCCCCGCGCCAGGAAGCACGGGCGCCATTCAGTTCATCTGGACATCGGCATCCCCGCGCACGCCGTTCACGCTAAGCTACCGGGTGAACGTGCCTGTGGTCCAGTCGGGACTAGAAGAGGTGACGGGCGCCGTGCTCTATGACGTTGGCGCGGGATTGGTAAGCTCAAATATCGAGAATACATGGTTGCGCCCGCAGACCGGGAATGACACCTTCGTTTCGCTTTCGCGGCAGACCAGCCCCACAGGGGTCTTTTTCCCAGGCGGGACGGTGGACGTTACCCTGCGCTTTGAGAAGTATGGCGATTCGGGCCTGTACGGCCTTGTCGGCACTGAGACTATCCCGTCCGGCTGGACCGTTGGAAGCGTGGACGGCCCGTCACCACCGCCCATCTGGAAGGTTCTGGCCGGTGGCGGCGGTATCGAGTTCGGCTGGGTGGCCGTTCCCGCCTTTCCCGTTGAGTTCACCTATCGTATTACCCCTCCGGTCGATGCTTCGGGCGTGGTCGAGTTTTCAGGTACGGGTCTGTACCGGTTTAGCGGTCCCCAGTTGCTGACCAACACGGAAGAGACCTCTCTTGCGCAGGGGCGACTTATCCGCTGAGCGGATATGTGCCCCAAAACAGGCGACTTGCCCTAAATCGGGCTGCCCGGCGTGAAGTGCCGGGTAGCCCGCGTGTTTTATACTGCATCTCCAAGATGTTAATATGCAAACAGTTACGCCATCTGACCGCCGGGCACGGCGGTATTTCTT
>CAIUWO010000884.1 GCA_903902895.1 Candidatus Hydrogenedentota bacterium | reverse complement strand
TCTGCGCGGCTCACGACCAGCAGCACTCCGGTCCGATCATCGGGCGAGATGTTCACCGCGTCGCGGACCAGGGAGGGCGCCGGGTCGTTCCGCGGCGCCATCTGCGGGCGAGTCGAGCGGATTACTCCGGGCGGCGTGGGCGAGGCCGGAACCGGCATCGGCGCCGCGGGGGCGGGCGACGGCTGCTCGAACAGCCCCTCGAGCGCGGTCTTCACCAGCGACGGCGTATGATGGCGAAGCTGATAGATGCGGGTCTCGCGGGGGAGGACTGGCAGGTCCGTATCGTCCAGGAGCGCCTTCATCTTGCGCAGGTTGGGGGCGGTGTCGGTCACGAGAATTGCGTTCATGGTTTCGAGGAACTGGATGACCCCCGCCGGGTGTTTGATCGGCGTGAGGAGTTCCACGACCTGCGTGGGCGTCAGGTACTTCAGCCGGATGCGGCGGGTCATCATGCCCCGCGCCGTTTCGCGCGGTGGGGCGGTGTCGTAGTCGACGATCTCCGCCGTCTCGCGGTGGACATCGGGGAGCGGCACGACGCGCAGCAGCTTGCCATCCTCCACCAGTCCGATATTGAACATGATCAGGTAGCCCTCGATGAGGTCGGCCGCCTCCTGCGCGGACAGCTTATCGTGCGTGCGGAGGGTGACGGTGGAGTTGACGCCCGGAGCGCTGAGTATCGTCTTGCCCCGGAGGTCCGCATAGAAATACAGAACTTGCTCGAGGGGCGCGTCCCTGAAATTGAGGGTGGTCGTCGCCGGGACGCCTGGCGCAACAGGTGCGGGGCGCGCGGCCGGCGGCGCCGGCTGCTGCGCGGCGAGATCCGGCCCGCCGGCGAGGGCCAGCCCTCCCGCGGCCAGCAGGGCGAGCGCGGAGCGGTGCGGGAAAGGCGAGCGGGCGATGCGCATGGTCGATCCTCCTGGTTCCAGGGCCCGAAGACCCGGTGATACCTCACACGGGGCGACAGCCTGCCGGAACCGGCCTCCGCACTCAAGCGCCGCGAAGCGTCGTCCGCGGTTGAACGTCTGTCCCGGCCGACTGTCTTGTGATAGACTCACATCCGTTAGGGGGACGCCATGCAACTTGATCGTTTGACCATCAAATCCCAGGAGGCCGTGCAGGCCGCGCAGAAGCTCGCCGAGGAGCGGAGGCATGCGGAATTCGATGTCGAGCACCTGATGCTCGCCCTGCTGGAACAGGCGGAGGGCGTGGTGCGCCCGCTCGTCGAGCGGCTGGGGGTCAGCCGCGCCGCCTTCGCGCAGGAGCTGGACGCGGCCCTGGCCCGGCGGGCCACCGTGGAGGGGGCGGCGGCGACCCGCTATCCGTCGCGCGAGCTCCAGCAGCTCTTCAACCAGGCCTTTGAACTGGCCGGGCAGATGAAGGATGAATACGTCAGCACGGAACATCTTTTCCTGGCCGCGCTGAAGGGGAGCACCGAAACAGCGAAGATGGCGAAGAAGCTGGGGCTCACGGCCGACGCGGCGCTGAAGGCGCTGCAGCAGGTGCGGGGCAGCCAGCGGGTCACCGATGCCAATCCCGAGGACAAGTACGAGACGCTGAAAAAATATGGCCGCGACCTGACCGAGGCCGCGCGCTCGGGCAAGCTCGATCCGGTCATCGGCCGCGACACGGAGATCCGTCGCACCATCCAGGTGCTCTCCCGCCGCACCAAGAACAACCCGGTGCTCATCGGCGAGCCGGGCGTGGGCAAGACGGCCATCGTGGAGGGGCTGGCCCAGCGCATCGTCAACAAGGACGTGCCCGAAGGCCTGAAAGAAAAGACCCTCTTCGCCCTGGACATGGGCGCGCTGATCGCCGGAGCCAAATACCGGGGCGAGTTCGAGGAACGCCTCAAGGCGGTGCTCAAGGAGGTGCAGGGAAGCGAAGGCCGCATCATCCTGTTCATAGACGAGCTGCACACCATCGTGGGCGCGGGCAAGGCCGAAGGCGCCATGGACGCTGGCAACCTGCTCAAACCCATGCTGGCGCGCGGCGAGCTGCACTGCATCGGGGCGACAACCATCGACGAGTACCGCAAGTACATCGAGAAGGATGCGGCACTGGAGCGTCGCTTCCAGAAGGTGCAGGTCGATGAACCGTCGGTCGAG
>CAIUWO010000883.1 GCA_903902895.1 Candidatus Hydrogenedentota bacterium | reverse complement strand
TACAGGCACCCGTTTCCGACACGCGCTGGTGCTGCCGCCCTCTGGCCATGGGCGGAAACGGGAGCCAGTCCCCTGGTGGCCTTTCTGCCGCGAATCGCCGCCGCAGGCGGTCCGGGGCTCGCAATGACGGTGTGTCCTGTGGTCTTGGATTACAAGTGCATCGTTGGCACAGTCTTGCAAAGGCGTGGTGTGAACTGGTGAGACATGCGGGTTAATCACCCTTTGAAGATACGGGGGACAGAAGTCGTCGGGAGAGAGCACTTTTCGCCACGACTGAACCGCGCGCCTGCTCCAAGCCCCCCTTCAAAGGGGGACTACGGCTAACAGCAGAGCACTCCCGATAACCATATGTTAAACGTTCCGTGCTTTCGTGGCTTTTGGACACCACAATGCCTGGAAGCTTCCGTCACCCGTGTTTTCGTCAGGTCGGTGTTTTAATGCGATTGCCCTGTCCCAAGCCTTAACAGTCAGTGCCATTCGCAACCGTCCCCGGCTATAATAATGGCGGCACAGCGGGGGCCAGGCCTACACAATCTTGTGCAGGATGGCATAATGGACCAGGGCGGTGACCGAGCGCAGGTTGAGTGTCTTCATGATATTTGCGCGGTGCTTGTCGACAGTTGCTTTCGATATCCCCAAACAGTCCGCGATTTCCCTGCTGCGATTGCCGTTCGCCACAAGTTGCAGCACCTGGCGCTCCCGCACCGACAAGGTCCCCTCTCCGGCGGTGGAAACCGGGGCGCGTGTCTGGGCACGCACAAAGATGTCCACAAGCATGGTCGAGACCGAATTGGAAAAGAACACCTTCCCCTCGGAGAGCGCCTGAACGGCCGGCACCAAATCTTGTCGCGTTTCATTTTTCAGCACAATCCCCCGCGCTCCCGCGGTGAGGGCTTCACGTGCCAGGCTCTGCGATTCATGCATGGTGAGAAGGAGAATCGGCAGGTCGGGAAGGGACGCTCGAATCTGGGTGATGGCCTCAATTCCGTTCAAGTCCGGCATGCTGAAGTCCATCACGACAATGTCCGGCCGCTGCTGCAGCGCCATTGCCACAGCTTCGCGCCCGGTTGCCGCCTCCGCGCAGACGGTCCAGTTCTTTTGCGCCTCAAGGAGTGCGCGCACGCCCTGCCGCACAATGTCGTGGTCATCGGCTATCAGCACACGCAGCGTATTAGCCATGGATGGCGCCTCCGATTGGAATTCTTGCACACACCGTGGTTCCGCCGGCGCCCGACTGCAATAACAATTCGCCGTCCAGGAGGCGGAGCCGTTCCTGCATTCCCGCAATCCCCACGCCCCCCGCGGAGGCATGTTTCTGCAAGAGCGCCAGTTTGTCCGGTGAAATGCCGCAGCCTTTGTCACTGATCTCAAGAGAAACGAGGTCCGCCTGAAACTCTAAACGGACAAAGGCCGTGGCGCTTCCCGAGTACCGGTGAAGATTGCCCAAACATTCCTGCAGCACGCGGTAAAGCGTCAACTCAATCTCAGCCGGCAGACGGTCCGCTTCGGGCGGCATTTCCACCTCCACCTGGATGAGGCTTCTCTCGGAAAAACCCTCCAAGTAGGAACGCGCCATTGGGATAAGGCCCAATTCTTCCAGCAGCGGGGGGTGAAGCAGATAGGACATTGTCCGCAGCTCCTGCGAACTTTTTCTGACAAGGTCCAAGGCCGTTATAAGATGCTGCCGGGCCACATCGTTTGTGTCGGGCACCGCATCTTCCGCGAAGCCAATGACCAAATCAATGGCCACCAGGTCCTGCACCACGGAATCGTGCATCTCACGGGCGATGCGCCTTCCCTCCTCCTCGCGCGCGCGGTACAAACGCAGGGATATCTCGGACAACGCCTTCGTTGCCAGTTCGCGCTCTAAAATTTCTTGAGACAGGCGTTCGCTCTTTTCCTCAAGCTCCAGGGTGCGCGCCTTCACCTGGTCTTCAAGATGGGCATGGGATGCGTTCAGTTCCATGGTCTTCGCGCGGACCTCATCTTCAAGGATTTCGGCAAACGCCTCAATGCGCCTCGCACCGTCCGCATATCTTCTTACAATCGCAAGTGAAACAAGCTGCAGCATGATCACAAAGCAGTACCAGGCGCAGTAACGCACGAAACCGCTATCCGACTCGTATCCATACATGCTCGACACCGAGTCAAACAGGATGATGGCCAGCAACGCCAGCTCGGTAAAGACCCGGTATATCGACCAGCCCCGCTGCTTGTTTCTCTTCCAAAGCATCCATGCCCCTTCCGGGAGCAGCAGCAGGGGGTAGAACTGCACCGGGTCGTTGCCATACCAGAAGGAGCACACATACGCGGCAAGGGCCAATGCTGCGTACCATTTGAACGAGCGCCGCAGTTTTCCGCCGAGCAGGACCTGAAACAGGCCAACCCCGCAGGCAATGGTGCACAGGTGCAGAAGCAGAAAGCAGCGCCAGTACGCGAATTTCCAGACATACCAGTCATAGTTGTAAAGTTCAGAGACGTGCAGCGCGGTCAATGCCAGCGCGCAGAACAGCGTGGTAAGGCAGTACCAAAGAGATTGCCGCTGACTTGGATAATGGCGGTGCAGCGAAAAGTGAAACAGGAAGAAAAGAGCCAAGATCGCTATCAGGACGGAGCGGTGGATTGCGAAGCGGCGCTGCAGTGTTGCCGCCCGGTCTAGATGCGTTAACGCCCGGTCATATTCGTATGCGCACAGTGTGAAAATGTTGGCAGGCCCTCTGATTGGCCTGAAAGGGTTTGGAACCCACCGCAGCGCAACGACATTGTCCGTCTGAAGCGCCTCTGTGAAGCGTGGCGTTGTCCCTGTTGTCGGGTCAAGGTGCTGGGCGCCGGCCACGGGCGCGCCGTTTAGAAAAAACTGCAGGTTGTATTGATGGCGCTTGGTCTGAAATACAAGACGTTTGCCGATCAGTTCCGGTGCAAACCGCAGTGGGAACCGGAACCACACGGGCTGGCCATCGATGTCGGCGGTGCTGCCCTCCGGAAGGCTGAAAGTGGTTGTTTCATCCCAATCGCTGTCATTGAAGTCCGGATGTGCCCATGCGTGGTCGTCCCCTATCCGGACGCGCATCCGCACCGGGCGAAGCGGGATGTCGTTGGTGTCGACGTCACCCAGGGTGGACCAGTTTAGCGTCATGGGCGCAGGTTCGTCTGTCCCGCCCGGGCGCGGAGTCGCTGCGCTGGCGCCGGCATCAGGACCGGCGGCATTGGCCGCCAAAAGCACCCCCCCCGGCAGGCGCAACCCCTTCTCGTTTGCGCCGCCAACATCCCCGGAGAAGGATATGGGCACGCCCCGGCCCGCGATGGAATCCATCGCCGCGGAAACCGGTGTGGCCCAGCCCTGGCCGCAGAACAACACCGCGGCGCACGCCAGTACGGCTGGGATGCGCTGCCCCCGGCGTTTTTGCAAACCGAAAAAGGCCCAAGCGACGCCGCAATCCGGTATCCGCGAGATTTCTTTTGGCATGCTCATCTTTCCGTTCTTAACGGAATCCCACCGTTCCCGAACTTCTTGCGTGCAAAGGCTTCGCCCCCATTTATACGTCGCATACCGCCGGTGAAACGCACCTTCGATGGTTGTGCTGTTTGTGCTCGCCACAAACACACCAATACAACTTGAAGGTTAGCATAGATAAAAGGTTGGGCGTATCAGGGAATCCCTGATTATGCGGGGGGAAAACCCTTGACTCCGCCGTCCTCTGCATTCCGGTCCGGGCGGGATTCCGCAACACCTGCATGCGCCTCATCCCCCTGGACGGCCGGTTGAGAAGCCGGGGAACCATGCGAACCGGGCGCCGTGACGGGTGGATGGCGGGGAAAAGCAGGCGACAGCCCCTTATACCCCGCACTATCGGGCCTTTCCGGGACGCGCCATTGCCTGTCGGAAGCGCACTGCGCGCCGCCAGGGACCACAAAACACAAGCGGTAAATGTTCGCCGGACGGAACATCGCGCATTCCGGGCACGCAGGCTGCATTGAAGGGGCGCTCGCCCTCCGGCGCGTTTGCGAGGAGGGGTTCGGCATGCCAGTCGCGTGCGCCCTGACCGTCCTGTCGCCGGCGGCGATAGACGGCGTGGCCGGTATCGGGGCCGGGGTGCCGGGCAGTTCACTCCATCCTGCGCAAACTGGCACCGCGCCATGGGCGCGTCCCTTTGACGGGCTGGGTCTTGCACATTGCAGTCGGCACCGCCGTCCCATGCTCCCCTGCGCGCTACACCCCGCAACGGCGGCCGCGGGCCGCATGACCCGCACAGCAAGTCCGGGCTCGGGCATGCCGGCGTAAACCCCTTCCCGCAAAGACCTTGCGGTCTATGCCGCGCCGGGGGGTGTTGCCGCATTTCGGCGGCTTCGCACCCTTGCGCGGACATATATACCCAGACCATGCGCGGGTATTTGTGCGTACTGTGGAGCCATGAAAATGCGCCATGCGTGGGTATTTGGGGGGGGCCGTCTGGGCAAATATATCCAGGCCATGCCTGCGTATATGTGGGCGAAACGGAGTACTACTATTCAGCCGATGGGAGGATTTATAGGAAGCCAAACACTAGTACTTTTTACTGAGCTTCTGGGGTATTTCGAAGTCACATTTAAGGGTTGCCCCGATTTCGCAAACATCGCGGACGGCGTACCATATGAACAATAGATGAATAAGAAGGCGTTCGGCGCCCTGAGTGCCTGTGAGGCGCGGCCCGTGCGTGCAGGAGCAACGGCCACCCCTTCGAGGTCATCAGTGCCGCGCAGACAGAAGCGCCGAAAGTTGCAGCAGTAAACGAGACGGTCCCTCCCGGTTGGGGGGGCCAGGAATAGGACAGGTCCACCGCGTGCGCGGCGAACCTTCCAACAGGCCAAAAAGGAGGCAGTTACTATGAGGCAAAAGATGAGAACGGGGATCGCAGTGGCGGTCCTGGCGGTGTTTGCACTGGTAGGGTTGGGGTGCCAACCACCCAACTTGCCCATACCCATGGACCAAGTCAGGGTGCCTAGGGGATTTGACTACTCAATGACGCAGGATGTCAAGGTCAAGGTCACAGTCGCCGATGCCGAGGGAACGGTTGGTCGCGGCGATGTGGTTACTTTGGGCAGGGGCGGTGAAGAACTCGTCTCCGGCAATATTCTTGCTCAAGGCATCACCAACGTTCAGGGACAGTTCAATGCCTTGGTACGAGTGCCGGCAGGGTTGAGCGCGTTTCGTGTTCAGGCAAACAGCGGTGATGCCCGTTATGACACGGAGATTTCCATCGAAGGCGCCGCAGTTGGTGTGTCTTTCGGACCGGAAAACTAAGGAGAGGTACCATGAAAAGATCTATCTGTTTGATAATGCTTATCGCTGGTGCGATGTTGCTGACAGGCCTCACATTAGTCGACGGCGCGTTCAGTTGGACGTTGCTTCGCTGGACCGGAACTTCGCCGAACTACACGCTGGTTGCCAGCCCGACATATACAGACGTTGGCACTCCGACAGGTTACTATGGGACAAGTGAGGGAAGACGCGGCAACTCCAGGGCCATGAATGCGGGTGCCAATCGCAACGCGAGTTGGAACTCCTTCCCGGGAGGCTATTTTGGAGATGCGACGGGCCTCTTAGCAGAAGGGCAGGCCATCACCGCCCGTTACGCCGACTACAATCTTCCAAACTCGCTACCTGGCGTCCACGTTAAGAATGCGGGAAGAGTTTACATCCACTGGGCCTACGGCGAACTGCAAACGCACAGTTTAGGATATTACACGTGGACTGATGCACAGGGCGCACCCACCGACAAGATGGCCATCCTTGAGCGGGTTATTTTTCCAAATACCCAATCGGTTACCTCGACGGACACCATGTATTTGGGAAATTTTCCTGCAAATACGAACATAGGTTTTGTACTGGTCAAGAACGGATGGAATGGACCGCCTACGTCCACGACCATGTCGCCTGTGATAACCGACAGTGCGATTGCCAACAATTGCTTCTTCTCTGTCAAGTCTCTGAACCCTGAAAGCGACCCGGAGAACTTGGGCTTAAACCAGCATGCTGTAATGTTTTGGGACAGCGACACTGGCGCGCGGTTGGCTGCGGGTCAGGTTAATATAGTCGTAGGAATGGAAGCAACGCGTCGCGACGGTGCCTATGGCAGCGACCACGATTTCAACGACGTAATGTTTGTGCTCTCTTCCGACCCGGTAAACGCGCTCGACAAGACGGGGGTGTATAACAGACCGGTTGTCAATGACACGGACGGCGATGGTGTGCCAGATATATCGGACAAGTACCCTTCTGACATAGACCGAGCCTTTGACATAGATGAGCAACCTGGAACACTGGCCTTTGAAGATATGTGGCCTCTCACGGGTGACTATGACCTGAATGACCTTATCCTGCGCTATCAAGTGAAGCGGGTCGAGGGGGTCTATGAAGCGTATGATTTCGCACAGTTGGTCAAAGACCTCGAGATCACGGTGCAGGTGCAGGCGCGCGGAGCTAACATCAGGAGCGGATTTGGCATGGAGTTGCAGGGGTTGCTGCGTTCGGTTTATGCGGAAAATTCAGACCAGGCGCTAAACGCAACTGCAACGCTGTCTATCAACAACGCCACTCCTGTCCCCATTACTCCAGAAGCGGGCCAGACAAACCTGACGTACATATTCTTCGAGGATGCGTACCCCTATACCGTGGCCGATAGCGGCTACAAGTACTTCAACACTGAAGCGGGCCAAGGTAAGGACGGCGCCCCTCAATTTAAAATAAAGGTCACGTTTGCAAACCCTGTGGACTTGGTGGCAATGGGGTTACTCGCTCCCTATAATCCATTCATCTTCCGCTCAGCCCACCGTGAATACGAGGTGCACCTTGTCAACAAGCCCCCCACAAATCTAGCCGACAGAGCGTTGTTCAGAACTGGAAACGATGA
This sequence comes from Candidatus Hydrogenedentota bacterium, assembly GCA_903902895.1. Classification (GTDB taxonomy): domain Bacteria; phylum Hydrogenedentota; class Hydrogenedentia; order Hydrogenedentales; family CAITNO01; genus CAITNO01. The sequence continues at coordinate 13,576 of CAIUWO010000883.1, read as the reverse complement.
TTCCATTACGGGCTCGGGTCGTTACTACGTGACCGCAGACGGTCATCCTTGGGCTCTCAAAGTTCCGGTTTCATGGAGTTCCCATCCTTTGGAAGAAATGAATCTACCATTAGCGTTTCCTGATTTCGCCAACTGGGTGTCAAGCGGTGGTACTCAAAGCCAGGCGTGGTATAACAGCCCCGCTGATGGCAAGGTTTATAGCTATGGGAACTGACCCAAGGGGAATTTCCCCGGCTTTGCCGGGGGATACTTACTGAAAACCCGGTGGGGATTTACCCGTCCAATTAAGTTAGAAGACCGGGATACTTAGCAAACCAGCACAACGCCCCGGGTGGCCCGCGCCGCCCGGCCACCCGGGGCTCCCTTTGCCTGGCACGCGTTCCTCCCTTCGCCAGGCCCGAGGCAAAAGAAAAACAGCTGTCCACGCCCGAGCTGTGTCTCGCGATGCAGCGCCTTGCCGGAAAGACGGCGGACGTGGCCAGGGAGGGATGCGCCGCGGCAGTTCGACGTGACCGTCGTGCCCATATTTGAATCCTGTCCTGCGGGGGCTTGGCCTTTCGGCCTGGCCCCGTTGAATACCCCGCGTGAGGCCCAGGGCGGGCCGCGTCCGGCACACCATGCGGACTCGGCGACCTGGGACCCGGGGTTTAGGCGAAAACATTTTTTTCTAACGCTCAAATATAATAAGAGCCGGGAATGTGAAAGCAATGATAACTATTCAGCAGATAGAACGTTTCCTCAAGACACGCACCGTTCTCTATGTGGAACATGACGATGAAATACGCGAGAGGCACGCCCGGCACCTTGAGGGCCGCGTTGGCAGGCTGGTGACGGCGTACAACGGATATTCCGGACTGGAGGCTTTCCGCGAGCACGGTCCCAACATGATTATTATGGACCTGGAGATGCCGGGATTGAACGGCCTGGACCTGGTGCAGGTGATTCGCGCGAAGGACCGCAATGTGCCCATCATCGTGACCATGGCAGTGGAAGAGAGCCGTTATCTCATACGTGCGATCGAACTTGGCGTGGACAAGTACGTGAAAGAGCAGGTGGAGCCGAAAAAGCTTTACACGACCATGCTGCAGTTGGGGCGCATCCTGTATGCGGACCATCTGGTGACAACGGCCGCTGAACTGGCCCGGCATTCCCAGGAAGCGCGAAACATTGCCACGACGGCGGGCAGCGTGGCCCAGGGCTTCAACGGTCTTCACAAAGTCATAATGCACAACATCACGTATGTTCTTAATGACAGCTTTCCCGACAGCGACTTCAGCAGGCGGCTTCAGCACGCCTATGCGGCGTGCGAAAGCGCGATGCGACTGGAAGGCAATCTGCTCAAGTTGGCAAGCGAGGGGGCCGTCAGGGGCCCCGGCGGGTATCTGTCCGCAGTTTAGAAACAGCGCGCTCTTTAAGCGGCAAGCTGCGCGCGTGCCGCGCCGCGCCCGGCCGCGGTGAGGGCGCACTGCGGGGCGGTGGCCCGCGGTGTGTCGAAAAAATTGTCCCGTTCTTGGGCGGCGATTCCCAGGGCCGGCCTTATGGCATCAGGCATGCAAGGCCGGCCTGCTGTTCAAGACTGCTGCGAAGCGGCTCAACCCTCCAAGGTATAAACTATTGATTGCGCCATTTGTGAGCGATAACGAGCCGGAAAAGGCCTTTCTCAGCCGTATGAGCGTTCTGCTTGTTGAGGAAGATGAGGACATTCGCGAACGGCTCTGCCGCTTCATTCGCCCCCGCGTGGGGGGCTTGGTGACGGCGAACAACGGCTATTCCGGACTGGAGACTTTTCTTGCCCAGCGTACCGATGTGGTTGTCACGGAGATTCTGTTTCAGGGGATGGACGGGCTGACCATGGCGCAGGAGATTCGCAGGGCGGACCCCCATGTGCGCATCGTGGTGATGACGGTCCTGGAAGACATCTCGCACCTCTGGCGCGCCATCGACGTTGGTGTGGACCAATTTGTGACAAAGTCCGGGGACCCGGAAAGTCTCTATTCCGCCATGCTGCAGCTGGCCCGGGATATGCAGGCTGAGGAACTGGAGAAAGCGCGTTCTGGTCAGATGCGGCAATCCGGGACCTTGCATGCCATGGCGGTCATGGCGGGAGGGGCGGGCCGCGGCTTCCGGCGTTTTCAGAGAACAATAACGGGGAGACTCGCGCGGGTGGTGATGGGTTGCGCGGCGGCACGCAACCCGCGATGCCGCAACGCAGAGTGCGCGCAAAAGGCGGAGGATTTCATTCCGCGCTCTTAATTCCGGCCACCCCGCCCGCTGATCATAAGGAATCTCGGCAGTGATGATGCCGCGGGTCATGGACGCGGACCGTGAACTCGCTTCGTGGTTTGGCCGTTGCACCGCCAGCCTGAGCATGGAGGCTGTCTCAATCATCTTGGCACAGAGGGTCATTGCGCGGTGGTCCACATCCCCGCCTGAGGCGGACAAGCCCCGCCGCTTCGCGGCCGCCCCCTTCGGAAGGGGGACTTGGGGCAGGCGCGTGGTCTGGTCGTGTCAAGATATGTTCTTCTCCGGCGACTTTTGTCCCCCCTGTCTTCAAAGGGGGATTTGGGGCAGGCGCGCGGTCCAGTCGTGGCGAGGTGTATGCTCTCCCGGCGTCTTTTGTCCCCCGCAACTTCAAAGGGGGTCTAACAACGGCCCGGTCTTTATAACCACACATAAAAACGCGCCCTATATAGGCCGTTCTTTCTGCGGCCAGTCCCGAAACCGTTTGCGACCCGCATCGAGGCGCACCGGCCCTTTAATGCGATTGCCCCGGGCATGTCTTCTCCCGCGCCCGGACAACTCCCGGGTACTGTGTTATAATTCAATATATTGGACACGCGGTCACGGATATGTTAGCGGGCTTCTTGGATGCATGCACCAGGGATGAGGTATCCGATGGGGATAATGTTGTTCCAGAGCCGGATGGATTTTGTCTGTTTTGTGTGCGGACTGGTGTTTCTGCTGCTCGCCGCGGCATGTTTTTCTCTGGGCAAAAAGAAGGGGACGGGGCTTGGCTGGAACTGGCTGGCGCTGTTTGGCCTGCTGCACGGCATCCATGGATGGCTCGAAACGCTTGTGCCCGGCTTGGGGGATTCACCGCCTTTCACCGCGGCGCGGCTCATGCTTATGGCGGGGTCCTTCCTCTGTCTGGCTGAGTTCGGGAGGTCAAGCTGTGCGGCCCTGGGCGCGCGGGTGCCCGGGCGGTGGGTGTTCCTCCCCCTGATTGCCTTGGCGTTCCTGGGCGGATTGGCCGGCCTGTCCGGCATAAACGCGGCCATCCGCTACTCCCTTGGCGTCACGGGCGCGCTTTGGGCCGCATGGGCGCTTCTTGCGGCGGCGCGCAAACAGCAGGCCGGCGCATCATGGCCGCTGCAGGTCGCGGCTTGGACCGTGGCGGGCTATGGCCTCTTTGCGGGGTTGGTGCCTCCGCCGGCGGCCTTCTTTCCCGCATCCCGCATCAATCAAGACACCTTTTTCGCCGCAGCCGGCATTCCCGTTCAGTCGATTTGCGTGCTGCTCGCGTGCATGGGGGCGCTGGGGGTGTGGACTTATTGTGAACTGCAGCGTCGGCGCGAAATGGTGCGGGAGGGGGTGCGGAGTGAACGCGCGGACGCGCTCCTCTTCGCCCTGGTGCTGGTGGTGTCGGTGGTGGCGGGGGGCTTCGTGGTTGAACGGATGGGAGGCGCCGAAGACGGCGCGCAGCGCGCGTACCTGCTCGATTTGGCCCAGCGCACGTCGGACACGGTAAACCCGGACCGTTTCCGTGATCTTTCCGGCACGGCGGCGGACCTGGAGAGCAAAGACTATCAGGAATTGAAGGCGCAACTGCAGTCAATGAAGAAGGAACTGTCCCAGTGCCGGTTTCTGTATCTGGCCCGCCTGGAACAGGGGAACGCCATATTCATAGTCGATTCCGAGCCTGCCGGCAGCAAGGATGAGTCCCCGCCGGGACAGGTCTATTCGGAGGCCCCGGGCGCGCTGATGAATTGCCTCCAGCAGGGCCGTCTTGCCGTCGGGGGACCCACGACCGACCGGTGGGGCGTCTTTGTCTCAGGATTCTGTCCCGTGCGCGACCCGCGCAACGGCGCCATTCTTGCCGTGATGGGCGTCGACATGGACGCGCAACAGTTCGCCGCGCTGGTCGCGGTCGCCCGCCTGAAGGGCATCTGCGCCATTGGGCTGCTCTGCATGGTGATTCTGGTGGTGTTTTCCTATCGCCGCCGCGTCCTTGAATCCTTCATGAGCCTGTCGGGCGAGCGGAACCGCGACCCGGTGCTGCGGTGGGGTGCCGCCGTAATCACCATCGTGGTGGGGGCGGCGCTCACCTTTTACGTCTTTTTCGAGGTGCGCCGCAATGCGATGGCCACCTTTGAGAAGAACTTCCAGAGCCAGGCGCATGTGCGCGTGGACTTTATCTCCTGGGCACTGGGCGGCATTCTGAGTGACCTGGACGGTTTGCGCCGTTTTTACGCGGAGTCCCAGTTTGTCGACCGGGGCGAGTTCAGCCGCTTCACCGCGCCCTTGATTCTCGAGCGCTACGCGGTAAACAACGCCGATTGGGTTCCGCGGGTGCGCCGGGAGGAGCGGGAGGCATACGAGGCAAAAGCCCGCCAGGACGGTCTGGCCGGGTTTCAGTTTACACAGCGCGACGCGCAGGACAACGTGGTTCGGGCGGAGGACCGGGACGAGTATTTCCCAGTTTACTATATAGAGCCCGTCAAGAAATGCGAGGCGCTGCTGGGTTTCGACCTCGGGTCCGACGCGGTCCGGAGGGAGGCGCTCCAGCGGGCGTGTGACGCGGGGCGGCCGGTGGCCACGCCGCCGGTCCGGCTCCTCCATGAAACAGGAACCAGGCACGGCTTTCTGCTCCTCTCGCCCCTCTATGCCAAAGGAGCGCCGCAGAAAACCGTTGAAGACCGCCGCAGGGACCTGATCGGGTTTAACGTGCTGGCGTGCGACATGGGCAGGCTGGTGCAGGCCGCGCTCATGAGCCAGCAGATGGAAGACATGGGCTTCATCGTGGAGGACATGTCGGCCCGGCCCGAAAACAGGGTGCTCTACTCCCCGTGGCCCAGTGCGGATGCGGATGCGGCCGCCCGGGCTTCGGCGTTGGCGGTGTTTGAGAAGCCCATGGAGTTTGCCGGGCGGCAATGGCGGGTGACCGTCCTGCCGGGGAGGGAGTTTGTCAGCCGTTATCTGCCGCGCGGATACGGGTGGATACTGCCGCTGGGCCTGCTGCTCATGGCCAGCATTGCGGTGTCCGTGAACCAGCTTCTGAGCGGGCGCTTCAACGCCGAGCGGCTTGCCGCGTTCCGCACGGTGCAGCTCATGGAGGAGAAGGAGCGGTTGCGCCAGAGCGAGGCGCGCTTCCACCAGATGTTCAAGCATCACGACGCGGTCATGATGCTCGTCGATCCGGAGAGCGGCCGGATCGTGGACGCCAACATTGCGGCGTGCCGGTTTTACGGGTATTCCTGCGAGGCCCTGTGCGCCCTGAGCATCTACCAGATCAACCAAAGGCCCGCCGGCGAGGTGCATGCGGCAATGCAGGAGGCCTGCGCCGGACTGCGCAACACCTTCGTCTTCCCGAACCGGCTCGCCACCGGCCAGATTCGGACGGTTGAGGTCCATTCATCCCGCATTGCCGTCAACGACAGCAACCTTCTGTTCTCCGTGCTGCACGACATTACCGAGCGGGTCCAGATGGAGGAGGCGGTCAAAAGGGAGAACGCCAAGCTGTCGGCCATGATTGGCGGCATGGACGAGGGCGTCGTTTTCGCCGATGCCGCCGGCACCGTGGTGGAGGTCAACGACTACCTGTGCCGCTTCCTGGACCGCCCGCGTGAAAAGATCCTCGGGATGCCCATTGAGGTGATGCATGCCGGGGGGGTGCGCGACAATGTCATGCGCCACATCGAGGCTTTCAAGAGGGAGATTGGCGCCCGTCCCTATGTGGTTCAGAGAACCATTGGGGACGCCGAAGTCATCATGCGCATGCAGCCCATCTACCGCGACGGGAAATATGACGGCGTCCTGCTGAACGTGCTCGACGTCACCGAGCTGATGACGGCACGCCGCGAGCTGGAGGAAACGAACCGGCGGTTGGAGCGGGCAATCGTGCGCGCCAACGAGATGGCCGGCCAGGCCGACAGGGCCAACGCGGCGAAGAGTGAGTTTCTCGCCAACATGAGCCACGAGATCCGCACGCCCATGAACGGCGTGATAGGCATGACCGGCCTGCTCCTGGACACCGAGCTCAGTTCTGAGCAGCGGCAGTATGCCGAAATCGTCCGGACCAGCGGGGAGTCGCTGCTGGCCCTGATTAACGACATTCTCGATTTTTCCAAGATTGAGGCCCGCATGCTGGACCTGGAGACGCTCGACTTTGACCTGGGGACAACGCTGGAGGATGCGGCGGACATGCTGGCGCTGCGCGCCCACGAAAAGGGGCTGGAGCTTGTATGCCTCGTTGACCCCCAGGCACCGACCCTGCTGCGCGGCGACCCCGGGCGGCTGCGCCAGATTCTTGTGAATCTTGCCGGAAACGCCGTCAAGTTCACCGATGCCGGGGAGGTCATCCTGCGCACGGAACTGGTCGGGCAGACCGGGACGACCGCAACCCTGCGCGTTTCGGTCACCGACACGGGCATAGGCATAGCCAGGAACCGCATGGAGGCGATTTTTTTCCCCTTTGTGCAGGCCGACGGCTCGACCACCCGAAAATATGGCGGTTCGGGGCTTGGGTTGGCCATCTCAAAACAGCTTGTCGAGATGATGGGCGGCACGATTGGCGTTGAAAGCGAACCGGGGCGCGGGGCCACATTCTGGTTCACCGCGGTTTTTCAAAAGCAGCCGCCGGCCGCGGTCGAGGCTGTCTTGCCGCGCGTCGACGTCAGGGGGGCCAAGGTGCTCGTCGTGGACGACCATGCCACCAACAGGCTGCTTGTCGTGACGCTGCTGCGAAGCTGGGGCTGCCAGTACGCCGAAGCGGCGGACGGGGAATCCGCCCTCGTTATGCTGAGGGCCGCCGCGGAACAGGGGAGTCCTTTCCGCATCGCCCTGCTGGACATGTTCATGCCCGGCATGGACGGGGAAACCCTTGCCGCGCTCATCAAGGGGGACGGGCAGTTACGGGACACGCTGCTGGCCATGATGACTTCCTTTGGGAAACGGGGCGATGCGGAGCGGCTGAGACAGGCCGGATTCGCCGCCTACTTCACCAAGCCCGTGCGGAAGGCGCATTTGTACGAGTGTCTCGCCCTGATGCTGGGCAGCCAGGGAAAGCCGGGCGCTTCGCAGGACCTTGAAATGATCACCCGCCATACCTTGGCCGAAATGCGCAAGGCAAAGGTGCGCGTTCTGCTGGCGGAGGACAACCCCACCAACCAGACGGTCGCCCTGACCATACTCAAGAAGCTGGGATACCGGGCCGATGCCGTGGCCAACGGTGTCGAGGCGGTGAAAGCCCTGCGGGATATTCCCTATGACGTGGTCCTGATGGACTGCCAGATGCCTGAGATGGACGGGTATGAGGCCACCCGGCGAATCCGTGACCCCCATTCCGGCGTGCTCAACGCGGCAATCCCCATCATTGCCCTGACCGCCAACGCCATGGAAGGCGACAGGCTGGTCTGCATCGCGGCGGGCATGAACGATTACATCCCAAAACCGGTGCACCCGAATGATTTGGCCGCCATAATATCCCGGTGGACTGCCGCCCCGGAAACCGGGCCCAGCCAGGAACCGCCCGGCGGGGAAGGGACCGCGCCGGCAGTTGTCGCAGCAACGGGCGAGACCCTGGCCATCTTCGATGAGGCGCAATTCCTGGAACGGGTCATGAATGACCACGACCTGGCGCGTTCCATTCTGGCCGGCTTTGTGGAGGACGTCTCGGGACAAATTGTGAGCCTCCGCGAAAGGATTGCAGCGGGTGACGGTCCCGCCGCCGCGCGCCAGGCCCATACCATCAAGGGGGCGGCGGCCAACGTCAGCGCCGAGGCGCTGCGCGCAGTCGCCCATGAAACGGAGCAGCGGGCGCTGATGGGGGAGATGCGACAGCTTCTTGAAAAGCCGCGGCAGATGGAAGAACAGATGGCGCAGTTTAGGCGCGTGCTGAAGGCTGCCGGCTGGGTGGAGACCGGCGCGTGAGCAAGAAACCCATGAGGGTGCTCATCGCCGAGGATGATGTCACTTCCCGCAGCATACTGCAGGCGGTGATGGGCAAATGGGGCTATGACGTCGTTACGGCCAGCGACGGGGAGACGGCCCTGAAACTGCTTCAGCAGCCCGACGCGCCCAAAATGGCCCTGCTGGACTGGATGATGCCCGCCATGGACGGCATCGAACTGTGCCGGCGCGTGCGTGCGGTCGAAACAGCCGACCCGCCCTATCTCATACTCCTGACCGCCCGCGGCGAGAAGGCGGACATCGTGGCCGGCCTTGGGGCTGGCGCCGACGATTACATTGCCAAGCCCTACAACAATGCCGAACTGCAGGCAAGGCTGGGCGTCGGCCAGCGCGTGCTTGCGCTTCAGGAACGCCTGCGCCGGGCGCTGGCAGACGCCGAACAGCTCGCGCTCACCGATGCGCTGACCGGCATTCCGAACCGAAGGGCCATCATGGCCCGGCTCCAGTCCGAAATGGCCCGGGGCGGGCGCGAAAAAGCCGCCCTGTGGGTGTCCATACTCGACTTGGACCACTTCAAAATCGTCAATGACACCTTCGGCCATTCCGCCGGCGACATGGTCCTGTGCGAGTGCGCGCAGCGCATTGCCGGCGTCATCCGTCCCTACGATGCCGTGGGCCGCTTTGGCGGGGAAGAGTTCCTGCTCGTGCTGTCCACCCCCGGAACGGCCCTCTTCAAGGACGCCTTTGAGCGCGTGCGCGGGGTGGTCGCGGCGCGCCCATTCCTTGCGGGCCAGACCGAAGTCACCGTCACCGTCAGCCAGGGCGTGGCCCAGTGGAACGGCGCCGAGACCGCCGCCGAACTCATCCGCAGGGCCGACGAGGCCCTCTACCGCGCCAAGGAAAACGGCCGCAACCGTATCGAATACACGCCACAGGCCCCTGGAGAGTAACCCGGCCTGAGTGGGGTCATTTTCCCTTCTGTCCGCAAAGTCCTTTTCAGAGGCCATTCGGGCGGGAGCCGCGACCGGTCGCGGCCGGGTCAAACCGGCTGGATATTGGCATCGGCCATTCATCCGGTGTATTATGATTCCCGAAGCACGAGCAGCCGCGCCGGGGGTGCGGCCAGACGGAAAGAGAGGCGCCATGGCGGAGTTTGTTCTTGGCACGGGGCAACGGCAAACCCTGCGCAATGTGCTCCGGTTGACGGAGAGTGTGATCGTCAAGTCGGAGGGCATTCCGCGGGAGATACGCCTTTGGAATGACTGGATTCGGGTCAACGCGCGCCGGCCCGATTTCAAGGGGGAGTACGAGAATTACCGGTTCAGGATTCCCATGGACCGGGAATCGGAGATTGACGCGCTGGAGCGGGTGGCCGAGGAATACGCCGACCTGTGCGAGTTCACCCGGGACGAGGACGGGGCGGTGCTGGAATGCCCCGCGCCGGGGCAGGCCTTCTCCCCGAAAGTCTACGAGGCGCTGAACAAGATCAGCATGGCGGTGCAGCTTCCCGAAGTCTGGCACGCCGAGGGCGCCGATTTCCATCTCGAACCCATCAGCATCGAAATGCTTTTTCATGCGATGGTGCAGTACAAGGCCAGCGACCTGCACCTGTCGCCCGGCCTCAACCCCGTGTTTCGCATCGACAATGAAACCCGCCACTCGGAACTGCTCGCGGCCCTTTCGGGCTGCCAGATCAACGACCTTATCCGGCAGATAGCCCCGCCGGGCTACTGGGAGGAGTTCGAGCAGTACAAGCAGACCAGTTTCAGCTTTCACCAGGCGGGCGTGGGCTATGCCCGCGTGTCCGCATTCATCAAGAGCGGCGCCCCCCACTGCACCTTCCGCTTCCTGCCCGAGAAAATCCCCTCCTTCGAGGAGTTGAACATCCCCGGGGAGCAGATGCGGACGCTTGCGGCCACGCACCGCGGGCTGATTCTGGTGACCGGCATGACCGGCAGCGGCAAGACCACCACCGTGGCCGCGCTGCTGGACTGGATCAACGCCAACCGCTCCGTGCACATTCTGACCATCGAAAACCCGGTCGAATATGTGCACACCAACAAGAAATCGATCCTCTCGCAGCGGAATCTCGGCGTCGATGTGGGGTCCTTCTCCGAGGCGATCACCGGCGCGCTGCGCCACGATCCCGACGTCATCCTCATCGGCGAGATGCGCGACCCCGACACCATCCGCTCCGCCATCAACGCGGCGGCGACGGGCCACCTGGTGATCAGCACGCTCCACGCGAACACGGCCTCGGAGGTGACCAACCGGATCGTGAGCTTCTTCGAGCCGAACGAGCGCGACCTGGTGAGGCTCCAGCTGCGCGACTGCCTGCGCTGCGTCATGTGCCAGCGGCTGGTGCAGAAGCCCGGCGGCGGGCGCATCCCGGCCCTGGAATTCCTGTTCAACGACATCAAGCCCATCGCCGACGGCATTCTGCGCGGCGACACGGACCAGATTCGCGTCGGCATGCAGCAGACCGTCTCGCACTCAATACTTTTCGAGCAGTATCTGCACCGCATGTACAAGGAAAACAAGATAGACCTCGAGAGGGGCAAAGAGTTTGCGACCGACCAGAGTGTGTTTGACCAGCTGGTCATGGGCACCTATGCCGTGCCCCGTCTGGATTCAATCAAGGGCGGCTGAGCCGCCGATGCCGCCGGCCGCGCCGGCGGCCTGGACCGTATCGACACGCGGGCGCGCAGTCGGGGCGTTCGGCGGGAGGCGAGGGTGAACATGCAGTCTGATTGCCTCATAGTGCTGACGGGCCACATGAAGGGGCACGTCATTGCCGTCGACGGTGAAATCACCATCGGCCGCAACCCGGAGAATGTGCTTCAAATCGACGACATGCAGGTGTCGCGCAGGCACGCAAAGGTCGAGCGCACCCCCGACGGGTGCGTGCTCAAGGATTTGGGCAGCGGGAACGGGACCTTCATAGGCAGCCGCCGCATTCTTGAGCATGCCCTGGCCGACGGGGAGGTGATTCGCATCGGCGGGCAGCACGTCCAGTTTCGCGCCGCCCGCATGGCCGCGCCGGCGGTGGACAACGACTCGAAACTGCAGGTGTTCCAGTCCGACGGGGGGGAGGAGTTCGAGGCCCGCGACGCCAAGAACATCTACCACACCTTTTTTCAGCCGCCCGAAATTATCACCGGCGACGAGCGGCTGCGGGAAATGCAAAAGCGGCTGACCGCGGTGTATGCCGCCAACCAGGCCATCGCGAGCGAGCAGAACATCTCCGGCGTGTTCGACCGAATCATGGACCAGGTGTTCTCCCTGCTGCCCGCCGACACGGGGGTGATCCTGCTCAAGGGCGACGACGGCCAGGAGCCGAGGGTGGAATACGTCCGCTCCAAGTCCGGCTCGGAGAGCGTCCACGTGAGCACCACCATCGTCCTGCGCGCCTATGAAAGGGGCGAGGCCGTCATCACCTGCAACGCCATGGACGATTCCCGCTTCAACGCCGGCCTCAGCATCATCGCCCAGAACATCTCGTCCGCCATGTGCGCCCCCCTGACCCACCAGGACGACCGGCTGGGGGTCATTTACGTCGACAACCACGGCATGACCGACGCCTTCAAGAACAGCGACCTTGAACTGCTCGTGGCGCTTGCGGGCCCCGCCGCCACCGCCATCAAGAACGCCAAGTACGTCCGCATGGTCGAGCAGTCCTATCAGGACACACTGCTCGTGCTCGCCAACGCCATCGAACTGCGGGACCACTACACCGTCGGCCACACCTGGCGCGTCACCAATTTCGCCGTCGAGATCGCCCGGGAACTCGGCTGGGACGAGGCCAAACTGCGCGAGGTGCAGATGGGCGGCGTGCTGCACGACGTCGGCAAGATCGCCGTGGACAACACCATTCTCGGCAAGCCGGAGCAGCTCAGTGACGAGGAGTTCGCGCAGATGAAGGTGCACCCCGAACGGGGCGCCGACCTGCTGCGCGGCGTCAAGTTCCTGCAGCCCGTCATTCCCTACTGCCTGTACCACCATGAGCGGTGGGACGGTGACGGATACCCCTTCGGACTGAAGGGCTCCGAGATTCCCGTCGAGGGCCGGCTGGTCGCCGTGGCGGACACCTTTGACGCCATGACCAGCAACCGCCCCTACCGCAAGGGGCTTGACCCTTTGAAGGCCATAGAAACGCTGGTGGAGGGAAAGGGCTCCCAGTTTGACCCGAAAATTGTGGACGCGCTCGTGGCGTGCTACCACAAGGGCAAGATTGAAGAGGTGCTCCAGAACTATCACAGGAACGAGGCCCGCAGCATCGCCTGCCCCTTCTGCAGCACCTTCATCCGTCTCAATGCCGAGGTGCGCGCCGAAAGCGAGATCACCTGCCCCGTGTGCCATCGCCGCATCGTCGTCGTCGAGCATGAGGGTTACTTCTACGGTGAACTCGTGGTGCCGTCCCGGCCCCACAGCGTGCCGCCGTCATCCTCAGGAGCCTGAACGGCATGGTGCTGTGGCGGGCGAAGGCGCCCATTCAGTAGACCAAGGGCGCAGGCGGTCTTGCCGATTCGGGTTTCTGCGCTTCCAAAACAACCGGTTTCGTGAACCGCCCTGTGCCGTTTTGGTACAATAAATCCCGCCAAGGAAGGCGGTGTTTCAATGCGACACGCGGAAAAAACGGAGTTCAGGGTTCTGGTGGCCTGCGCCGATGTGGCCTATGGCCAGACGCTGGACGGGTTCTTGAAGCGACCGGGGCGCACTATTGAGCGTTGCCATGATGCCCCGGGCCTGTTACGCCTGTCCTCCCGGCGGGCCTATGAGGTGATGGTGCTCGATTTGGCGCTGGACGAGCAGAGTCCCATGGACATCGTGTCTTTCGTCCTGCAGAAGAACCCGGCCACACGGCTGATCCTTCTCTTTGACCCGGAGCGGATGGAGCGGGCCCTGGAGGGCATCCGGCTGGGCGCCTTCTTCTATCTGCCCCGCAGTTGCGCGCCCTCCGATGTGGCGCTGGTGGTGGACAAGGCGGTCCAGAACAGGTCGGCGCAGACGACCGTGGACGCCTATGAGCAGACCGTTTTCGAGGAGTTGGTGGGCCGCACCGAGGCGATGCAGCGGGTTGTTGACCTGATCCGCAAGGTGGCCCCGACGGACAGCACCGTGCTGCTGCTTGGCGAAAGTGGCACCGGCAAGGAGGTGGTGGCCCACACACTGCACCGGATCAGCCGCCGCAAGGACCGGCCCTTTGTGGCGGTCAACTGCGCCGCACTGCCCGACGCCCTGCTGGAGAGCGAACTGTTCGGCCACGTGCGCGGCGCCTTCACGGGGGCCGACCGCGACAATCCCGGGCTGTTCACCGAGGCCGACGGCGGCACCATCTTCCTGGACGAGATTGGGGACATGTCGCTCATGACCCAGGCCAAACTGCTGCGCGTGCTCCAGAACGGCGAGGTGCGCCCGGTGGGCGCCAACACGGCCCGGCGGGTGGATG
>CAIUWO010000882.1 GCA_903902895.1 Candidatus Hydrogenedentota bacterium | reverse complement strand
GCCTCGACGCGGTGTCCAAGAGCGAGGTCTTCGCCGAACTGCTCGACGCCGTCCAGGACGAGCAGCGCACCGTGCTTATCTCGTCGCACAACCTCGACGACATCGAACGCTTTACGGACCACCTGGGCATCATCGACAGGGGCATAATGCTGCTCGAAGGCCCGACGGCCACGCTCATCGAACGCTTCCGCATGGTTCACTGCAACGGCCCCATGGGCGTTACCCCGCGCAAGACCGACGGCCTCTACCCCCAGCGCGCCGACGGCAACCGCTGGCGCGTCCTCGTCGACCAGACCCGGAACGGCATGGAGAGGCTGAAGGACGGCGGGTTCACGGACCTCTCGGACGCCCCCGTGACGCTGGAGGAACTGTTTGTGGGGCTGGTGAAGGAGACAAAGGTGTGAAGGGGGTGGTGGGACAGACCATGCGGGAGAATGGCGACGTATGAAAAGCAGGGACATGAAAACCACCGAAGGACACGGAAGGGAACAGGCCGTAGGGTGCCCGCAGCGAAGCGAAGCGCACCGTGCTTCCTGGCCGTTGCCGTCTTTGCCGGGAAGGACGCGCCGTCTTCAGTCCCCCTTTGAAGGGGGCAGGCCCGAAGGGCCGGGGGATGTTATCTTGCGTGGCGGGTTGCGGCGCGGGACAGGGGAACGGATGGTGATGTCAAACTCTTGGCCCCGGAGGGGCCGCACAACAATAGCCACGGGTGACCAACGGGAACCCGTGGTTACGGATGGAAATGTCCCCGTCCCCGGAGGGGGCGAATGTGTGGGAGCCACGCGCGCCACTGTTGTTCGCCCCCTGCGGGGACGAGGCGCGTCATCTCTTTTCCACGGGTTCCGCTGCACTCCACCCGTGGCTACTGTTGTGTGCCCCCTTTGGGGGCAAGAGGGGGGCGGTCTGTCGCAAAGGAAGGGCCAATCGGGAGATTGGCGTGCCCAGGAAAGGCCCCGAGCACGGCATAAAGCAGACGCGGCATCCTGCCGCGTTCTTCCAGCGCCTTGGCGGGGGCCAAAGACAAAGGAAGCTGGACACCTCCTCTACGTTGTGTGTTCCCTTTGGGGAAAAGACGGGAGGGCGGGCGCGTGAGTAAACCTTTGGGTACCGAATCTTCGGCGGAGGGCAGACGCGCCATGCGGCGTGTCCTAAGAGACTTGGCGTGGCGGTACAAATGGTTATGGGTGATATGTGTTCCGCTGGGCTCATGGGGCGCACTTAAGGGCCGCCCTGACGAAAGCCTCGCGATGGACTATGCCTTGGCCGTACTTCCCCTGGTTATCATGGGCCCCACACTTTCAGCACAGGTGTTTCGGATGCTTCCCCTCTCCAGAAATGATCTGGCCAAAGCGATATGGCGTGTTATGGCGATTTATCCGGTAATAATCGTGGCCGGCTTGATTGTCGCAAAGGGAGCGTACAGGGCTGTGGCGGGAGAACCTTGGGACATCACAGGTATTCGCAGCCTGTATTCCTTTGCCCATTTTCTAATGCTTGTTGGCTATTTTGGTGCAGCAACCACCTGCCTGGAGCGTTGGCGGCGGGCGACAGCGCGAGATACCGACGGCGCTTGGAAGGACTCTGGCCTCGTGGTTGTAATGCCCCTTATGATGTGGAATTTTGCGGTCAGCACCTTTTATGAGAACCACGCCTGGACAATCATTCTTGTCAATCTCTTTATCGCCTTCGCGGGCGTCGTGATTTCTTACCGTCTAAGGGACAATCTTCTCGATCAGTTTCCGCGAACGGCCCTTGCGGAGGGCGGAACAGATCTGTTTAGCTTGGCGTTGGCACCTCCCGGGCGGGAGAGATGGGAGTTTGCGCTGCTAAGGCAGATGTCCAGTTACATCGCATGGTCGGCATGCGTGGCCACTTTGACCATTGTCGTCAGTGCGATGACACTTCCTATAATGAATGGTCTATTTCAAGCCGGTGACCTCGCAGGTCTTGTTATAGGCGCATCGCTCTTGAGTCTCTGCGCCGGATGGTGGAGATGGCCGGAGGAGTCGCGCGCGTGGCGGATGCTGCCGATTGACTATCTGCATTGCGAGGGGGCGCTTGTGGTGTTCACCGTTGCGGCCAGCGTTGTTCCTTGGGCGTTGGCGTTTGCCTGTGCTGGTCTGATAGCGGTGTTCAAGGACTGTCTCACCCTTGATGCGATGTTTTCCCTGCTTGGGGTCTCGCTCGTGGCGCAGGGCATGCTTCTTCCGCTGTTTCCCCTGCTGCTGAGGGGATATGGCAACGCTGTTCGAGGTGCCGTGTACGTGGGGATATGCGTCGCTGGATTGGGCTGCATCTTCAATTCGAGGGTGCTTTCGCTGCGTATCGAGGGACTGCTGCACACCGGACTGGCGCAACATGGCTGGGCATGGATGGGTGAGGGAGTGGTCGTGTTGGGTGCGGGCATGATCGTTGCCACACTGCTTACCGAGCGGGTGCTGCGCCACAGAGACTGTTATGCAAAGGCCACAGACTACTGAGGGGAGAGGACCGATGGAACACGAAAGCATTAGTACCACAGAGGTCACAGAGGCGCGCGGAGGGAAGACAATGTGCGTCCGCGCATCGGCTCCTGTATCTTTGCCCCATTGGGTTTTTGCAGCCAAGGACATGAGGCAGTCACCTCCCTGGCCCCGAAGGGGCCGCACAACAATAGCCACGGGTGACCAACGGGAACCCGTGGATATGGGCAGAAGTGTTCCCGTCCCCGGAGGGGGCGAATGTTCGGGCAAATATCGGAAAGGCCAATCAGGAGATTGGCGTGCCCAGGAAAGCCCGCCTGCGCGCCCCAACGTAGACGCGGCATCCTGCCGCGTTCTTTGTTCAACCATGGTGCGCGCCAAGGCCGATAGCAACGCAAACACGCCGTCTTCACCTTGCCCCTTGGTTCTTTGGCTGCGCGTGCGAGACGCTGGAAGAAAGAGGCTGGAAGCCTCTTCTACGTTGGGCATGCCGCATGTCCTTGCCCAGGAAAGCCCGCCTGCGCGCCCCAACGTAGACGCGGCATCCTGCCGCGTTCTTTGTTCAACCATGGTGCGCGCCAAGGCCGATAGCAACGCAAACACGCCGTCTTCACCTTGCCCCTTGGTTCT
>CAIUWO010000881.1 GCA_903902895.1 Candidatus Hydrogenedentota bacterium | reverse complement strand
TGGCAGTAAAGGTGGAAGCAAGTCCAGAAGTCTTTCGCTAATCTCCCCAGACATTCTGACCTCTTCCGAGCGCCACTTGTTGTATGTTGCCTCAGCATAGCGAGCTTTGGCTTCGCCGTACTTGGTTGCATACTTAATGAAGAGGCGGCGACGGTCTGATTCTCGAAGACCGAAGAATATCTGCCTTACATCCTCATCAATGCCGCCGTATCGACTCTTTACTACCTCCCTGTATGAATAGCTGCTGGAATAGGAGGCGGACCGGCGCGAATAGCTTCCGCTATACCGCCTATATCCTCTGTAATAACTCACCCCATTACTCTCCCTGTAAGTCTCTTCTTGAAAGACACCTCTATTCGGGGAGTCTCGTCTAATTCTTTATGACAGTGTAAGCGATCCCTTCCCGCGCAAACAATTCCTGTCGAGCACTGGTCCGCGACCCGGCAGACCCAGGGCTTGAACTTTTTCCGGTGCGCGAGATAATCGTATACTTCCTTGGTGACCGTTTGCCCCACTATTGCCAGTTGGCGGGGTGCAAACCCCGTGATGGAGCAGTTGCTTACAGGGGGCAGGACCCATAACCTTCAAGGAAATTGACATGACCATGTGCCGTATTCTCTTCTTGGCTGCATTGCTGGTGTCCGCCCTCGGAGCCCGTGCGGAGGATACCCCCCTCCGCGATTTGTATTCCGACACCTGGGTAGCCACGGACGCGCTCGGGCGTACCATGCCGAGCTTTGCCGATGTCGGTCCGGTCAAGACGGATCAGCGGCGCATCGTTGGCATCTTCTACATCACCTGGCACGGTGATGGTCTTGCCAAGATGAAGAGCCCCTACGCCGCGGACGTGACCAAAGTCCTCGCCGCCGACCCGACCGCCCGCCTGGACGGCAAGCATCCCCTTTGGACCGAGGGTTCCTACCACTGGGGAGAGCCCGAACTGGGCTATTTCCTCAGCCGCGACGAATTCGTCATCCGCAAGGACATGTCCATGCTCGCCGACGCCGGTGTGGATGTCCTGGTCATGGACGTTACCAACGCCGTCTGCTACTGGGACGAATGGGAAACCACCTTCACGGTTATGCAGAAGATGAAGGCCGAGGGGAACAAGGTCCCGCAGTTCTGCTTCTGGGCTTTCAACGGCCCGGTGATTACGGTGGTGCAGAACCTCTACGAGAAAATATACGTGGCCGAAAAATACAAGGACCTGTGGTTCTACTGGGATGGCAAGCCCCTGCTCCTTTACAACGCCACACCGAACGTGGACTCCAACGGGTCGGGCATCAAGCACCCCAACCCGCACTATGACGCCGCAGCCAAGACAGACAGCGCCAATCCCCATTACGGCGACCCCAAGTACACCGAGGAGTTCTACTCGGACTACACCCCCGAGGTGAAGAACTACTTCACCCAGCGCGGCATGTGGTGGGGCTATTACAAGTGGGACGGCAAGCGCTATCTCGGCACCGAGGACAGTTGGAGTTTCGGGCTCGACATGGGGGACAAGAACGTCTCAGGAATGACCCCTGAAGAACGCGTGTCGCTTCACGACGGCACGCGGGAAGAGGCATCCGTCACACCCGGGCAGCACCCCGTGAGCCTCATCGGGAAATCCTGGACGGTCGACAAGGGCGAACCCGAGTTCAACGAATTTGACCTCCCCGTACCCACCGAGGTCCCCTGGCTAGGCAAAACGGTCTCCAACCCCGAAGGCTACGGCATCTATTTCCAGCAGCGCTGGGACGAGGCGCTTCAGGCCAAGCCGCAGTTCCTCTATCTGAACGACTGGAACGAGTGGAGTGCCGGAAAATACCATCCCGAGGAGGGCAAGACCTACGACTTCATGCGCCGCCAGGCTAATTACCGCTTCATCGACCAGTACAACTCCGAATTCAACCGCACCATCCAGCCCATGAAGGGAGGATATACAGACAATTATTACATGCAGATGGCGCAAAACATTCGCAAATACAAGGGTATCCGGCCGGTCCCCGAACTCTCGGGCATCGGCACCATTCAGATAGACGGAGCCTTCAACGACTGGAATACTGCCACCCAGGAGTACCGAGACACGGCCTGTGACACGGCACACCGCGACTACCCCGGCTACGGCGGGCTGCATTACAAGGACGACTCCGGCCGGAACGACATTGTCACGGCCAAGGTTGCGGTGGATGACAAGAACGTCTATTTCTATGCCGCCACAACCGCCCCCCTGACCACGCACACGGACCCGAACTGGATGCTTCTGTTTATCGACACCGACCAGAACCACGCCACAGGGTGGAACGGGTATGACGTTGCCCTAAACATGAAAGTCACGGACGACAAGAAAACCACGCTCAGCCGCTGGCAGCAGGACGGGCCCAATCCGGGTTGGACTGAGGCCGGCCAGCTG
>CAIUWO010000880.1 GCA_903902895.1 Candidatus Hydrogenedentota bacterium | reverse complement strand
CGTTATCGACGGGCAGGAAGCACGGCAGTGCGTGCTTGCCGCGGAATCGGCGACAGTCAACGGATTCACGATGCAAAATGGGTATGCACAATACGGCGCGGGCATGGAGGGCGGCACGGCTGAAAACTGCACCTTCACCGGAGGTTTGGCAACGCTTAAGAATGGCCAGGGCGGCGGCATGTATCAAGGCACGGCCGTCCATTGTCTCTTTACGGGAAACGAGGCGACCTATGGCGGTGGCATGTCTCGGGGGAGCGCGGTCAACAGCACCTTTGCAGGAAACAACGCCACCTCTGGTGGCGGCATGTACATGGGCGCAGCCACCAACTGCATTTTCACGCGAAATAGGTCGATTTGGGGCGGAGGCATATATGCCGGCACCGCTGTGAACTGCACGCTTGTGTTGAACTCAGCAAATGACGCCATGGGATGCACCGGCCATTTTGATGACGACTGTTGGTGCTATGTAATTGACGAGTGCACCGGCTACGCCGGCGCCGGGGCCGCCCTCTATTCCAGTTGGGCGATCAACTGCATTATTTGGAACAACGGGCCGAAAGAATTGACCTCCGACTCGTTCGTCACCTATTCCTGCACATCCTCGCCCGTGGCAGGTGCGGGCAATATTTCCGCAGACCCGCTCTTCCAAGACGCGGCCGCGGAGGATTTCCGACTCCAGCCTGACTCCCCCTGCATCGATGCGGGCACGGCCGAAGGTGCGCCCAACGAGGACATGCTGGGCATGCCGCGCCCGCAGGGCGCGGGCATGGACCTGGGCGCGTATGAGATGTCCTTTGTGCCGGTGCCCGGGCTGTATGGAATGGCGCTGATGCAGGCCAGCGAGATCCTGGCCGCCGCGCAGCTCTATATGGGCGAGGTGTCTGAGGGATACGATTACAATCTGCCCCCCGGCAGTGTCATGGACCAGAGTCCTGCCGACGGCACGCACGTGCTTCCGTGGACCAAGGTGGACCTGGTCATTTCCGTGGGACCGCAGCCGGTGCCGGTGCCGGACGTCGTGGGTCAGACAGAGGATGCGGCCACATCGGCGATAATGGACGCGGGGTTTGCCCTTGGCGCGGTGACCCGGTCCTACAACCCAACGGTGCCCTCAGGTGTGGTAATCACGCAGACGCCTGCCGCGAAAACCGAATTGACGCCGGGCTCCCCGGTTGATTTGGTCATTTCCAGGGGTCCGAAACCGGTTCCCACGCTACGGTATGTGAACGCCGCGTCTACCGCCCAAAACCCTGACGGAAAGACCTGGGAGACGGCCTATCCCAGCCTCCAGCCGGCCCTCAGCGATTCTGTGGAAGGCGATGAACTGTGGGTGGCCGCGGGAAGCTATGTCGGCGTTGGCGACGAGGTGGCCAAACTCAAGGACGCCATGAGAATATACGGCGGTTTTTCGGGCGGCGAGAATGGCCTTGATCAGCGCGACTGGAAGAAGAATCCCACCATCATCGACGGCGACGGGATGCGCCGGTGCGTCACCGCCGCCGAGGACTGCATTGTGGACGGGTTCACGCTGACCAACGGCAGGGTCAAATACGCAGGCGGCGGCATGTACTTCGGCACGGCTGTCAACTGTGTGTTCACCGCAAACTCCACCACCCTTGAGGGTCACGGCGGCGCCATGAACGGCGGCACCGCGGTTGACTGCCTGTTCACCGGGAACAGCTCGAGCGGGGAATACGGTGTGGGTGGGGCGGTCGCCTTCTGCACGGCCATTCGCTGCGTCTTCAGGGAAAATGCCGCGGACAGCGCCGGCGGCGCCATGTGGGACGGCGCGGCAACGGACTGTGTGTTCAGGGACAACGTGGTGACCGGCACTGCGGGCGACGGCGGCGCCATCTGCTTCGGCACGGCCGTCAACTGCAGTTTCTTCAACAATGCCGCCACCGATTACTGGGGAGTCGGCGGTGCCGCGTGGATGGCCGCGGCCACCAACTGTCTGTTCGTCGGCAATTCAGCCGGGTGGTCCTGCGGCGGCCTGGCCAGCGGTTCCGCGACGAACTGCACTTTCACGGGAAACACCGCCCCGCTCCATGGTGGCCTAAGCGGCGGCACTGTGACAAACTGCATTGTTTGGGGAAATTCCAATGACGAGCCCGACCCATACACGGTTGTCTCGTTCTCCTGCATGTCCACGGTCGTGGCCGGTGAGGGCAATATCACAGGCGACCCGTTGTTTGTTGATGCCCCCGCGGGTGATTTCCGTCTCCAACCCGGGTCCCCCTGCCTCAACGCGGGCAGGGCTGACGGTGCGCCCTCCACAGACATTTTGGGCGTGGCCCGGCCGCAGGGTGCGGGCGTCGACATGGGCGCCTACGAGGCGGTGCTCGTGACCGTGCCGAACTTGTCCGGACTTGACCGTGCGGTCGCGCGGGACTTGGTCGCGGCGGCAAAGTTGCATGTGTGTGTCGAGCGCGAGGAATACCATTCCACCATAGCCATCGACCACGTAATCAACCAGTATCCAGCGGCGGAAGTTGAGGTTGTGCAGGGAACACCCGTGGACCTGACGATCTCCAAGGGGCCCGAGCCGGTGCCCGTTCCCGAAGTGGCAGGCCTGACGCAGGAGGCGGCCACCGCAGCGATAACGGGCGCCGGCCTTCGGGTGGGGACGGTGACGCAGGCGTACAGCCTTACCGTGCCCGCGGGCAGTGTGATTTCGCAGTCCATCGCAGCGGGCACGCCGGTGCTGCCGGGCGCGGTGATTAACCTCGTGGTGAGCGGCGGCGTGCAGCCGTCCGTCATGCCCGATACATCGGGCATGACGCGCGCGCAGGCAGCAGCGGCCGTCACGGGTGCGGGCCTGGTGCTGGGTTTGGTGACGCAGGCCCGCCGCGGGCACGGAAGTGCCGCCGGGCGCGGTGGTGAGCATCCTGGTGAGCCTCGGTCCGGCCCCGGTGCCGGAGGGAGAGCCTGCCGCGAACGAAGGCGAACCCGTGGCGGTGACGGCGCAGCAGTTGGCGGAGGCGCTGGAGACGGCGGACGCCGACGGCGACGGCGCGCTAAGCTTCAGCGAGGCCGTGGCGGCGCTGCCGGAATTGACGCAGACCCAGTACGACGCGCTCGACGCGGACGGTGACGGCACACTCACGCAGGACGAACTGGACGCCGAAGAATGCTCCGGCTGCGCGGGCTTCCGGGTCTACTTTGGTTCGCCATTCTCCGGCGGAGGCCTCGCCGATCTGTTCCTGATGGCGCTCGGCGCGTTGGGCCTGGCGGCCATGTCCACGTTGCGGCGGTGATAATCGCAGGGTGGGTGGAGTGTCGCGAAGCGGCACGCAACCCACCATTGTGAGACGAAAGATGAGACGGTAGGTTGCGTTCCGCGTTGCGGAACTCCACCCACCCTGCCGTGCTGAAAATGAATTGAAAGACTTACACAACAGGCGAGGAGGACTGTGTCATGCATGGAACAGAGCGGCGAAAGGTCAACACGGAGCGTGTTTGGGCGGCGTACCTTCTGATGGCATTGGCGACACTACTCGCCCTGCCCGCGCAGTCTGCGGTGTGGTACGTCAACGCGGCATCCACCGCGGCAAGTCCCAACGGCCAGAGTTGGGCCACGGCCTACCCCGCCATCCAGCCCGGCGTCGATGCCGCCGCCTCGGGTGATGAGGTGTGGGTCGCCGCGGAAAGCTATACAAGCACCACCGCCGAGGTAGTGAGTCTGAAATCGGGCGTCACGCTCTACGGCGGCTTCGCTGGCACGGAGACCGCACGCGAACAGCGTGATTGGGCATCGAACATCACTATTATCGATCGTCAGCAAGCACGTCGATGTGTCACTGCCACCGACGCGACTAGCACCGTGGACGGGTTTGTTCTGCAGTACGGAAAGGCCGAGCACGGCAGCGGAATGCATTTCGGAACAGCAGCCAACTGCACCTTTCTCAGAAACACGGCCCCGGAACAGTATTCCCACGGTGGCGGGATGTACGGCGGCACAGCGACGAACTGCACCTTTGCGGAGAACTCCGCCTTTCTTGGTGGAGCCATGTTCAACGGCACTGCGACGGGTTGTACATTTCTTCGCAATGCGACGGCAAGGGTATGGTCGTGCAGCACCGATTTTGACTCGGGGTATGAGTCGTGCAGTTGGGCAAGGGGCGACGGCGGAGGAATGTATGATTCCACGGCAGCCAACTGTACTTTTATCGAAAACAGCGGTTCACAAGGCGGGGGAATGCGTGACGGTACAGCGACGAACTGCACCTTCACAAATAACGCCGCGAGCGACGGTGGAGGGATGTGCTGGGGTACGGCGACGAACTGCACCTTCTCAGGAAACACCGCTTCCCAAGGCGGTGGAATGTACAACGGCACGGCGGTCAACTGTATGTTCACCTGCAACTCGGCGGTCTGCGGCGGTGGGACCATAGCCGGCACGGCAACCAACTGTACTTTCACCGGGAACTCGGCCGAATGGCCCGGCGGCGGAATGTACGACGGCACGGCGGCCAACTGCATTATCTGGGGGAACGGGCCGGCGGAGACTTTCGAAACGAAGGTCTCGCATTCCTGCCTGTCGGCAATGGTGGCAGGCACGGGGAATATCGTGGGTGACCCGCGGTTCGTCAATCCCCGGGAGGGTGACTTTCGGCTGCGCGCCGACTCGCCATGCATCGACACGGGCACGCCCAAGAGCGCCCCGCCGACCGATCTGCTGGGCCGAAGCAGACCCCAGGGAGCAGGGGTGGAGATGGGCGCCTACGAATATTACACGGGGGATGATGCCGGGGCTGTGGATCCCCCCGCCGTGCTGCGCGTAAACGCGGCATCCACCACGTTAACCCCGGATGGCCTCACATGGGAAACGGCCTTTCCCACGCTTCAAACCGCGGCGGACCGGTCCGGATACGGCGGGGAAATCTGGGTGGCCGAAGGCACCTACACCGCCACTGCGGGGAAGGAGGTGCTAAAACTCCTCCCCGGAACGAGCCTGTTTGGCGGTTTCGTGGGAACAGAGACTGCGCGGGAACCGCGGGACGGGGTAAAGCGCCCGACCGTTATTGACGGCCAGGGAGTGAGGCGATGCGTGAGCGCGAACGGCGCGTCATTGGTCGATGGTTTCACCATAAGAAATGGCGCGGCGGAGTACGGTTACGGTGGCGGCTTGGTGGGCGGTACGGCGTCCAACTGCACATTCATGGGAAATTCTGCGGATTACGGCGGCGGCATGTCTTGCGGCACGGCGGCCGATTGCACATTCACGGGAAACACGGCAGTGTATGGCGGCGGCATGCATGAGGGCATGGCAATGAACTGCAGATTTGCCGAAAACACGGCAGAGGCCAATGGCGGCGGGATGAATGCCGGTATTGCCACCAACTGCATCTTTTCGGGAAATGCGGCCAAGTGCTACGGCGGCGGGATGAGGGACGGCACTGCTACCAACTGCACCTTCACCGGAAACGCTTCCGCAAAAGGCGGCGGTGTGTCTTACGGCGCGGCGGTGAACTGCTCCTTCTGCGGAAATTCGGCCACTTCGCATGGCGGCGGATTATTAGGAAACAGCTCCAACAGGGCCGTCAACTGCGTCTTTGGGCAAAATTCGCCAGATGAGGTTTACGGCGACATCGCGGTATCGTACTCCTGCCTGCCCACGGCAAGGCCGGGCGAAGGAAACATGGTGGGCGATCCCCGGTTTGTGAACGCGGCAGCGTGCGACTTGCACCTCCAGCCCGGTTCACCCTGCATTGACACAGGCACGGCGGACGGAGCACCGGCGACGGACATTATGGGTGTGCCCCGCCCGCAGGGTACGGGGTTTGACATGGGCGCCTACGAGATGCCCGTGCCGGTGTCCGTGCCGGATGTGACGGGGCTGGCCCGATCAGCGGCGCATGCACTGGTCGCGGCGGCGCGATTGTACGTGCGCAACGAAACAGCGCAATACCATCCGACGGTGCCTGTGGACCAGGTTATCAGCCAGTCGCCCGCGGCGGACACCCAAACAACAACCAACACGCCGGTGGACCTAGTGATATCCAAAGGGCAGCAGCCGGTACCCGTGCCCGAGGTGGTGGGACAAACGCAGGCGGCGGCCGCGGCGGCGATTGCCGGGGCCGGCTTGGTGGTAGGCACCGTTACGCAGGGATACAGCGCGACGGTGCCTGTCGGCACGGTCGTATCGCAGTCGCCTGTGGCAGGCACGCAAGTGTTGCCGGGCTTGCCGGTGGACCTTGTGATCAGTCGCGGTGTGCAGCCGTCCCTCATGCCCGATGTACTGGGCCAGTCCCAGGCACAGGCGGTAACATCGATAACAACTGCGGGCCTCGCACTGGGGCTTGTGACACGGGACTACAGTGACACCGTTGCGGCGGGCAATGTGATCTCGCAAAGTCCCGAGGCGGGTATGGAAGTGCCGCCGGGCACAGTGGTCAGCATGGTCGTGAGTCTTGGCCCTGCGCCTGCGGCTGAGGGCGAGCCCGTGGACGCGGACACCGCGAAGGAGGCATTGGCGGCGGCCTACGATTCGGCGGACACCAATGGCGACGGCGCGCTGTCCTTCGACGAGGCCGTAGCGGCGGTCCCCGGGTTGATCCGGCCCACCTTTGACGCGCTCGACACGGACAGTGACGGGCAGTTGACCCCGGATGAACTGGGCCTGGACGATGGGTCCGGCTGCGCGGGATGCCAGGGCGGAAAAGGCGCCTTCAGCCCCACACGCCTGGGCGACCTGTTCCTGTTGGCATTGGCCGGGCTGGGCCTGGCGGCCATGTCCACATTGCGGCGCCCGTAGGAAATATTCGCTACAACATTGTGCGTAGGCACGGATTCGGAGCAGGCCCGAAATTGAAATGAAGGGCATGACCAATCTCGATTATGAGACGGGCTGGCCAGGCGGAATGGACAGCCAAAATAAAAGAGGTGACAACGCCATGATTGACACCATCACAATTCTGGGCGGCCAGGGCAGGGCCGACATCCCCGAGGCGGTGCGGCGCATCGACCTGCGCATGGGAGACGTTGTCTCCATTGTCGGCCCCACCGGTTCGGGCAAGACGACACTGATCAACGACATTGAACTGTTCGCCCAGGGGGACACCCCGACGGGCCGCACCATTCTTGTCGATGGCGTGACGCCCCCGGCCGCCTACCGGGAGGACCCCGCGCACAACCCGATCGCGCTCATCACGCAGCACACCAATTTCCTCTCCGACCTGCCGGTGGACGTGTTCCTGCGCACCCACGCCGGCATCCGCGCGTCCGACCCCCTGCATGTGGCCGACCTGGTGGGGGAGACGCTGGACTTTGCCAACCAGCTCACGGGCGAGCCGATCGACCGCGCAAGCCGCATGACCGAGCTGTCCGGCGGCCAGACCCGCGCCCTGCTCATCGCCGACGCCACCGTCATCTGCGACACGCCCATTGTGCTGCTCGACGAGGTGGAGAACGCGGGTATCAACCGCGCCCGCGCGCTCGAACTGCTGCGGCAGCGCCGCAAGATTTTTGTGTTCGTCACCCACGATCCGCGCATTGCCCTGCTGTCCGATTTCCGTATTGTCATGCGCAACGGCGGAATCACGCAGGTCATCCGCACCGAGTCCGCCGAGCGCGCCTTCGGCGTGACGGTGGCCCGGCTCGACGATCTGCTCTGCCGTCTGCGCGAGACCATCCGCCTCGGCGGACAGCTTACGGAGGAGGATTTCAAAGGTGCCGGCCTTGCCGGATTCGCCGGGGAGGGAATCCTGTGAAACTTGTCATCTGTGCCGGGCCCGCCACCACGGGCAAGACCTCCGTGCTGCGCCATCTGGCCCGAAAACTGTCGGCCGCGCACCGGCGACTGGCCTTTCTGAAAATTGACGTCCAGTACGCCGACGAGGACGAGGTCTTCGCGCAGGAATTCGAGATTCCCACCCGCAAGGTGTACTCGGGAGAACTGTGCCCCGATCATTGCAGCGTGCTCGTGCTGGGCGACGCGCTCGCCTGGGCGGCGCGCGCCAAAACCGACATCCTGCTGGTGGAGACGGCGGGCCTGTGCCTGCGCTGCGCGCCCTATGTGGACGGCGGCCTGGGCATCATGGTCATGGAGGCCACGAGCGGCATGAACCTGCCGCGCAAGATCGGGCCCATGCTTTCCCTGGCCGACATTGCCGTCGTCACCAAGATCGACCTGGTGTCCCAGGCGGAGCGCGAGGTGTTCCGCGCGCGCATCAAGGATGCGGCGCCGGCGGTGCGCATCCGCGAGGTGAACGCGCTGTACGGAATCGGCATTGAGCCCATCGTTGCGCACGTTCTTCAAACCCCCGACGTGACCGACCAACTCATGCTTCGGGGCAATCCGCCCGTGGGCACCTGCACGATTTGCGTCGGCAAGAAGGAGATCGGCTGGCAGTCGCATTTCGGCGTGGTGCGGGCGTTGGAGAACCAGAACTTTTACCGGGGGGAATGAGAGAGAATCCAGAATCCGGGAGACAGACGATAGCGCAAAAGACGACTGGCCGGGTGTTGCTCAAAGAAGCCGCCCCGCTGTGACCCTGAGGAAGAATATAACAGGAAGGGAACAGGATATGAATACGGCATTGCCCGTGGAACTGCCGGGATTGGACTGTGGCGCGTGCGGTTGCCGCACCTGCGCGGAACTGGCGCTCCGGCTCGAAAGCGAGCCGGAGCAGATAAAGCGCTGCGTCCACATCTCCGAAAACCGCGTCAAGACAGGTCGATCGAGCCCGACACCCGAAGGGCGCGCCTGCGACGCGGCGTCGGCGGCCTGCGGCGCCTGCGAGAAGAGCGGCGCGGCGCAGGCGGCCGGATTGTCGTACAAGGACAGCCTGGGCCGGGACTTCGACTTTTATCTGGAGCACTTTCCGGAAGATCCAGGACCGCGGGAGATCATTATCCCGCACAACCCCATGATCACCCGCGAGATGGAGGTGTCCGCGGGCGACATCCTCATCGGCCGTCCGCTGGGCATGTCCTGCGGCTGTCCGATCACGCACTGCGGCGTCGCCACCGAGGTGGACCGCAGGACAGGGGTGATGACGTGGTGTGTCACGGGGCCGCTGGGCCCGCGGGCCCGCGGCTTCAAGGACCTGGGCTACTACATCGCCGAAGGCTACGAGGGGCTTGTGAAACAGACCCGGTCCGAACTGCGCATCGGCGCCCGTTATTACTTCCAGCCGCGCATGTGCATGCTCCAGTGGCGGCACAGCGGGCTCATCAACTACCTCAACCGCACAGCCGACGGCTTCCAGGTGCGCCTGGAAGGCCTGTTCATAGGGTGACAGCACCATGGCCGCCCGCATCTATCTGGACAACGCCGCGACCACGCCGCTTGACCCCCGCGTGGCCGGGGCGATGGAGCCTTACGCGCAGGACCGTTTTGGCAACCCCTCCAGCCTGCATCAAACCGGCCGCGAGGCACGGCTTGCCG
>CAIUWO010000879.1 GCA_903902895.1 Candidatus Hydrogenedentota bacterium | reverse complement strand
TGGGTGTCCTTTCCTGTCTTGTGGGCGCCGGTTGCGCGACCGGACCGCAACAGCCACCGACTTCCTCCGCCAAACAGGCCATTCAGAAAGCGGAACCCCCGGCGCCAAGGCCGTTTCCCGCGCCTGACACCGTGGTTCTGCTGCCCATGCCGCGAAACATGACCTTTGCGGCCGATGGCGCGGGCGTGGCCGTGAAGGGAACGCCTTCCGTCGCGATCAACGCCGCGGCGATGCCGCAGGCACAGGGATATGTGCTGGACATCGCCCCGGGCGGCGCGGTCAGCATCCAGGCAAACAGCGAGGCTGGCGCTTTTTACGCGCGGCAGACGCTCAAACAACTGGCACGCCAATATGAGGGGACGGGCCGCCTCCCGGTGGTGCACATTGAGGATTGGCCCGATTTCCCGAACCGGGGGGTCATGCTCGATGTCGCCCGTGACAAAGTCCCCACGATGGACACCCTGCGACGCCTCGTGGACATGTTTGCCGAAATGAAATTCAACCAGCTACAGCTCTACACGGAGCACACTTTTGCGTACAAGGGCCATGAGATTGTCTGGAAGGACGCGTCGCCCATGACGCCCGAAGACATCCGCGAACTCGACGCCTATTGCCGGGAGCGTTTTGTTGAACTGGTGCCGAATCAGAACTCCTTCGGCCACATGGATCGCTGGCTTTCACATCCGGAATATGTCAAGTATGCTGAAAAGCCGGGCGCGGGCGACCTATGCCCAGTTGATCCCGCCTGCGTGGAACTGCTGCGCGGCATGTACGCCGACCTTCTTCCAAACTTTTCCAGCGGACAGTTCAATGTCGGCTGCGATGAGACCTACAGTATAGGCAAGGGGCGCAGCAGGGAGGAGGTTCAACGGATCGGCGCCGGCCGTGTTTATCTGAACTTCATCAGGGAAATCCAGAAACTCGTCCAGTCCAACGGCAAAACGATGCAGTTCTGGGGCGACATCATCATGGAACATCCTGAACTCATCCCCGAGCTACCGCCCAATGTGATTGCCATGGAATGGGGTTATGAGGCGAATCATCCGTTCCTGGCACATGGCAAGAAGTTCGCCGAGTCCGGCATTCCATACTATGTTGTACCCGGAACCTCAAGTTGGAATTCCCTCCTTGGGCGGACAGACAACGCGCTTGAAAACCTGCGCAATGCCGCCCTTAACGGATTCGCCAACGGGGCCAAGGGCTTCCTGGTCACGGACTGGGGCGACAACGGCAACTGGCAGTTTGCGCCGGTGTCTTTTGCCCCCTTCGCCTACGGCGCCGCGCTAAGCTGGTCCATGGCGGCCAACAAGACGCTGCCGCTGGCAAAGGCCCTCGACGCCCATGTGTTTCTGGATGGGGCCGGCATGATGGGGCAGGCGGCCCTGGATTTGGGCAACGCCCACCTTAAGACCAATGTGACGATAGGCAACAACTCTGTTTATTACGCCCTTTTGTTGAACGCCGTGCAGGGTTCGCCCAGCAAGGGTCCGCTGAAAAAGTTGACGGTCGAGAGTGCTGATGCCGCCGAGAACGCCCTTGACGACGCGATCGGCCGCATGAAGCAGTCCAAGATGACCCGCGACGACGCGGGAACCATCGTTTCCGAGTTTGAAACGGACGCCGACTTGGCCCGCATAGCCCTGCATTTGGGAAAGGAGCGCATCCTTTCCGGGGACGTGGGGACGATGCAGTTGACCAAGCAAAAACGCGAGGCGGTGGCCAAAGATCTTGAAAAGACCATCGCCCGGTTCAGGGAGTTGTGGCTGACGCGCAACCGTCCGGGCGGACTGGCCGAAAGCGCGGGGCGGTTGGAGGCTCTTCTGAAGAATCTGCGGTCGTAATGATTGTCGCGCGACGGTCAGCCGAACAGATGGTTTCCACCAACGACAATAATTGCGGTGGTAAAAAGCGGCAGGTTGCACCGCATATGAGTCGTTTGGTACCTTATTATTGTTCTTTTCGGGCATATACGGCCCATTTCAGCGCATTTTGGGACCCGCGGGATTACAGTTTCATAACAGACGATGAATCGTCCCTGCCAGATGCTGCGCCGGTTGCAACGGGCAGAACATCGG
This sequence comes from Candidatus Hydrogenedentota bacterium, assembly GCA_903902895.1. GTDB lineage: Bacteria > Hydrogenedentota > Hydrogenedentia > Hydrogenedentales > CAITNO01 > CAITNO01. The sequence goes on along the minus strand of CAIUWO010000879.1, from coordinate 5,812 downwards.
GGATGGTTGGGAGCAAGCAATGAGAGACAACACGCAGCAGTTGCTCAGCGGCAATGAAGCGATAGCGCTGGCCGCCCTGCACATGAACGTGACGCTTGGCACCGGTTATCCCGGAACGCCGTCCACGGAGATTTTAGAGCGTTTGGCGCATATTGGCGGCCGCTCCCAATGGGCGCCCAATGAGAAGGTGGCGCTTGAGGTGGGTATTGGCGTCGCCTTTGCCGGGGGAAGGTCCCTGGTCACCATGAAACATGTTGGTGTCAACGTCGCCGCCGACCCCCTTTTCACCATGGCCTATACCGGGGTGCGCGGCGGACTGATACTCGTGTCGGCCGATGATCCCGGGCTTGCCTCAAGCCAAAACGAACAGGACAACCGGCGCTATGCAAAGGCGGCCGGCATAATCATGCTGGAACCGTCCGACGCGCAGGATGCTTACGATTTCGTTCGCACTGGATTCGAATTGTCCGAATCGTGGAAGATGCCGGTCATGCTGCGCGTCACCACGCGCGTCTGCCACTCGAAGAATGTAGTCACTCCGGGAGTGGCGGAACCCGCCGGTTCGGTGCCCCGCTTTGAACGCGATGCCCAGTCCTATGTGATGGTTCCCGCCTACGCCCGGCCGGCCCACCGCCGACTCCGGGAAAAACTGGCCAAGGTGCGGGAATGGAACGAGCACTCCCCGCTGAACCGGTGCATCGACGGCGACAAGTCTCTCGGGATTGTCACCTCCGGTGTCTGTTATCTGCACGCGAGGGAGGCGTCTCCGGAGGCGCGCATCCTGAAACTTGGCATGACGCATCCGCTGCCGGTGCACCTGATACGGGAATTTGCGCAGGGGGTGGACAGGTGTCTTGTGCTTGAGGAGAACGACCCTTATCTGGTCGAATCGCTCCGCACCGAGGGGATCTCCTGCGAGGGCAAGCTTGACATGTACCGTTTTGGCGAGCTCAACGTTCCACGGGTCAGGCGCATCATTGCCCGGGACAGCAGCCCGGAGGCAATGGCGGCTAAAGGGAAGCCCCCGCAACTTTGCCAGGGTTGCCCGCACCGCCAGGCGTTCAGCGTGCTGAAGAAATTCGACTGCGTGGTCGCCGGCGACATCGGGTGCTATACCCTGAGCGTTTTGCCACCCTTTGAAACCATGGACACCTGCGTCTGCATGGGCGCCAGCATCGGCGTGGGGCTCGGCATGCGCCATGCGCTTCCCGACGATGAGGCGCGCCGGGTGGTAAGCGTCATTGGGGACAGCACCTTCATGCACAGCGGCCTCACGGGACTGGCCGAGATGGTCTACAACACGCCAAAGACCGGCCATGTGCTCATCATCCTCGACAACGGCACCACCGCCATGACGGGGATGCAGGAGCATCCGGGCACGGGGCGCGGTCTGGACCACAACCCCGCCGGCCGTGTCGTCGTCGAGGACGTGGCGCGCGCGATGGGCGTAAAGAACATCGCCGTCATAGGCAATCCGTCCGCGCTGGACGCGGCGGTGAAGGAAGCCCTGGGACGGGATGAGGTGTCGCTAATCATCATGCGGCGCGTATGCAAACTGGCGGAAACGAAAATAAAGGCCTATGAAGAGGCGGCGGGAAAATGCAATGAGCACAAATAAAGAAGGCCTGGTGACAAACATTGTGCTGGCCGGGCTGGGCGGACAGGGTGTCATACGCGCCGCGAACATTCTGGCAGAGGCGGCGTTTCTTGCCGATTATGACGTCAAACAGAGCGAAATACACGGCATGAGCCAGCGCGGGGGATCGGTGACCAGCGATGTGCGCTTCGGCAAGACCGTGCTCAGCCCCATGGTGCCCACGGGCACCGCCGATTTTCTGGTGGTTCTCCATCCCACCCAGGTGGACAACAATTTGTATCAGTTGAAGCAGGGCGGGACCATGATCTCCACCCGGGACATTATCGGAGAGGGCGCGGACACGGCCGTGCTCGACGCCGATGCCACGCCGCTGACCTCCCGCAATTTCAATGTGGGGCTGCTGGGTCTCCTGAGCGCTTTTCTTCCCATTCCCGATGAAGTCTGGCATGAAGCCGTGCGGCGGCACCTGCCAAAGAAGGTGCATGACGAGAACATCGCCGCCTTTGCCTACGGCAAGACGCTTCGCATAAGCTGACAGGGCGTATTGCCGCGCGGAATCCCCAAGAGGTGATTGAAGCGCGCGCCGCGCCCTACCCGGCGCAAGAACGGGTGGCAAAGACAAACCCCTTTTCCCGGCGTTCGCCGGAAAAAGGGGCATTTTTTTGAAGCGTTGAAATCAGGGCAAATGAAGGCTAAATGAGGGGGGGGTAGTTGTTGTCATCGCCGTTCCCCCGGCGACCGAACAGCGTCATCATGAACAGGGCCAAACCACCCAGGAAGAGGTCGCTCAAGTGCCCAAGAACGCCGCCCCCGGCGGGGGCGCAGCCGAAGCATCCGCCGCAAGCGTCCGCTTCTTTACGGCTAATCTGACCGTCACCGTTGGTGTCGACCTCGTCGAAAGACGCCTGAGTGAGCCCGGGAAGCGCGGCTTGCGCCTCAGCAAAGCTAACCTTGCCGTTGTTGTCGGTGTCCACATCATCGAAACTCGTGGCCAGAAGCTCGATCAGGTCCGATGTTTCCACCGGCCCTGTGTTTGCTTTGACATCAGAGGCGATGACGGCGGGCACGTCCCACTTCTTCATGGCATCGCCGGTGATGACCGTATTGCCGGCCGGAAAGATCACATCGTTGGACGCGCTTGCACCCTGCGCCGTGCCGCAAAACACGGCGACAGCGCCCACGGCCAAGATGAGAAACGAAACTGTACTTCTATACGTCATAACCTGTCGCCTCCTTTTAATGACATGTACAGGTCAACAACGCCTGTCGCCGCACCAACACGTCAATAAAGCAGTCTACCACATAGTGCGGCTGCGATCAAAGTTACCACAGCCGCTGGTTTCACCTGAAAGGATGGTAATCACGCTACAGGCCATCAACAAGCACGAGTCGGACCGTATTCCCAGACGCATTCGCGACGCGGTTAGTCAAAATGCCCCAGTGGCCAACTAGCACTTCTGCTCGGGGCCGTCCGCAGGCAGATTTAACTTGGCGTCCAACGCTGTGGTGTCGGCCATCATCTCTTCCCAGGTGACCATCCGTTGTTCATACGCAGCTTTGCGGCCAAGAATCGCGGTCAGCGCGCTCATCACCCCGTCCTCGACGATGTTGATCGGCTTGCCTTCAACGATGCTTGCATGGAAGTCGCGGATGTTGTTCACCGCACCATCCTGATAGATGGTGTTCGTTTTTCCGCCGGGCCATTTCGAGTCTCCGTCGATGCAGACCATGCCGCCGTAGTGGGTGTCCAGTGTTCCCTCTGCGCCATACAGGCGCATGCAGAGGTCGGCGCTGTAGCCCTTGATGAACTGGGCCGAACTGAAATCGACCATCACATTGTCCGGATACAGGAAAGTAACGGAAAAATGGTCGTTGCAGTCGCCCACGTCCACCCGGCCCTTGCGTCCGCAGGCGCCCATGGCCTTTTCCGGGTGCGCGTTGATCATCCAGTTGGCAACGTCGATAACATGAATGTTCTGCTCGACGATGATGTCGCCCGAAAGCGCAATGTCAAAACACCAGTTTCGCAGGCGCGCAAGTTCGGTGCCCGGCTCGCATTGCTTGCCAAGGCGTTCGCAATGGTAGTAGCACTGGCCGAGCACGGGCGCACCGATGGCGCCTGCATGAACGCGCCGCGCGGCCTCTCGGTAGAACTCGTTGTTGCGCGTCTGAAAATCAATGATGACGCTTTTGTCCTTGACCGCCCTGGCCGCTTCCAGCACGGCAACGCATCCGGGCACGTCCACCGCGACCGGTTTGGCGATATAGGTGTGCTTGCCCGCCTGCATGGCGGCAATGGCCTGGCTGGGATGGAAGTAGGGGGGGCTCTCTATCGCCACCGCGTCCACCTTGCCGGCAATGAGTTCCTTGTAGCCGTCAAGGCCGAGATAGTGCCGGTCCTTTGCAACGTCAAGCTCCTTGGCCGCGCGGTCAAGGCGATCATGGAAATAGTCGTGAAGCGCAACGACTTTAAAGTCGGACATCTCCTGAAAAAGCCGGCCAATCCATTTGCCGCGGCCGCCGCAGCCCACAAGGCCAAGTTCAACCTTGCTGTTCTGCGCATAACTGGCAACCGTGGCGGCGGGCAGGACAGTGAAGGACGCGGCCGCGGCCGCGCTCTTAAGAAAGCCCCTCCGGTCAATGCTGGACGTGTTTTCGATGGTCATGTTCTATTCCCTTGTTGGTCGCTTATGCAACGCCAAAGAGCGTATTCACAAAATCAGCATTGGTCTTGAAATCAGCCTCTCTGTTATTTGTGGGGGTGGAGGTCTCCAAGACGATCCAGCCGTTGTAACTGATGTCGTTGAGCGCATCGCGGATCTGGAGCATGTCCAGGCTGCCCTTGCCGAGGAACTCTTTGCCGTTCTTGAAGTGGACCTGGCACATGCGGTCCTTCATCATGCGGATTTCGGCGGGTGCGTCGTAGTCGGCCGAAATGCCGGAGTTGTAGATGTCGTAATAAATGCGAACCGCATCGCTTTTGACCCGGTCCAGAATGGCAAGATTGTCCTTCGCGCTAAGCATATTCTCGAGTCCCAGGATGACACCCGCCTTTTCAGCGCGGGGAGCAGCGTCCTTGAGGCGCTGCACAACCGCGTCAATGTCCTTTTCCTTGAGAACATCCCCTTTCCGAAGATCTCCGTCTCCGAAGAAAGCGAGCAAAATGCATTTTGCGTCCAGGTCCTTCGTGATGTCGATGGTCTGCTCCAGCCATTTTGGACCGCGCGGGTCGGTGGCGAAGGGATAGGTGTTGAGAAAGCCCATCGCGGTGGAGCAGGCAACCACACCGGTCTTGGCAATGGTGTCTTTGAACTGTTGACGGATTGCGGCATCAGTCAACTCGCAATCGTCCTTGCCGGACCCGGAAGAGACCTGAACACCGCCCAAGCCGACTTTCTTGGCGAAGTCCAGCGCCCCCGGTTTGGCCTGGTAGCCGATGGACCAGTCACAGACCCCAAGCCTGGGTTTGATGGCGGCCAGCGCGCGCGGGCCGCCGAGCGCGACAGCCGAAAGAAATGCAACCGAACTGGCCGAAAGGAATTGGCGGCGGGATAGGCTCATAAGACTGTGCTCCTTGTTCACGTTGACCACCGCCCCTGTGGCGGCATTGAGACCATTGAATAGTGTACACAAAAGACCTTCAAAGGCCAATCATCTTCAGCGGATGCAATAGACCCTGCCGTCGATTGCCGCCAGCAGGATGGAAAGGCCTTCCTTGGCAGAGAGGTCCGCAAGTGCCGGTGGACCGGGCGTGGCCGGAAGCTCGAGTTTCCAAAGAAGTGCACCCTGCGCATTGTCTGCATGGTTACCCACAGCATAAAGGGTGTTTCCCGTGACAAATACCGCCTCGTCGCGCCCGTCCGAATCCAGGTCGGCACTGGCGGCACCAATAGGCGTTCCAGCCACCGGCAGGGGCAAGGACCAGGTGACTTTGCCCGTCGCCGCGTCGTAGCAGCGTATGCCATCCTCGTATCCCGCCCCCAGCGCCTCGGTGCGCCCTTCGCCGTTGAAATTGCCGAAGGCAAAGCAGGCGCGGCTCTTATCCAGTGCATCCCACCAGGTCAGCGTGCCGTCAGGCTGTACCAAACCGGTCATCGAGGCACCCGCCATAAAGACCTGGGCGTTGGGGAATTCGGGCAGTTTCAACGCCACAGGTAATCCCCAGTACACCGGCTTTGAGGGCACCTGGCCCCAAGATGCGTCTTTGGCCAGCAG
>CAIUWO010000878.1 GCA_903902895.1 Candidatus Hydrogenedentota bacterium | reverse complement strand
CGACTGGCGCGGCGCCAGCGAGGTCACATTGCGCCAGAGGTAAAGCCCCACCACCGCCAGCCCGGCCAGCAGAAAGCCGGTGAGCCGGTAGCGCCGCGCGAGGGTCATGACGCCCTCCTGCCTTATCGAGCCCAGGTGGGCCTCGTCAAAAATTATACGGTGCCGGTCTTTGCCGGCCATGCCCAAGAGAAACGCCGTCTGCCGGTCGCCGCGCAGCGCCTCGTTGCTGAAGAGGTAGCTGTCGCCCAGCAGCACGAGCTGTCCCCGCCCGAACTCGCGCTCCATCGCCACGGGATGGTCGCCGACGGTGTACACGGGATGCCATGCGGGTTTGGCGTCTTTGAACCACAGGGCCGAGCGCCACGGAACACTCGATGGAAACCCGGGCCGGTCCCCCGCAAGGTCGGCGTTGAGCGATTTCAGGCTGGCATCGGTGTAGGCGAACTCGAAACCCCAGCGCTCCTCCAGACCCTGCCAGGCCAGCGCGCCTTCCGGGTCGTCAGGGCCACCCTTCGGCTTCTCCGCGGGCTTTTCTCCCGGAGGCATGCTGACGGGCATGGTCGGCGCGGGTTCGGGTTCGGCTTCGGGTTTCTTCTCCGGCGCGGCTTTGTCGTCGGCGTCTTTCTTTTCGTCCTTCTTGGCCTTGGCCGCCTTCTGTTCGATTTCCATCATGAAGGGCATCTTGGTGCGGCCATGGAACGCGACCACCACCCGCCCGCCCTGGGACATGAAGATTTCCAGCGCCTGGGCGTCGCCGCGTTCCAGCACCGACTCCTGCAGTCCAAGTATGAGCAGCGTGTCGCCGTCGCCGCCCCTGAGCCGGGTGTACTGGTCCTGATGGCGGGCGGTCTGGATGCCGGGCACCCCGGCCAGCGCGTCGTGCAGCGCGCGCGTGCCCAGCGGGTCCGTGCGGAACGAGGAGTAGGGCGCGTGGCCGCCGCCGGCCTGGATGCGCAGCATCAGCACGCCGTAGACGAAGAGCAGGAAGGCGGCCGTCAGCAGCCCGCCCGCAACCATCGCTGTTTTCTTAGACCAGTTCACCGCGCCGCAGCCGCTCCCCAAGGTTGATAATCCGGCCCACCTCTTCGGCCGTGGCCGGATGGGCGCCGTACCACACCGGCTCGAACAGGGACACGCCCAGCCGAAACGCCGCAAGGCAGTCGGGGCGCGCGTGGGCGCGCCGGGCCAGCTCGTCTCCGTATTCGCGGTTCGATTTCGCCCGCGCCACGCGCACGAAGTCCTGCGCGGCCAGGGAGGCCAGCAGCGACAGGAACGAGGCCCGCAGCGCGCCCCGATACTCGCCCCGCGACGCCAGTTGCGCGGCCATCCGGGCCCATTCGTCATCGGGCAGGTCCGTGGCAAGCGTGTTCTCGTCGGCGGGATCGGGCTGCGCCTCGGCCACGGACAGGGCGGCCACGGGTGCCTCGTCCGTCCTGCCGCGCCGGTGCCGCCAGTACAGGAACAGGGCAATGCATACCAGCAGCGCCAGCAGCGCCATCAATGTCATGTTCGCATTGAACGCGCCTATTGTGCCGCCCTCCCCCCCGCCGCTGCCGGATTTGCCGAATATCCAGCGTATAAGCCACGCGAAGAATCTGCTCCCCTTGTCGGCAACCCATTCGGCCCATTCCTGAATGGTCCGCCTGATCCCGTCGAAGAACGCCCCCACCGCCCCCGTCTTGGGCAGATTCTTCTCGCCGGGGATGCGCCATGCGTAGGCCCTGTCCCGGAACACGCTGTCAATCTGAACGTTTAACTGTTCGGCGGACACGGGCGCGGTTTGCGCCAACGGCGCGGCCGGCGCTTGGGCGCCCGCGGGGCCGCAGGACAGCAGGGCCGCGGCCAGTCCCGCCAGCAGCAGCACGCCCGCGGACAGGGAGCGGGTGCGATGCAGCTCGACGCACAGGTCTTCGCCGGTATGGGCGGCCTCGCCGCGGAAACAGCGCAGCACGAAGGCCGCCTTCACCACCGGGTCGAGCAGCAGGTAGACGATGCCGGCCACGGCGACAAAGGCCAGCGCGTCGGACCATATTCCGCTG
>CAIUWO010000877.1 GCA_903902895.1 Candidatus Hydrogenedentota bacterium | reverse complement strand
GCTCCAAGAGCGGTTATCCACCTATATATTGTCGTGTGCGCCAGAATTGGCGTATCAGCATAATCTTCATCCCCGTCCCCGGAATTCCCCTGGTCAGTCTCCGGGTAGGCAATTGGAATGCCGTCCTCGCAGACAGTCCGCCGGTAGGTCATTGTGTGGTCTTTCAGATATCGTTCCGAAAGCTTGTAGATACACTCACGAGAGAACCTTTGTCGGGGCACCCTGGAATCAGGATATTCAGTGAACGATCTTCTGCACGCAGGACACTTCCAGCGAAGCACGCTTCCGGGCGTCTTTGACACAATGCCATGCTCCACTGTTCGGGAAACGATGCCTCGCGTACCGTCACGAAGAAATCGCAAGGGAGAAGCGCCACAGTACGGACATGCAACGCAGGGCGTATGGCTATCGTTATTATCCATGCGCCCATCATCGGCATTTCAATGATATCTATCAGCATCCCCCGTGGGCGCAAGTAACCTTCTTGTCGTGTTGTCCGTAGGTGGACCGTTGGCAAGAGCCCCCCGGCGAACAGAGACACCTAACCCTTGCAGCGCATAGGTAGTTTTGTGTGATACCTGTGATGTCTATGGCCTCGAAAGCCGTTGTAGGGGTAACCCTACCCTGAGTTCGAATCTCAGTCTCTCCGCCATTTTTTCTTTATCCGGTAAAGACGCTTCCATCCGCGCAGCCGGACGCACTCCGAGAATTTTCATGCCGAAGGGGTGTGTCTTTCCCAGCCATTTTTACGACGGGATACCAGACGGACAAAAGGGCCTTATCCGATAAGGGCAAACGACGATTGTCTGCATAAAACCGTTTGACCGTTCTAGCCCCGTAGTGGCCGTTGAACCGTTTTTGTAATTATGCCCGCACAACGGCCCTGAGAGCCGTATATGCAGAACCAGCGAAGAGTTATGGGGGCTTTGAAAACGGCTGCCAGCGCTGAGTTGGGAAATGGAAGTTGATTGTGAGGGAAAACGAGGGTAGTATTTCCCACAAGATGGCTGGACAGAAGAGCCCAGATTCCGTTGATACGGCTGTGAACGCGCGCCTGGAGACGCAGCCTCAGGGTTGGGTCTTTGCGCCGGACGTCTTTTTTGGCCTGGGCCGCCGCCCGGCCGTGGATATGGCGCTTGCGACGCAACTGCTGCGTGGTCACATCCGGCGCTTGGCCCGTGGTATCTATGGTCGCCCCAAGACCCATCCGCAACCCGGCCTGCTTTCACCCTCCATGGAGGCATTAGCCGAAGCGCTCAAGGGACGGGATGCGATTCGCCTGCAACCTTCCGGTGCGCAGGCGGCCAATCTTTTGGGTAAGTCCGAAGTGGTCCCCATGAGGGTGGACCTTCTCACGGATGGCATCTCGCGCCACGTTAAGATTGGCCAGCGCGAGATTGTTCTCAAACAAACAGCGCCCCGCAATACGGCGGCGGCGGGCCGCGTCAGTGGAACCGTAATCCAAGCACTGCGCTGGCTTGGCGCGCAGCATGTGGAGGACGGTGCCATTAACGCGCTCAAGCTGCGGCTTAACGAAGGAGGCAAGCGGACTTTCCTCAAAGACATCCGTTATGCGCCTGCTTGGGTGGGGAAACTAACGCGCATCATTGCCCAAGCGCACACCCATGCGTGACTGGACACGCTTTATCAATAGGTCACGCTTGCAGCGGCACCTTGCCGGTCTATCCGTTACGCTGTCGTTTTTCGTGGCGCCAGCCCTCGTGGCAGGAACTGGCGCGCTTTTTGTCTATCTGGGATTGCACGCTCACCGCGTATTCTACTTGGGGTGCCTGACCCTATTACCATTGCAGTGGTTCTTTTGGGTCCAGTCGCGACGACGGCGGGAACGGCGTTTCCGCGACTACATTGGAAAGCGCTGGCTGAGCGTTGAGGATAGCCAGGCCGATCTTGACTGGCTTGGCGATGAATATCTGGACTGGAGGCGCGACTCCTCCACTGCGGACTTGATCGACGACCGGACCTGGAATGACCTAGAGATGGATGCCGTGTTCTCGCGTATAGACCGCACCTTTACGTCCATTGGCGAATTATCCCTGTATACGATGTTGAGAATGCCTGAACGTGCACCGGAGTCTCTGATCGAACGCTCGCGCGGCATTCGTTTTCTTCAACATGATGAGACTGCACGCATCGCGTTGCAGCTGGAATTGCATCGTTTGGGAAAGACGCGCCGTTTGCATATTGGCGATTTGTGGCACAGTCATTTTGACGGACAAGCACCCCTGCCCGGGCTGGCCACAGCCTTGGCATGCGCCGCGGGCACGGCGCTCGTTTGCCTTGCGTTGTTCCCAGGGCCTGTCAGCGCCGTGATGGCCGCCACGACGCTGCTGACCAACTATGTGCTCAGTAGCTGGTTCCGCTGGCTTGTCCACAGACAGGCAGGCACCTTCATCCATGCAAGCGCCGCCATTGACGCAGGGAAGAGGATCGGGAAGTTTAACCTGGAACCAATTCTCAAGCACACTTCGCGAGTTGCGGCACTGGCGGACTCTCTGTCAAACATTTCAAAGAAGGCTCGGATGTTTGTCCGTTTGGAAAGCACCTCCTCTGAACTCCAGGACCTGGTCATTGATTTTGTGCGGCTATTCTTTCTGCGCGACGTGCATGACTATTTCGCCCTGGCACAACTGGTGCGCATCCACAGGGCGGAACTGAAAGAGGTTCTTGGCATAATTGGCGAACTGGACGCGCTGCAATCGGCGGCGTCTTTTCGCGCGCGCCTGGGTGCCTTTTGTGAGCCCAGCTGGGAGGGCGCGGGCATTGTTCTCGACATGACCAATATTCGACATCCTTTGCTTCCGGATCCTGTGCCCAATTCCCTGGCTCTCAGCGCCAAGAACGCGTTCATCACGGGGTCCAATACTTCCGGCAAATCAACGTTTCTTCGCACGGCGGCGATCAATGCAATTCTTGCACAAAGCATCCATACCGTCTGCGCAGACTCATATAGCGGGTCGATGTTCCGCGTGCGCTCTTCGATCGAGAATATCGACGACCTCCTGGATTCGAAGAGTCTTTACCAAGCCGAAGCGGAACGACTGTTGGCACTAATTAAGGCGACCGAAGACACAAGTCCCCTGCTGTGTGTGATTGACGAACCATTGAAGGGAACCAATTCGCCGGAAGCCCTCTGTGCCAGTATCGAGATTCTCCGTTACCTTGCAAAAGGGACCGTACTCGTCCTGGTTGCGTCGCATCATGTCGATGTGGCGTGCGAATTGGGAGCGAATTATGACGTCTTTCATTTTCCCGACCCGCTCCTTGAAACTAATGGCGACCAAAGGTACCTTCTTGTGTCAGGGTTGGACTACGAGCACAACGCCCTGACGTTGTTGGGAAGACTTGGCTATCCCCCAGAACTGGTTCACGCGGCAATTCAGCGCCATCAACACGCCGTGTTTGTCAAACAATAGAACTTAAAATGCTAACAGGGCCAGTTCCGGGTCGATGAAGTGGAAGTAGTAGTGGGTGCACTTGCCCGAATCCCAGGTCAGGCGCGTGTTTCCAGTATTCTTGTCACATGCCGTAGGAGTTGCACGGCTCCATGGCAGGAAAGATGTGGACCAGCCCTGGGTGGCGCCCCCCTCTTCAACAAACCCTTTGACCCTCTCCTCCTTGCGGAAGTTGTTGCGGCGGTTGAGTTCGATCTTCAGTCCGTTGTCCGCACGAACCGTTCGGCATTGGCGCGAATCTCGTCGCGAAAGGGTTCGGCCCACTTGGCGCAGTCGAAAATGCGAATGTGGTGGGCGTAGAAATACGCCGTGACGGCCAGGGCGTGGGTGAGCGGCGGGTGCGTGCCGGCAATCACTGACTGGTCATAACCCGTCAATACCCCAAGTATTGTCAGGAAATGACGCGCCGTAAACAGTTCCGATAAAGGCTCCTCCACGATAGGATTGGAAGACCATGGTTATACAGCCATCAGGTATCGTCAGTGAAGCGTGTGTTGTTCCGACACGGTCCGCATCCGCCTTCGCCCAGGGTCCGGCACCGGACGTGTTCTTCAATCTGGGAAACCGCCGCACGCCCGCCACACGGGCGGCGCTACGGCAGGTCTCAACTGGGATGCCTTACCACAGCAGAAGGCGCTTTCGGGTGGTCACTGTCCGGTGTCGAGGGCGTTTACTTTCGCGCAGGCGTCTTTGAGGAACCCGGCGAAGCTGTCCAGCCCCTCTGTATGCTTTGTTTCCAGCCAGGCGTCCACCATTGCCATGGCCATCCAGGGCGCGACGATCATCGCCCCGAGGGTGATGGCGTTGGCGTCGTTGATGGCCCGGGCCATTTTTGCGGAGAAGACCGACTCGACGCAGACCGCGTTCACACCCTTGAACTTGTTTGCGACGATGCACATGCCCGCGCCAGTGCCGCAGAAGAGGATGGCGCGCTCCGCCTTTCCGCTTTGGAGCAGCTTGGCCGCCGCGGGGGCCGCGTCGTAGTAGGGAACGTCCTTGTCCTTGACCGCGCCGACATCCAGCACGGTGTGGCCTTTCTTCTCCAGATGTTCCTTGACGGCGTCTTTCAGGTCGACGGCGAAGGGGTCTGCTGCGAGTACGATGTTCATTTTGTGCTCCTCAACGGCTTGGACGGGGGAAATGGTCGTCGCCATGGCGACGGTCCCAAGCCCGGCTTGCAGAAAAGTGCGGCGTTTCATGCTGAATGCCTCCATAGGAAAAAGGGCGCGGATTTGCGCGTTAAGGAGTGTAGAGAAGTGCCTGGCACCGGCGCAACAATTGCCGCATGCGCGAGCATGAGGGGCGCTGTCCCACACTGTCTTGGCATGGGCTGCGCGTATGTACGGATGGGTTGGTCCTTTGCGGGTGTGGCGTGCATGCACGGGAGCGCTGCATTTTTATATCCTCTTCCCGTTGCTTATAATGGGGATAATCAAGGTGCCTGCCAATTTCAAGGCATTTCGGCACGCTCCCCATGGGCAGGCGGGGAGCGCGCGGGAGAGCGGGTATGAAGGTAGTCGGCATGGATCGCAGGGAGTTTATGACGGGGGCCATGGTGTCGGCGCTGGCGGCGGGGGCGGCGGCGCAGCCGAGTGCTCAAGTGAGCCCCAATGACCGTCTGGGCGTGGGGGTTATCGGCTGCGGGGGGCGGTCGGAAACACACCTCTCCACACTGCTCGAAATGGAGAAGACGGACAAGACGGTGGAGATCGTGGCCCTGTGCGACATTTACCGTCCCCGCCTCAAGAAGAAGTCCGCCATGGTGGGGCGCCCTGTGCACGAGTACAGTGACTACCGTGAACTGCTGAGGGACCCCGCGGTGGACATGGTCACCATCGCCACCCCGGACCATCATCATGCGCACCAGGCCATCGCCGCGCTTGAGGCGGGCAAGCACGTCTATTGCGAGAAACCGCTCACCCACTGGCGTCAATGGGAGCTGGCCAAGAGGTTCTTTGAGGTGGCGGCCAAGTCGAGCGGCGCGTTCCAGTTGGGCGCGCAGCGCATGTCCGATTCGGCCTATCAGCAGATGAAGCAATTGGTCAAAGACGGCATTATCGGCCAGCCCATTCATGCGGAATGCGGCATTTTCCGAACGGGCGACTTTGGCGAGCGGGGCATGCCCATCGATGACCCGGACGCGAAACCGGGTCCAGACCTTCTGTGGGATGAATTCCTCGGTGACGCGCCAAAAAGGCCCTTTGATGTGAGCCGATATTTCCGCTGGCGCATGTACGAGGACTATGCCGGCGGCCCCGTCACGGACCTGTATCCGCACGTGTTGACGCAGGTGATTGACATCCTTGGGGTGACCGAGCCTTCGGAGGTGGTCGCCACGGGCGGCATTTACCGCTATCCGGAGCGCGAGGTGCCCGACACGTTCAACATGTTCATCGAGTATCCGCAGAAGATTTCGGTGGCCGTGCTTGGGACCCAGGGCAGCAGTTATCAGGGAACAGGCGGGCGGGACGACATTCGCATCCCGGTGATTCGCGGATGGGACGGCGCGCTGACAATTCAGGAGAGCGAAATCCTGTTCATCCCTGACGACAGTGTGCGCGCTTCGGGCAGAAAAGAGCAGCGTTTTGCCATTGAACACGGTTACAATGTGCTCTACCTTATGCGCAATCTGGTGGAATGCGCGCGAAGCGGGGCCCGCACGCTCGACAGCGGTCCCGGTCTTGCCTTTCACACGCAGACTGCGCTGCTTATGGGCATGGCGGCCTGGCGCGCGAAGAAGACCGCTGTCTACGATGCGGAAAAGGGCGCGTTTACGGTTTGATGGACATCCGCCGGTTCATGGAAGCTTAGCTTTTTGCGGCGTGGTCCGGCAAGCATAAAGGGACAGATAATGATTTGCAGAGTACTTGCGATTCTTGCGCTGTACGGGGCCTGCACCGCCCAGACTACGGTCATCACCGGACAGGTCACGGACCTTTCCGGGCAGGGGGCGGCGGCCGCCCGGGTCTTTATTGAACCTGGACTGGGCGGTGAACTGGTCGAGTCGAAGGTGGACGGGGAGGGGCGTTTCCGCGCCGAGGGACCCTTTCAGGGTGGCGTGGGCGTTTTTGCCTTGGCTGCGGGGCTTGGCCTTTCTGGCGAACACCTGACGCTTGCCTTGGGAGAGAACTGCACGCCGCTGCAATTGGTGCTGGGGGCCCAGGTCGCGGTCAGTGGAACAGTTTTGAACGAGAAGGGGGAGCCCGTTCCGGGGGCCCGCATTACGCGTATCGCCTTGTCGCGGCCTTCCAAGGTGGGAATTCCCCTGGCCAAGCTTGCCGCTTTTGGGGTGGCCGAACCCAAGAGCGACGAGAAGGGGAAATTTAGGATTGAGGGACTTCCTGAGGGGGCGACGGTGGCCATAAAAGTGGGCCACCCAGAGTATGCCCAGGAGGCGGTGGACGAAATAACGGCTGGCCAGGACAATGTGAAGGTGAAGATGGGCCGGGGAGTCCTTATTCGCGGCGAGGTTAAATCGCGCCAGAATCAGGCTCCCGTATCTGGCTCGGTAGTTGTGCTCCGCAACACACAGGCGCCGCATGACACGTCCGTGGGAAAAACAGACGGATTTGGCTCTTACTCGCTGCGCCTTAAGCCGGGCGTGTATTTGTGCCAGGCCACGGCGGTGGGGCAGACCACGGCGGGCTGGCAGAAAGTGACTGTCTCGGGAGAACTGCCGGAACAGACCATTTCCCTTGGTTTAGCGGGGGTTGGGGCGATACAGGGGAGCATAGGCGATGCGGTGTCGGGAAATCCCGTCGAAGGCGTGCGCATTCGTCTGGAAAGCGGGGGGAACGTTGCGGCCATGGTGCGAACCAATGCCAAGGGCGAGTTTCGCATGGCCGCCGCCGAGGGAGAAAACATATTGTATTTTGACGCAACGCCGGGCTACCTGCCGCCGGACCCGCGCGCAATGCGCGTGTCTGTGCAGTCGGGCGGGGCGGTCGAACTGCCTGGAATGTGGCTTGTGCCGCTTCCCACCTATAAGATGCAGGTCGTGGAGGAGGATGAGGCAACGCCCGTACCAGGGGCGGTGAT
Organism: Candidatus Hydrogenedentota bacterium; assembly: GCA_903902895.1. GTDB lineage: Bacteria > Hydrogenedentota > Hydrogenedentia > Hydrogenedentales > CAITNO01 > CAITNO01. Next base: position 18,061 of record CAIUWO010000877.1, on the reverse strand, counting down.
TACACTACTGCGTCCGCGCCAGTTTGGATGGCTTTCGACCGACGAAAACGGCTGGGGTGAAATTCGTGTCGTCAATCTGCCGCAGGACGGCAGGGTCATTGGGTTTGCCGAGCACCCCACGAAGGCAGCGGGGGCGGTGTTTGCCCTTGACAGAAGTGCCACAGCCGGGGCAAAAGTAAAGCTTATGCCCTACGGAAGCGTTGCCGGAGTGGTGGTGAACGAAAAGGGAAAGCCTGTGGCCGATGCTGTTGTGGGGGCCGCCTTCCCCGACAGCCCCGTGGACAACCCTCTGTTGTTGTGGCGGACGGTGACGGATGGCGAGGGCAGATTCCGCTGGGATGCCGTGGTGCCTGGGGTGCCCCAGCGGTGCGCGGTGGGCGGCACAGGCGCACAGGGAGAGTCTGCCAATTTCAATCTTGCGCCGAACGAGACCAAGGATTTGGGCACGCTGACCGTGTCCGGTTCTGCGAAAGAAGAAGGCGAGGGTGGTGGCTTCAAACTGGCACATTGGCGCGAAGAGAAGCCCGATTGCGGGGCGGTCAGCAAGCGGCCCGGCCATCCGTCCCTGGTCGTTTTTTGCGATCAGGCCGCGGCAGACTTGGTAATTGAGGGACTTGACCAGGCTTTGCGCGCCGCCAAGCGGACCGGCTGGGATGCGGCCGTGGTCGTTCGCGGGGGATACGCCTGCAAGGACGCCCCGCTGCCGGTGTTTAGCGGAACTCCTCCTGGTGCGGCAACCAGCTATCTTCTCAACGCCGAGGGCGCCGTAACGCTCCGCACCTTTGGCCTCCCACCCTTGCGGTATCTGGTATCCGCCCCATAGAAAGACCAACAATGCGTCGCATACACACGATAGTTCAGGCAGTTTGTCTTGTCGTACTGTTTTTGGGCGGCCCCGCATACGCTTTGACACTCAAGGGACGGGTGCTTACGCCTGACAAGACGCCCGTGGACGGCGCCACCGTCTGGCTTGACCAAGACAGGCGGGTTCAAAAGAAGACGACCGGCCAAGACGGTTCCTTTTGCTTTAAGGACGTCCAGATTATGCGGACGGACGTGGTTGCCTTCAAAGAGGGGATGAGTTTGGCCGGCAAGTGCGGGCTGCCGGTTAATGATATGGAGTTCGACCTTACCCTTGGGCCTGCGGCGAGCGTCAAAATACGCGTCACGGACAAGGACTTTAATCCCGTTCCCGGTGCCCGCATACGGTCGATGAATGTGTCTGATGAGTTTAACGTCGCTGTTGAAGACCTCGTGGACCATGGGTTTGCCCCGCTTCGCGCAAACGACCAGGGCGGTATTTCAATTGATTGTGTCCCGTTGGGTGGGTTTCTAAAACTGGTTGTGGGGCAGCACCGTTTTGCGGATTCAAACGTGGCCTATCTGCCGGCGAGGGAAAAGAGACAGGACGTTCAACTGTATGACGGCGTTCCGGTGCGCGGCCGGGTCACCGCGCAGGGCAAAGCACTGGCGTTGGCACGGGTCTCGATTTTCGAATCGGGCACTCAAGGACAGCGGGAACTCGCGTCCGCCGTCACGGACCCGGAAGGTTTTTACAGTGCCCGTGTTGAACCGGGTGGGTACATGGTTACCGCCAGACACGCCGACTATGCCGCGCCCGTCCCGGTCAATTTGGACGCATCGAAGGCTGATGGTGCGGTGGTTGACTTGGAAATGCCGGTCACACGGACAATTACAGGGAAAATACTGCTGCCCGGGGACAAGCCCTGTCCGGGTTCGCGCGTGGCGTTCAGCGTCAACGGGACGGTCTATGAGGAATGTATCACCGACGGGAATGGGGCTTTTTTACTAAGGGTTGGTTCGACAAAAGGGTTGCTGATGATTGTGGCGCCGCCAGGATACCGCACCCTTGACTTGCCGCAGGTGCCGGTGGACATGGGGGAGGCACTTGTCGCTGAACTGCCCGTCACGCAGTTGAAGGAGTTGCCCGTCATAAAAGGCCGCATTACGATCCCAGAGGACCAGGGGCCCGTTGGAAAAGTGCTGTTTGAGTCACTGGACGCCGAGCCGCCGGTGCGATTTCTTTCAGACGAGAACGGAGCCTTTGAAATCCGGCTGGGCTATCAACCAGAAAAGAACATGGTTACTTTTCGCGCCGAACATGCGCTTCGTTTTCTCAGAAAGGACTTCAAAATCAATCTGGACCAGGCCGGGGAGGTGGAATTGCGCCTCGAACCGTTCGAGCCTGACCTTGGGAAACGCCCCCCGATTCCCGGCCGGAACAACCTCTCCAAGCTTCTGGGCAAGCCCGCACCAAAGATGCAATGCTCTGATTGGATCAATTCCCCCACACTTGACCTCGAAAAGCTGCGGGGCAAGGTGGTCGTGCTGACGATGTGGGGGGGCTTTGACGACAGCCCCTTCGCCACCAACCGCATCAACCAGTTGCGGGCGGTGCACGACCTTTACGAGGGGGTTGCCGATGATGTGGCCATAATCACCGTGCATGACGGCGGCAACGATGCGGACGAGATAGCCGAATATGTCCGCCGCTTTAGATTGCGCTTTCCCGTGGGGAGGGATGCCGACCCGTTCGTCACTTTTGTGAACTACGGGGTCAATTTCATTCCGCAAACGGTTCTGATCGACAAACGCGGGGAACTTCAGTTTGACCAGGTGGAGGGGCGTCTTCTGGAGCTTGTGAAGTCCCTTCGGGGCAGGCAGGGCTGAGAAAACAGCACAGGCCGCACGGTATGGCACACGTGCGGCCTGTCGCAAACTTGCTCTGCGGCAGTCCTAGGCTCCGGCGACCGCCGAATTCTTGGAAACCAGCGTCTGTATCGTCGATTTCTTGCGGGCGGCGGCGTTCCGGTGAATGACGCCCTTGGAAGCGGCGCGGTCGATGGCCGACAAGGCCTCGCTAACCGCCGTCTTCAACTGCGCCGCATCATTGGCCTCAATGGCCGTCATGGCCTGCTTGACCATGGTCTTCATCCGCGAACGGACGGCCATGTTGCGCTGGCGGGCGATCTCGTTGGTACCAATACGTTTCTTTTGCGACTTAATGTTGGCCATTTTACAGTGCTCCATTTGGCATACTTGGGGTGTGACCGCGGAAGTATAGCAAACAGCGGGGCCGTGTATCAAGCAAAGATTTGGGCAAAGATTTGCGGCAGAAAATGACTTGCAGTGGGGGAACCAAGACGTGCGCAATGGCGGGCGTCATTTAGGGTGCTTCACGGTAGATAATGGTCCGGAAAGAACGCAGTTATGGGCCTGCTCAGGGAATGTTTCATTTAGCGCCGGGTGTTTGCTGAGTAACGTAAGAGTCTTCTAAGTGTAATTGGTTGCATCAATAAGCGATCGCTTGAAAGATTGGTGTCATTGTGGTATTATCAAGCGACATCGATTACCTGGATTTGTGGTCGCGGCGTATTCTCGGCTGACTAAGTCAAGTAAAAGCGGTGGCGTTAAAACAACGACATCGATGACCTTTTGTGGTGGCTGATTTTGACCCTAGTGGAACGAAAGACACAACTTGGAGGCCTATTAACATGATCAAGAAGTTAGTATTTGTGGTTGCGTGCGGCGCCCTGACGCTTTGCTCAGGCCTGGCTTTGGCCGGTCCGCTTGCTGTGAACTTTGACGCCGCTCTTGGAGACCCGACCCCTGCCGGCGCCAATCTTAATCTCTTCACGACAGACGGCAACGGCAATGGAAATGGTGACCCGAACGGTATATTAGACAGTGATGAGTTGGCCGTTCTGTCATGGATTCTGGCGGACGCGTCACGCCCGCATCACGATGCGGCGCACACGGCCTACGCCGCCAATCTGGCCCAACTTGACGCGGACATGACCAGCAACCCGCTGGCGGCGGCCTACAAGAGCCAGTTGCTGATTGCGCTCACCGGGTATATAACCCTTGGCGATGCCGGTGGTTTTGCGCGGGGCGCAGCCATTGTCGCGCAGGCTGGCCTTATTCTCAATGCCGCAAATTACAATCAGACGCAGGCGGGTGTGCTTGCGTTTGATGGTGACGCGGACGGTGACGGACAGACAAATCTGCAGGAATACACCGCCATTGCCGGAGCGGGCGGACCGGGCTCGGCCAAGCGCGCACAGTATCTGGTTGATGTTATCACGGCACCGATCACCCCGGTAGTTGTTGACTTTGACGCCGCTATGACGACTGCGGGGTTGAATCCCGCCTCGACCGATGGCAATGGCGGTGCGGCCGGAACCCCGAACGGCATTCTGGACAGTGATGAGCTCGCCGTTCTAGCTTTCATACTGGCGGATACGGCAAATACGCACTTTGGTGCCACCAAGACTGCCTACGAGAAGAATCTGGCCCAGATGAACGCGGACTTGGGTGGTTTTGCGGCGTCGTATGGCGTGCCACTTGCCGGGTACATGACGCTTGGTGACAGTAACACTGTTGCTCGGGTAACGGCGATTTTGGGGAGTGTTGGAAAGACGCTCACGACTGCCGGGTACGACCTGAGCCAGTCGGTCGTGCTTGCCTACAACGCCGACCCGGACAACGATGCCATAACGAACGGTGTGGAATACCAGGACATCAGCGGCACCGGCGGACCGGGTTCGCAGAAGAGAACCAACTACATTGCGGCAGTCTTCACCCCCTATGTAAATCCCGAATGCATAACATGCAATCCGAGCGGCAGCATTGCGGAGGTGGGTGGCAACGTGTGTCTTCGCGTTCCGGTGGTCAGCGGCAACAGCTTCCAGTGGTACTTCAACGGCACCCCGCTGACCGATGGCCGTGTGCTGGGTTCGCAGTGCCAGTATCTGCGCATATCTAATGCCCAGTTGCAGGATTCGGGCGTGTACAAGTGCTCGTATAACGATGGCACAAAAGCTGTGCAGAATTACGTTATAAAGCTGACTGTGGGTACGGCGCTTCCGGCAAGCAGCACGCTGGCACTGGTGTTGCTTATGGCCGTGATGGCTTCGGCAGGCGCAGTGACCATCATGCGCGTGAAGCGCAGCGCATAAGCCGCTAAACTCATATTGAATCGAAGCCCCGGCGTACACGTGACGCCGGGGCTTTGCGCTTATTGGAGGGGATAATGGTCAAAATGACGGCGACCATCCCTTGGGCGAAAGCAAGGTCCGTGATCTTTGCAACCTTTTCGGGGCAAAGGGCATAATACCCTGCGTGCCGGGGTGTATCTCTTGGCAACTGCGGTCTTTGCAGGGCCTGTCCTGCCTATTTCTGTCAACGAAAGTGGAGGAGTTGCGCTATGAATTGGCGCGGACCGGCGGTCGGCTTGGTCATTGTGTTGCTTTTGTCAGCCATGGGCATGGCCTTTGCCCAGGAGGTGCCGGCAACAGGGGCGGGCGCTGCGCCCGCCGCCGAGGTTCCCGCACAGGCGGCACCGGCGGCCAACGTCCCGGCGGCGGTGCCGGACCTCGCGCCCGCGGCGACGGGGCCCGGAGGCCTGCCAAAGGTGACGCAGCGCCTGTCAGTCATGACCATGATACAGCATGGCGGCGTGGTTCTCTGGATCCTCATGGCGCTTGGCTTTAGTGTGCTGGTGCTTTCCATTTATCTGACGCTGACACTGCGCCCGAGCCGTGAGGTTCCCATGAGCCTCGTGAAACGGGCGCAAAGCCAGATTCGCGCCGGGGACATCCGCGGGGCGTATCAAATGTGCCAGGACCGGGATGAACTCATTGCTGTCGTGCTGCGTGCCGGTCTCAAGATGGCGGGCCATGACCGTTATGTCATCCAGGAGGCGATGGAAAGCGAGGGCGAGCGCGGGGCAACGGCGATGTGGCAGCGGGTGTCGGTATTGAACAGCATAGGCAACATCGCGCCGCTGCTTGGCCTTCTGGGGACGGTGTGGGGCATGATCGGCGCCTTCGGCGCAATTGCGCTTGACTCCTCTCAGGTCAAGGGGATCACGATGGCCTATTATGTCTCCATGGCGATGGTCACAACCGCGGGGGGGATTATTGTGGCCATTCCCGCCATGAGCGCCTACTATTTCCTTCGTGGCCGGGTCATCCGCATCGTGGCCGTCGTTGAGGCCCAGGCAAGCGAATTCGTCGAGCTCATCGTGGAGCAGGGCCGGCAATGAAGATCATCCGTGAAATGAAGGAGGATTCCAGCGTAATCCAGCTGACCCCCCTGATTGACCTGCTGTTCCTGACGCTGGTTTTCTTCATGATCACCATGGCCTATGAGAACCTGGAAAGCGATGTGGACATCAAGCTGCCCACGGCCAACAGCGCGCAGAAAATGGAGCGTTCGCAGGGCGAGATATTCGTCAACCTGAGAAGCGACGGCACCATCGTTGTGAACGAGCGCCAGATGAACATTGCCGAGCTGCAGGAGGTGCTGAACCGGGTTTCCAAGTATTTCCCGGGTGGCGCAATCATCATTCGGGGCGACCAGAGCGCCATGCTGGGCAGGGCCATCGAAGTGCTGGACTGCTGCCGCAAGGCGGACATTCAGAATGTGGCATTTGCCGCCATGACGGAAGACGCGGCTAAAATCAAGGCGCAAGCGGCCGTCCCGGCTTCGGCCGCGCCGTAAAGGATGGGGTCAATCATGCCGTCCATGCGGCTTGCCAGAAATTTGCTTGCAGTGACCCTGGCGTGCTGGGCGTTTTCCGCCAGCGCCCAGACACCCGATCCGGCGGCCCCGCCCCTTGAACCGGCCGCGCCGGAGTCGGCGGCCGCGGCAATGCCGGTTCCCGGCCAGGGCCAGCTGGATTTTGCCAACGGACTCTTTGGCAGGGGTTTCTTCAGCGAGGCGGTGGAGGAATACGAAAACTATCTGGGGAAGTATCCCTCCGGCGAGGAGGCCTGCACGGCCTGGTTTCGGCTGGGTCAGGCGGCCTATGCCACGGAGAAATATGACAAGGCGCTGCCCGCCTTTGAAACGGCGTCGGAGAGGGCGGAAGACCCCACGATAAAGTTGCAGGCCCAGCTTGGGCGCGGCGAGTCGCTGTATTTTCTGAAACGTGCCGCAGAGGCGGTGGAAGTTCTCAAGCCCATCGCCGGGGACGGACAGGCCACCGACGCGCGCTGCCGGGCGCTGTACTACCTGGGCCGCTCCCATCAGGACCTTGGCAGTCTTGACGAGGCCGCGCAGGAGTTTTCCAAGCTTGGAGAGGCGTGTCCGGAGCATGCGCTTGCGCCGTACGCGCAGTACCAGCTGGCAAACGTGAGTCTGGCGAAGAATCTGTTTGAAGACGCGGCGGTGGCGTTTTCCAAGGTGGCAAGCGATGTCAAGGCGGAAGAGACGCTGCGCATGGAAAGCCGGTTCAGAACGGCGGAGATTTACGACAAGATTGGCTGGGCAAGCGCGGCCGTGGGCGCATATGAGCAGTTGAAGAAGGATTTCCCCGATTCTGACTACGCCAAGCGCGCCGACTATGGCTACTCATGGGCGCTTTACAATGCCGGCAAATATCCCGAGGCGGCGGCGGCGGCGCAGAAGTTTGTCTCCGAGAACACGGATGTGTCGCTGCTTCCCGGGATGAAGTATCTTCTGGCCAACTGCCTGCAACAGCAGAAAAAATACGACGAGGCGCTGGCTGTTTACCAAGAGATCGTGGAAAAGTTCCCGGACGCGCCCTGCGCGGCCCAGGCAAGATACAAGAAGGCCTGGTCCCTGTATTTGAAGGGGGACATGGCCGGAGCCAAAGCGGAGGCGCTGGCGTTTCTGCAAAAGTTCCAAGACTCGCCGCAGGCGGGGGAGGCGGGGTTTCTGCTGGGTTCCATCCTGGTTGCCGAGGGCAATTATGAGGATGCGCGCGAGGAATTTCGTCTCGTTGCGGAAAAATATCCTGACACCACTTTCGGTCCCGAGTCGCTGTTCAAGTCCGCAGAATGCCTGGCGCAGCTTGGCATGCGTGACGAATCAGCGAAGGTATATGAGGCTTTCGCCAAGAAATACCCTGATAATCCGCTCACAGAACAGGCCATTCTGCGGGCCGGGGATGCCCAGTTCAGCACCCAGGATTTTGCGCAGGCCGTTTCCAAATATGAGACGATCCTGTCCAAGAAGCTTGAACCGACCGTGGAGGAGGACACGCTTTATCGTCTCGCCGTCACCTGCCACAACATGAAGGACCGCGCAAAAAGTGCTGCGACCTTCCAGAAGCTGGCAGCGACTTTTCCTCAGAGCAAGTATGTCGCCGAGGCGCATTTCCGCATTGCCGAATACCAGTTGCGGGAACAGAAGGACGCCCTCAAGGCGGTGGAGGAGTATCAGGCGGCCTTGGACGCCAAGCCGGAGGCGGAGCTTGCCGGCCGCGCCATGCTGGGACTGGCGCTCGCGCGCTATGAACGCAAGGACTATGACCAGGCCGCTGAGTTGTTCCTCAGGATAGTGGCGGAGTTTCCGAAATCATCCCTTCCGGAAGAGGTCTACACCTGGTGCGGCCAGTGGTTATTCGACGCAAAACAGTGGGACAAGGCGTCGAAGATGTTTGAGGCGATGCTGACCGGGCTTGCGGGGTATCCCTATCCCGACAAGGTCCGCTTTAAGATAGCCGAGTGCAGCGAGTCGGCCGGAAGGGCCGACGAGGCGCTGCAAAAGTACCAGGCGGTCATTGACGCGTCCCCCAGCGGGGCCAAGTCCATTGAGGCGCGTTACCGCATGGGAGCGTTGCTTGAGGCCAAGGGCGAGGCGGAAAAGGCGATAGAACTGTACGAGGCCGCATCGGAATCAAACACGGGTGACACTGCGGCACAGGCCCGTTTCCGGCTGGGCGAACTGTACGAGAAGCGCGGCGAATATGAGCGGGCCGCGAGAAACTACATGCGGGTGGCGATTCTGTTCCTGCACGAGACCCTGTCGCCCGAGTCCTTGTGGCGGGCGGGGCAGTGTTTTGAGAAAGTGAACGGGGCGAACCAGGCCAAGGGAGCGTACGAAGAGCTGGTGAAGGATTATCCCGACGCGGAACAGTCTGCCAAGGCGCGCGAGGCGCTCACGCGCCTCGCGGTGGTGCCCGCGCCTGCGGTGCCCGGGGTGCCCGCTGCGGCGCCACCCGCAGGAGGGGGTTGACATGCTCAGCCGACGCAGTCTGATGGCACTGTCGTTCCTCGTGTCCGGGGTGTTCTATGTGTGCTTTCTGATGGCCGCCCCGCACATTTTACTCATCAACGCGGAGGCCGCGAAGCCCAAGGCGCTGCAGACCTTCCGCGTTGAACTGAAGAATATTCCCGTTCAGGCTGTCGACCCGGCAACCGAAAGTGAAGAGAAGACGGGAGAGCCGGCTGCCGGACAGCCGGAGGGGCAGCCGCAGTCCGGGAATGGCACAGACCTTTCGTCCCGTCCGGGAACCATGGCCGAGCTGCTGACCCGGCCCGATGACCAGTCAATTGGCGCCCAGGCGTTTCAGGTCGCCAATTCGGAGATTCCCAATATTGCGGACCGTGTTTCAACCGACGCGGTACCACGCGAGCATGACCTTTCGTACAGTGAGACCGGCGCGAAACATGCGGACGCGAAGATTATTGAAATAGCGAGGGACACAGCGAGGCTCGACATAAACATTCCCCGCAGATTTGTGCGGCCCAGCCCCGACAGGATTGTTGAGCCCGGAACATTTCCCGTGTTGAGAAGTGAGGCGATAGAGCCGGGTCAGATTCCCATGGAGATCGACCGGCGCGGCATCAGCCTGCTTGGACAGCCGGTCGCCATGCCCGTGGCCTCCACTGGGGCAGGTCCGGCCGCACCGGGAAGCCTTGTCGCGTCCACCCCCCCTCCAGAGCCGCCGCCCATGCCGAAGGAGGTTGTCAAGTCTCTTGAAAAGCCGATGGCCGAGGCGGCTGTGCAGAAAGAGGTGAAGGCCGTTCGCGCGGAAAGCGATTTTGTCTTCCTCGATGACCTTGTCGATATCAAGATGACCACCTACCGCGCCGCCGGTGACAGGCAGGGTTTCTTTGAACTGAGCATTCAGCCGAAGGAAGGCGGCAAAATTGACGTGCTTCCCAAGGACGTCACCTTCGTGATCGACGCATCGCGGAGCATGCAGCAGCGCAAACTGGACCTTGCGGCGAAGGGCGTGGGGGACATGGTCCGAAGCCTCCGCCCTGAAGACCGGTTTAATGTGGTGGTTTTCAGGGACAGCCCGACGTTTCTGCATCCCAACAGGGTTGCCGCTGACGAGGGGAACAAGGCGTCGGCCGCGGCGTTTCTCAAGGGTCTTGAGTCGAAGGGGCAGACGGACGTTTACAGCGCGCTGCGGCCCGTGGTTGCACAGCAGCCGAGGGCGGGGATTCCAGGCATCATTGTGCTGGTGACCGACGGGCGGCCCACGGCGGGACTGCAGGACAGCCGGGAGGTTATCAATGCGGTGACCGGGGAGAATGGTCTGCGCAACAGCATCTTCGCCTTTGGCGCGGGAAATACGGTGAACCGGTACCTGCTTGACCTTATCGCCTATCGCAACATCGGCCGATGCGCGGTGATCGCAAACATGGAGGAAACGGCCGCCAAACTGCCCGGGTTCTTCGAGGAATTCAGCGATCCCCTGCTGACGGACATCAAGGTTGACTACGGTCGCATTGCCGACGATGAAATCTACCCGCGGGCCATCCCGAATTTCTACCGCAGGGGCGCCGTGAAAGTCTACGGCCGTTTTGATCCGGAAAAGGACAAAGAGTTTGTCATGCGCCTAAGCGGTCGCGCCGGCGGCAGGGAAAAGGAACTGGTCTTCCGGGCGAAGCTTGGTGAGGCGGGGCAGGCCACCGGAACCATTGCGTCGGAGTGGGCCTTTTCAAAGGCGTATTACATAATTGGCGAAATGTCGCGCCAGGGCGAGACGCCCGAACTTGTGGGTCAATTGAAGGAACTGTCCTCCAAATATAATATCCGCACGATTTACAACCAGCAGTAAACATACAATTCGTAACCATTGCAGCACAAGGACTTGCGAATGTGTAGGGGTGCAGAATCTAGCAGAATGACACACAGAAAGACACAAGAAAGTCACACACAGAAAGCCCCCCCACTCAGATAGAGTACAACAGAATCGATCAAGAAAAGACACAAAAAAAAAGACACACAACATGAAACGCCCTGTTAATGCGGGTATTTTTATCCAAAGAAAGCGTCAACCAGTAGCACTGTCGGGAAACATGCCTGTGACCTGTTTTGTTTCTGCAAAAGCCTCGGAGTGGATGGAGCGACTGCGCGGGGAAGGGGCCATCCAGTCGTGGTTCGCCGCCGTTTACGGGAGTGACGCTGAAACCCTTGCCGAGCGCAGGGCGCTTTGGACGCGAACGCTTCAGCGTTTTGTGGAACGATTCGGCGACCAGCCCGTGCGGCTGTTCCGGTCGCCCGGGCGGATAAATCTGCGGGGAATGCATGTGGACACCCATGGCGGGTGTCTCAATCTTATGACGCACCAGCGGGAAACGGTCGTGGTTGCGGCCGCCTCGGCGGGGTCGATGTCGGTCTTTGCCAATATTGAGCGCGAATATGGGGATGTTCTTTTTGATTTGCGCTCGGAACGGGCGGGAACGGACCCGCCATGGACTTCCTTCCTGAAGCGTCCATGGGTGCAGGAGCGCATCCAGGCGCGCCGTTCGGCCGGGATGGAATGGGCCAACTACGTGATAGGGGCCAGCCTGGCGGCCGTGTCCGGCCATGGGGATGGTGTGCGCGGCGTGGTTGCCGCCGTGGGGAGCGATTTGCCGCGCGGCGCGGCCCTGAGTTCTTCCGCCGCGCTTTGCGTGGCGGTGCTGCACGCGTCGAGTGCCATCAACGGAATTGGCCCCGGCGCGGAGCGCCTGATACGGGCCGAGCAGGATGCCGAGTGGTACGCCGGCGCCCGGGTTGGCATGAGTGACTAGGGGGCCATGGTGCTGGGACAGCGCGGCAAGATGCTGAATGTGGCGCTGTTCGCCGAGGACTTCTCCCTGGACGGCGCGCAGTATGTGGATTGGCCGGAGGATGCCGTGATTCTGGTCGCCAATTCGCACACCAGGCGCAGCCTCAGCGGAAAACACCTGGTGGAATACACGCGCAACCGTTTTGCCTATTCGGTGGCGATGCATGTCCTGCGAAAGGCGGCGTTGGACATTGGGTTGGCCCAGGAGATGGTTGCGGAGCTTGACCGGCTTTCGCGTCTTAGCGCGGATAACCTTGGCGGGTGCGGGGCGCTGTACAGCCTGCTCCGGCAAATCCCGGAGGAGATGTCTTTGGAGGAGATGCGCGCACGTTACGCGCCGCCCGATTTTGACGCGGCCTACGAGCGCTATTTCGGCACGGTACCCGAAGATGAGCGTCCCCAGCGTATTGGGCTGCGCGGTCCGTTGGTGTTCGGCATTGCGGAGTCGGAGCGCGCGCGAAAGTTTGCGGGAGCCACGGCACGGGGTGACCTGCTGGAGATGGGAAGGCTCATGAATGCAGGGCACGACGGCGATCGGATTATGGCGCGCGACGGTGGTAGATATCATTGTGACCTTTCGGACGGGGCTTTGGCCGAAATGCAGTCTTCCCAACGCCCTTTGGAAGAATGCCCGGGCGCGTACGGGGCGAGCAGCCCCGTGCTGGACCTGCTGGTGGATGAGGCCTTGGCTGCGGGTGCGCTGGGCGCCTGTCTCACCGGGGCAGGCATTGCCGGTGCGGTGATTGCCCTTTGCAGGCGGGGAGATTCGGAGGGGGTTGCCCATGCGCTTCGGCAGTGTCTCGGTTCAGCGGAATATCGGCGCAGGGGAGGCCGCATGGAGCCCTTTACCGACATGGAACTCCGGCAGGCGGTGGTGGTCAATCTGGCGACGGCCGGCGCGGGAGAGTTGAAGGCAATAGACAGTTGACGATTGATAATGGTCGAACTGCAACATACGGGGAATCTTCATGAAAATCAAAGTGGTTGGCGCGGCGGGCGGGGAAGTAACCGGTTCGGCGTACATAGTGGAGACCAAGAGCGCGCGGGTGCTGGTGGAGTGCGGCATGTTTCAGGGCGGACGCGCGGCGGAGGCCAAGAACCGCGCGCCGATTGCACCGGGCAAGACGCTTGACGCCGTGCTGGTGACGCATGCCCACCTGGACCACACGGGACGCCTGCCCATGCTTGTAAAGTCGGGGTACAAGGGTCCCGTGTACGCCACCCCGGCGACAATTGAGCTGACCTCGCTGATTCTGCGCGATTCGGCGAAGATTCAGGCGCAGGACATGGAGCGGCACAACCGGAAGCGGCAGCGGGCCGGCATGAATTGGGAGGAGGCGCTCTACACCCCGGACGATGCGGAGACCATCATCAGCCGCATGAAGGCGGTACGCTACAAGCAGCCAGTCACAGTCGCAGCGGGTGTGGAGGCCTGCTTCGCCGAAGCGGGACATCTGCTGGGCTCGGCCAGCATTCAGTTGACGGTGGACGAGGACGGCAAGCGAAAAACGGTTGTGTTCTCGGGGGACTTGGGGCCCAAGGGCGCACCTATTCTGCAGGACTTTGAGCCGTTTCACAGCGCCGACCTTGTGTTTGAGGAATCGACCTACGGCGACCGGGACCATAAGCCTTTTGGTGAGACGGTCGAGGAGTTCGCCGCCATCGTCAGCGATTGCGTGAGCCAGGGCGGCCGGATTCTTGTGCCCACCTTTGCAGTGGGCCGGGCACAGGTAATCACCATGCTGCTGGGATGGATGTTCAGAAACAAGCGGGTCAAGCCGTTCCCCGTTTTCCTGGACAGTCCGATGGCGATTGAGGCCGCCAAGATTACCACGCGGCATCCAGAACTTTATGACGACGAGATGAAGGAGTACATGCGGGACGGCGCTGACAAGGTGAGTCTGCGCACACTGAGGACAACGGCCACGGTCGAGGAATCAAAGAGCATCAACGAGTGCCAAGGGCCCTGTCTCATTATGGCGGGCGCGGGCATGTGCAACGCGGGGCGCATCCTGCACCACATGAAGCACAGTCTGTGGCGCGGCGGCACGCATGTGCTCATTGTGGGCTATCAGGCCGGCGGAACACTGGGGCGCCAACTGGTTGACGGGGCAAAGCAGGTGTCCATCCATGGCGAGCGCATCGCGGTGAACGCCAAGGTGCATACTTTGGGTGGATTCAGCGCCCATGCCGGACAGAAAGACCTGCTGGCGTGGTTCGACGTGGTGGCGCCGAGCAAGCCGAGGCTGGTCATAACGCACGGGGAGACTTCCGCGCGTGATTCCCTGGCCGCCCAGATTCTAAAGCGGAACAGGGTGCGGGCGGAATTGCCGGGGGCGGGCGACGAAATCACGCTTTGAAGGGTTGCCTGTTTAACGCGATTCAGGCAAGGGACGAGACATGGTCGCGCAGCGCGGCCAGCACTACATCCTGCTGCGTTTGCGTAAGCTCGGGGTACATGGGGAGCGCCAGCACTTCGAGGGCAGCGCGGTCGGCCTCGGGACAGTCGGCGGCAGGGTCGAGACCGGCAAAGCATTCCTGGCGGTGGAGCGGCACGGGGTAGAAGACGCCGCAACCAATGCCGCGTTCGGAGAATAGCGTGCGGCAGGCATCGCGCTGTGGCACGCGGACCACATACTGGTGGTATACATGCCTGCAATCAAGTCGCTCGACGGGCGTTACGATGCCGGGACAGTCCGAGAGCGCTTTGGTATAGTAGTCGGCGTGCGACCGACGGGCCGCATTCCAGTCGTTGAGATGGCGCAGTTTCACATTGAGCACGGCGGCCTGCAGCGCGTGCAGATGGCTGTTGGTGCCCACAATCTCGTGCACGTAGGTGGCGCTGGCGCCGTGGCAGCGCAGCATGCGCAGCTTCTTGGCCGTATCATCGTCGCTGGTGAGAATCATTCCGCCCTCTCCGGCGGCGCCAAGGTTCTTGGTGGGGTAAAAACTTAGGGCGGCCATGAGACCCATCGAACCGGCACTGTGCTCCCTGTAGCGGGCGCCAATGGCCTGCGCCGCATCTTCAATAATGGGGATGGCGCGCTTGGCGGCAATGGCGCGGAGGGCATCCATGTCGGCGCACTGGCCGTAAAGATGCACGGGCATGATGGCGCGGGTGCGAACCGTGACGCGCGCCGCAACGGATTCTGGGTCTATGGTGTAGGTCACGGGGTCAATGTCCGCGAAAATAGGCGTTCCGCCCGCGTTGACAATCGCGCCGGCCGTCGCGAAAAAGGTGAACGGCGAGGTGATGACCTCGTTGCCGGGCTGCAGGTCAAGGGCTTTGAGCGCCAGATAGAGCGCGTCCGTGCCGGAGGCCACGCCGATGGCATGGGAGACGCCCACATAGGCGGCAACGGCGGCCTCAAAAGCGTCCGAATGGGGGCCGCCGCGAAACTGCTGCGCGGCGAACACGTCGGCGACCACAGCGTCTATTTCGGTCTTGATGGAGGCGTATTGCGCCTTGAGGTCCAGCATGGGCACGGGCATAAATCGGTTTCCTGAAAGAAACGGCCCGGTACCGCACCGGGCCGTGAGGCGCAAGAATAGCAGAATTAATCAGGAATTACGAATTGGGAATT
The DNA here is from genome assembly GCA_903902895.1 of Candidatus Hydrogenedentota bacterium. GTDB lineage: Bacteria > Hydrogenedentota > Hydrogenedentia > Hydrogenedentales > CAITNO01 > CAITNO01. The sequence goes on along the minus strand of CAIUWO010000877.1, from coordinate 2,638 downwards.
AGGAGTTGAAGGCGGAAGAATTAGGGTGAAGGATGAAGGGGTAATTCGAGTTGGGGGAAAGGGGAGAGATATTTTGGAAGCAGGTGGTCATGAGTGCGATGAAGGCTGTTGGGGGGCCAGATCTGTGTCGGCAATGGCGGCAAGACCATTCTCATCCCATGCGAGCACCGTCACATGAAGCTTTGGCGCGGGCTTCGGGACGGTCTGCCGGGTGACTTCGAGGCCGGTCATGGGGATGCCGGACCCGAAGTCCCAAAGGACGTGCTTCAACACGTGCGTGTCATCGTCCGCCTTGCAGGAGAAGCGATTAAGCCCAGGATGCTCTGTGTCGGGGAGGGCGGTGATGGAAACCTGAAACATGCAGGGCGATGGAGATTGGGAGGGAAGGGCATTGTCGGTATTGTTGCTTGCATGGTTTTCTGCCCAGCAGGGATTGGCTCCAGCCGGACCCGTCAGCACCGGTCCCTTGTTGTCCAGGAAGGTGTTGCGCACGAAACGCAAGGAATTGAGATTCTCGCCGCAAGTCTGGACGGCTCCGTGGGCGTTACCGATAACCGTGTTCTCAAGAAAGAGCATGTTGTGGCAGTTGCCGTTGAAGCGAACGCCGTAGCCTTGGCCGGGATAGAGCGCCTTGGGGTCATCCGCGAAAGCACCCTCGAAGGTGTTCTTCCGGAAGACGTGGCCCGTGGCGCCGCCTGCCTCGCCCTGGATTTGGGCGTTCCAGGTGACGCAGTTGCGAATCGTGTTTCTGGCCCAGTAGATACGCTCCTTGGGACCGGTGTTGGAGACGGAAATGCCGATTTGCTGGCCGCCGTCCACGGTGTTGTCGGTGAAGACGCAGTCGGAAGAGTCCACAAGTTCCAGGCCGATGGCTTTGATGGAGCCGGAAGTGTCGCCGATCTTGTTGCGCCGGATGGCGGTCTGCGGTGATTTGTCCACGCTGAGCCAATGGTCAAGGGTGTTATCTTCAACGATGGACTTGGGGCAACCGCCCCAGAGTTCTATGCCCAGCCCCTCACCGTGAGAACCTTCGATGTTGTTCCCTGCGATGCCCAGCTCAGAAGATTCATTGCACAGGATCCCCCCGCGGCCCGTGTTTCGGATTGTATTGCGCCGGATGCTGTTGTTTGATGAGCCTTTGGATATGCGGATGCCTGCGCCCCAGGGGCTTTCGAGGCCGATAGTCTCCATCGTGCAACCGTAAATGACGGAGTTGGTCACCTTTTCGGAGAAGAATATCGCGTGCGGTCCGAAACCTTCCCTGGCGCTGAAGTTACGTATCGTGAGATTCTGGAGATATATTCCGTCCGACTGCGATACAACGATTCCCTGCGTGGCGTTGGGATTCATCGCGGCGTCAAGGGTGAGGTCATAGAGGGTTATGCAGCTTCCGTTCTGGATTTGCAGCAGAGGGCATGGGGCGGTTCCCGCAAAGCGCAGCACCGTGCCGCCTTTGTGGTCGCCCTGCAATATGGTTTGTGAACGGAGGTTCACCGGCTGGGAAATGTCATAGGTGCCTGCGGGAAAAATGAGTTCTGTCCGATCCTTGACGCTGTCAAGCAGCACCTGGAGCGCCGCCGAGTCATCTTTTCCATCGTCGGGAATCACGCCCCGTTCGGTGGCAAGAATGTGTTCCTTGGGCGCCGGACCGCCGGAACCCACCCTAAGGTTCTGGAGTTCCGCGTGCGAGAGACAGGGGGCGACAAGGAGGAAGATCATGAGATCGACAAAGGATGACTGAAAGGACCGTGTGAGGAGCATGAAGAGACTCTCCTGCATGGCTTTGACCCAAGGCACAATTCGGTTGTTACGCGCTTTCAGCGCTCTTCATTCATCCTTGCCCATTTCCCGGGGCGTTGCCCGGGGCTGTCTTGTTGTGCGCCTTCGGCGCGCAGAACACTCGCTGTCAGTCGTTACTCTTTACCGCCCGGGCAAGGCTTGCCGCGAAAGCTTCCACGTCATCGACGAGCGTGGGGTCCAATCCGTGCTGCGCGATGACGCGCACAATGGCGGAGCCCACCACGACGCCTTCGGCGAGTCCGGCGACCGCGGCGGCCTGTTTGGGTGTGGAAATGCCGAATCCCACGGCAACGGGCTTGCCGGTCAGGCGCTGGATGCGGGCGACGGCTTCCTTGAGTCCCTCTGCAAGGGCGGCCTGTTCGCCGGTGACGCCCAGGCGGGAGACGTAGTAAACGAAGCCAGTGCTTTTTGCGCCGACTAGCCGGAGCCGGTCATCGCTGGTGGTGGGGGCGGTGAGGAAGATCGTGCAGAGTCCGGCCTGGTCCAGGGCCAGTTTGTAGTCGTCGGCCTCGTCGGGGGGAAGGTCCACGCAGAGGACGCCGTCCACGCCGGCTTCGGCGGCGTCGCGGGCAAAGGCTTCAATGCCGTAGGCCAGAATGGGATTGAAATAGCTGAACAGCAGGAGCGGTACCTGGGACTTCTGGCGTATCGAGCGTACGGCGGCGATGACTTTGCGGAGGCTTGCGCCCCGCTGGAGCGCGCGCTGGGCGGCTTCCTGAATGACGATGCCGTCGCCTACGGGGTCGGAGAAGGGGACGCCGAATTCAATAACATCGGCACCGGCGCGTTCGAGCGCGAGCACCAACTGCTCGGACACCTCCATGTTCGGATCGCCTGC
>CAIUWO010000876.1 GCA_903902895.1 Candidatus Hydrogenedentota bacterium | reverse complement strand
CCGCGATAGACTCGTGCTGTCAGGGCCGATGTTTCAAGAGATTGCTTCGTCGGACGAAGTCCTCCTCGCAATGACGGCAATTGCGCCGCCCGCATTTCCACCCCCACTTCAGGAAAACAGGCAGCGCCGCACGGCTCCCTGATACAATAAGCGGCCAATCCAAGGAGTCCTGCCATGCCGATTCGCCTCGCCGTGCTGCTGTCCGGAAGCGGCACCACGCTGCAAAACATTATCGACCGCATTGACCGCGGCGAACTGGACGCGACTGTTGCCGGGGTGATTTCCTCGCGGGCCGCTGTGTTTGGCCTGGAACGCGCCAAGAAGCACGGCATTCCCACCGCCGAGGTGGTGCGCAAGGAATACGCCAGCCACGAGGCGTTCAACACGGCGCTGTGGACGGAAATCCGGGGGCTCTCGCCGGACCTGGTCGTGCTGGCGGGCTTCATGTCGCTCATCGACGTGCCGGCGGACTTCCAGAACCGCATCATCAACGTGCACCCGGCGCTCATTCCGGCCTTCTGCGGCCACGGCATGTACGGCCACCACGTGCATGAGGAGGTGCTTCGCTACGGCGCGAAGGTCAGCGGGGCCACCGTTCATTTTGTGGACACCGAATACGACCACGGCCCAATCGTCCTGCAGGGGACGGTGCCCGTGCTCGACGATGACACGCCGGACACGCTGGCCGAGCGCGTGCAAGCGCTGGAACGTGAACTTTACCCGCAGGCGATTCAGTTGTTCGCGCAGGGACGCCTGCGAGTGGCGGGGCGGCGCGTGTTTGTTCATTGAGAGCACGCCCAGATGGGGCAGGCGTGCTCATGAATTGACGTGTCTTGGGCTTGTCTAGGAATGGGAAAACATTTCAGCCTGCGCACAGTGATTCTTGAAGATTGGAAAACTCAGAATGAAGATTGACCGCCTTGGGACAGAGAGGTTGTTCAAGGAAATTCAGGCATTTCTTGAATCATGCGGTCTTCGGGAACTTCAACTGGAATACGAGGCAATTCTAAGAAGCGACCCCATACTGGAAATTGAGGTGGATTTCCACGCTCCCGAAGAACAGTACTTTGATGTCATAGAGTTCTGGATGGAGGAGGGCCAACAGCACGAGGAGGTGTTCAACTGGTTTGTGGGAGAGGTTCGGCACATGATCAAAATACGCAAGGACGATATGGAAACGTGGCCGAAACCGACCTGCGTCACATACTGGGCAAAAACTTCCGAAGATCCCGAGCGGGCGCTGAAGCGGGTCTTCGGCGAAGTTCAGCAAGCGGGGCAAGTAAACGGGAAAGTACCTTCCCGGATTGTGATAAAGAAGCCGAATGCAGAGGGCGGGGTGACGGATCACATATTTAGAACGGCCGATTGGACACGATCGCGCGAGCAGGATAGTGAAACTATAGGCGATCTTAAGTCTACTGATCGCTAGGGCCGCGAGACATGGCTTCGCGTGGTGCGAAAGCGCGGGTCAGTACACCGAAGGCCGGCCGAGGCACCTTCGACGACGATTAGATGCAGAAAACAAACTTGGCCATGAGGGACAGCCGCCCTCGGCTGTCGATGAGTAATACAGGCCACGGGATGACAGGCGAGGGCGCCTGTCCCACACCTTCCTTGCAGGAGGCGCTTATGAACCGTCGTGAATTTATGCGGAGGGTTGCACTGGGTGCCGGGGCAGTTGCCATGAAAACGGCAATGGGCGCGGAAGGGGGAGTGCAGTCCTTCTGCTTTTGCGTGGCCACGGACCCGCATTGTTCCGACGGACCGGCGAAGGGGTTGGAGTCGCTGGGCACGGGTGTGGACAAGTTTATGCGGGCGCTGCGCATGATGGAGGCGCTGGAGGGCGACAACCGGCCCGATTTTGTGCTGGTCACCGGCGATATTCACCCCAAGGCGCTTGAGGGACGGTTGGACGGCGTCAAGATTCCGATTCATCCGGTGCCCGGCAACCATGAGTCGGAGCCGGAAATACACAAGTTGCTGCGCGCGATGTTTCCCGCGGACTTTCATCTTGACGGCAAGCCGTCGGACTACTACAGCTTCACGCACAAGGGCGCGCGCTTCATTGGTGTCTGCGACGCGGGCAAGGGCGGCGAGCATGTTGGCCAGTTTTGCTCGGAGAACATCGAGCCCTCGGGCCAGTGCGAATGGTTGGAGAAGGAACTGGCCGCGCCGGAATTGCGCAAGTTCGTCTTTGGGCATATCCCGCCGGAGCGGAACGGCGAAGACCGGAACATGTACATGAGCCGAAACGACTCGCGCTGGTTCAATAAACTCGTGCGCGAAAAGAAACCGACGGCGATG
>CAIUWO010000875.1 GCA_903902895.1 Candidatus Hydrogenedentota bacterium | reverse complement strand
CCGTCGGTTTCTTTTCGCGCACGAGTTTATTGAACCAGCGCGAGTCGTTTCGGCTCATGTACATGTTCCGGTCTTCGCCGTTCCGCTCCGGCGGGATATGCCCAAAGACGAACTTGCGCGGCTCCGGCGCGGACAGTTCCTTCTCCAACCATTCGCATTGGCCCGAGGGCTCGATGTTCTCCGAGCAAAACTGGCCAACATGCTCGCCGCCCTTGCCCGCATCGCAAACGCCGATGAAGCGCGCGCCCTTGTGCGTGAAGCTGTAGTAGTCCGACGGCTTGCCGTCAAGATGAAAGTCCGCGGGAAACATCGCGCGCAGCAGCTTGCGTATTTCCGGGTCCGATTCGTGGTTGCCCGGCACCGGATGCATCGGAATCTTGATGCCGTCCAACCGTCCCTCAAGCGCCTTGGGATGAATGTCGCCAGTGACCAGCACAAAATCGGGACGGTCCTCCCCCTCCAGCGCCTCCATCATGCGCAATGCCCGCAGAAACTTGTCCACGCCCGTCCCAAGCGCCTCCAGCCCCTTCGCCTGTCCCTCGGCACAATGCGGGTCCGTGGCCACGCAAAAGCAGAAAGATTGCGGCGGAGCCGCCACGGCAGGCGAAGCACCAATCCCGGCATTTGCCGCAACCGCGCCAACCCCCAGTGCAATTCCCCGCATGAATTCACGACGGTTCATGAGCGCCTCCTGTTTGGAATGCGTAGGACAGGCGCCCTCGCCTGTCATCCCATCGCATGCCTTATACGCCGACAGCCGGGGGCGGCTGTCCCACATACCCCTGTCCTCTTTTAACTCCGAATCGGCGCCGCGAACGCGTCAGGCCTGTTTCAGTGCACGAACACGCGCCGTCCCGCCACTCGCAGGCGTCCCTGCGCGAACAACTGGATCGCCTGCGGGTACAGTTCGCGCTCGAGCGCCTGGACGCGCTCCGCCAGTGTGTCCGGCGTGTCGTCGTCGAGCACGGGCACCGTCCCCTGCAGGACGATTGGGCCGTGGTCGTATTCGGTGTCCACAAAATGCACCGTGGCCCCGCTGACCTTCGCGCCGTAGCGGAGCACCTCCTCATGCACGTGATGGCCGTACATGCCGTGTCCGCAAAAGGCCGGAATGAGCGCCGGGTGCACGTTGATGATGCGGTTCTGGTAATCCGAAGGCACGTCGATGAGCGACATGAAGCCGGCCAGCACGACCAGGTCCGGCGAGAGCCCCCGGATTTCCGTCCACAGCGCCGTGTTAAACGCGTCGTGACTGGCGAATCCCTTGCGCACCACCTCGGCCGTTGGAATGCCGTGCTTCTTCGCGCGTTCGAGCCCATACACCCCGGTCCGCGAGGAAATCACCCCGGCAACAGTCGCGTCCAGTTCGCCGCGGTCAATGCGGTCGATAATGTTTTGCAGCGTGGTGCCGCTTCCGGACAGCAGCACGGCGAGGCGAATCGGCATGGCAGGACTCCTTGGATTGGCCCCTTATTGTAGCAGGGAGCCGTGCGGCGCTGCCTGTTTTCCTGAAGTGGGGGTGGAAATGCGGGCGGCGCAATTGCCGTCATTGCGAGGAGGACTTCGTCCGACGAAGCAATCTCTTGAAACATCGGCCCTGACAGCACGAGTCTATCGCGG
>CAIUWO010000874.1 GCA_903902895.1 Candidatus Hydrogenedentota bacterium | reverse complement strand
TGCCGCCGTGGTGCGCCAACTCCAACAGGGTCTGCCGCGGATGAGCTCGGACAGGGCCGGCGTACGCAGCCTAACCGCCTGGCCTTGGATTGTTAGTCTCAACTTGAACGCTTATTAGAATAAGTCGTTTCTTATGAAGGATATAGGGTTCTTTTGGCACCCAATCCAGATTCCGAATCCCCTCTTTTCATCTCGCTCCCCATCGCGGTCATGCAAAAAAGGTGTTGACATTCAGACTGGTTTGTGTTACAAACTAGTTGAGCTTCGGAGTGACCCGAGCTTCAAGAGTTGAATTTGAAAGTGCTGTAGTCGGCCTGATGGCCGTTATATACAGAAATTTCACAACGACAGGAGGTGAAACAGAAATGAAAAAACTTAGTGTGGTTCTTATCATGTTGGTGGGCGGCATCGCGTTCGCGAGCTCGCTGTCCATCCCTTGGTACGTTGACAATGCTGCGTCGAACACCGGTTTGCCGCCAGTGGCGGCCGTGAACGCCGGCATGTCAATCATCTATCTGAAGAGCACGATTCTCGACCCGGTGGTTTGCTACATCGAGTACTTCAACGAGAACGGTGTTTCTCTCGGACCGGATGCGCCGAACAACACCTTCGTGATCGCGCCGCAGGCAGCGCTTGGCTTCCGTCCGGTTGCTGCGGACGCGAGCAACAGCGTGCCGGCTTTCGCGGGCGACCCGAATCCGACCCGTTATCAGTACGGTCAGGAAGGCGCTGCGGGTTACGCGGTTCCGAACCGTCCGCGAAGTGTTGACACGACCACGAACGTGCCTGGCAGGACTTTCGTAGACACCAAGAAGAACGGCTCGATCACGATTACGTGGTTGAACGCTGGTCCGACCGCCGTGCAGGGTTCCCAGAACGCGTACGCGGCCAACTTGGCTGGCTCGATCGTCAGCTTCAGTCACTTGCTGCCTCCGGGCGCGGGTAACTGATCCCATCCAGACAAGCTCAGGGACTTATCGTTAATATTGAGGCGGGAATGTCGAAACGACATGCCCGCCTCAGTTTTTTTTGTTCTTCCGTGGATTGCGGAAAAGGACAAGACCTCATCGGCACCCATAACCCTCCGCCAACGCGGGAATCGGGGCGTTCGTTCCCGGCTGGCCGCCTTCTTCAACGCCCGCCTCCGGAATGCCGCCCGGTATTGCTTTGTTTAAGGCAGCAGGGTAGTGTTGGACACAGGAGGCATGCAGCCATGAAGCGTCGCAGGGCCGTTATGGCAATAGCGCTGGTATTTCTTTTCGCGGGCGGGGCATGGGCGCACAAGGATGTTCCCGACGACGGTTCGCACACGAGCGCGGGTGAGGCGCTGTACATCCGGGATGTCACGCTTTCGCAGGTGCTCTACCACGAAGTGACGCCCGATTCGGCGCAGGTGTGGCTCGCTTTCGACGGCAAGGCGGGCGACCTGTTCTATTTTCAGTTGGGTGTGCCCTTCCTCAACCGGCTGGAAAACTACCGCCCGGCGCTGGCGCTGATCGGGCCGGGCATGGGTGATGTGAGACCGCCCATCGCGATTCCCGCGGGCTTGGGCGCGCGGGTCTACGCCTCGGATGAAATCACGCCGGCCTTCTTCGACGAACGCTTCACCGGCACGCAGTCTTGGGTCATGTTTGAGCATGAAATAGCGCTGCCGCAGGACGGCCGGTACTATCTGGCCGTCTGGGACCCGGCGGGGCAGCCGGGCAAATTGTGGGTGGCCGTGGGCAAGGCCGAGGCCTGGACTTTCAAGGACGTCCTCACCCTGTACCAGGTGCAGCACAAGACCCGCGTGTTCCACGAGGTGGAGCACGAGCCCATGCCCCTGTTTACCTTTGCCATCTCAGCCGTCTCGCGCATACTGCGGGTGCTGTTCTTCTTCGTGTAGACCCGGTTGCCGACTGGCCAATGTGGAACAGGCGCCCTCGCCTGTTGTTACAAAGCTAATCGTTGCAGGCGATCGTCCGCCGCGGAGGGCGGCTGTTCGACAGGGGAATGACAGCCGGGGGCGGCTGTCCTACATGGTGGCACGGACGGGCGCTACTTTGTCTCTTTGAGTTCGGCGATGCCAATGCCGTTTTCACCGGCCACGGAATAGAGCAGCCAGGTGCGGCCGTCCTCTTTGAAGATGGCGGGGTCGCGCAGGGCGTTTTCACGGCCTTTGGCGCTTCCGGCGACGGAACGGGCCAGTGGGAGTTCCGCTCCCTCGTAATCCTTCTCCGGTTTCAGCACCAATTCGGGCGGGCCGGCCTTCCAGTCTTTCCAGTCCGGAACCAGCGCTATGGTGCTGCGCAGGATGCACTCGGGCATGTCGCCGATGTTGGAGTAATACACCGTGAGCGTGTCGCCGGACAGGTCCACCGCCACATGGCGCATGCCGGGGCCGTTTTCCGCGCCGTCGGGCTTGGCAACGATTGGAAACGGGTTGGGCCCTTCCTCAAACGCCGTCACGCCGTCTTTGGACCGGCACAGCCAGCCGCGCTTGCTCATGGCATACCAGTACCCGCCATACTGAAAAACGCGAAAATAGAAGGGGCCCAGCCGTTCGGCTTCGGCGGTGAAATGGAGTCCGTCGGTTGAACGCGCCAGGTAGCTGGTCTGCTTGCCCGTGGTCTTCGACGGACTGTGAAAGTACATGCGCAGCTCTTTGCGTTCCTCATCGACCAGGACATCGGGCGAGGCCACATGCGCCTTGCCGTCGCGCACCTGCTTGAGCCGCAGCGTCCCCGGCTTGTGGATTTTCCACGGTCCGCTCAACTGGTCCGCATAGGCGAGGCGGATGTAATCGCCGTGGTGGTCGGCGAAATAGAGGTAGTACTTCCCCAGCGGCTTGGGCAGCCACGCGGGCACGCGAATGAGGGACGGGCCATTGATGTTTTTCCCGTCCTGGCCGGGCAGCATATCGGGACGGATGGTCGGGTTGGCGCCGAGACGCGCAACTTCCAACCCCTTTGCGGGCGGCGGCAGCGCCGCGCCGCCGGACTCCTGCGCCGCCACTGCCGCACACCAGAGAAGGACAAGACAAACGGCTGTCTTCAATCCCCCTTTGAAGGGGGTGGCGCGAAGCGCCGGGGGATGTGGATTCTTGGCAGGGGCCCCAATTAACGAAGTGGAATTCATCGTCATCGCCTGCCTACTCCACGCGCAGCACGGCGCACTTGAGATAGGCGGTTTCGGGCATGGTGAGCAGCACGGGGTGGTCCGGCGCGGCGCCGCGCATCTCCAGCAGCGAGACGCGCCTGCCCACGGCGGAGGCCGCGTACTTCACCATTTCCAGGAAGGTGGGCGTGTCCACGAAATGTGAGCAGGACGAGGTGATTAGAAAGCCGCCCTCGGGGGCGATGCGGCCGAGCGCCAGCGCGTTGATCGCCTGATAGCGCGGCAGCGCCTTGCGCACCAGGGTCCGGTTCTTCGCCAGCGCGGGCGGGTCGAGCACGACCACGTCGAAGAACTTCGTCGATTCGCCCAGCACGGTCTCCACGTCGCTCTTCACAAACTCGCACCTGTCGGCCGCGCCGTTCAGCGCCGCGTTGCGCCGGGCCTGCTCAACCGCCTTCTCGGAGGTGTCCACGCCCAGCACGGACCGCGCGCCGGCGAGCGCCGCGTTGCAAGACCAGAATCCGTGGTAGCAGTGGCCGTCGAACACGCGGGCATTTTGCGCGAAGGTGCGGATGCTCTGCCAGTTGCGGCGCTGGTCCAGGAAGAGCCCCGTCTTCTGCGCCTCGGCCAGGTTCAGTTCGGCGCGCACGCCGTCCACATCGAGCGGCACGAGCTCGGGCACGGTGCCGAAGGTCTTCGTGGTGTTGCCCCAGGCGAAGACCACGCCGGTCGCGCCGTTGTCGGCCATGCAGGCCCCGGCAATCATCTCCGCGCAGGCGTCATAGAACACGGACGCCGCGCGGACCACCGCCACGGAGCCGTAGCGGTCGGCCACCAGGCCGGGCAGCCCGTCACTCTCGCCGTAGATCCAGCGGTAGACGGAGGAGTCGGGGAAAAGGCGCGCGCGCAGCGCCCGCGCCGCGGCAAAGCGGGCAAGAAAGAACTCCGCATCCAGTTCCTCCTGGTGCCGGGTGACGATGCGCACGGCGATCCCGCCCTGCGCCTGGTAAAAACCGCGGCCCACAAAGCGGCGTCCGTCGGAGAACACATCGACCACCTCACCGTCGGCCATGCCTTCGGGAAGATGCTTGAATTCGTTGCGGTAGGCCCAAAGGTGCCCGCGCAGCAGGCGGCGGTCTTCCTTGGGATTAAGCGTAAGCGACTTGATCGTAGATTTCACGGGACAGCTCCGGTTGCAGAACGGGGTTTTCATCGACAAGAGGGTATTCTACCTGTCAGACAGGCGTCAGCGCCATTGCGGACCCCACCGGCGCGGGGTGGGAACAAAGGCAAAAGGAAGAAGAACAGGAAGGGCTTGGTTGATCCCGGACGGGCGCTTGCCGGATGATCAGCCTTGACGCACAATAGGGTGCGGTCCTTTGCCGTCTTGAGCCGGGCGTTTCCCATGCTGTGGGGCTCAAAACAGGCAGCAACGGCAACCCAGTTCGCGGGAGTTTTCTTAACGGATGAAATTCTTCAAGGCCACACACCGACTCGCTGCCCTTGCGCTTCTTTTGCTGCTGTGCGCGCTGGCCAGTCCGGCCCAGCAGGCAGTGCCGCCGGCCGAAGTGCCCGCCTCCGCCGCACAGGCGCCGGCCGCCCCCGCCGAAACACCGGCTCCAGCGGCCGAGCCTCCGGCGCAGGCATCAACCGCGCCGGCCCAAGCGCCCGAACCGGCACCGGTGCCCGAACCGGCGACTCCCGCCAAGAGGCCGGCCCTCGCCCCCGCCCCCGCGGCGGCGGTGCCGGCGCCCGCCACGGCACCCGCCTCCGCCGCCGAACAAAAGGCCGCCGCGGTGCAGGAAACCACAGAGGCGGGACTGACCGCGCGCCTGGGCGAGGTGGAAGCCTCCATAAGCGACACGCTCCGAATAGAATCCGGCGCGGCGGCGCCGCCGGCGGACGTCACGCTGGAGGCCGTGCAGGGCCGCACCGCGGCGCTGCGCACGCTGCAGATGGCACTGCAGCAGCGGCTGTCGGGGCTGCGCGACCACAAGGCCGCGCGCGAGCGGCTGGCGGCGTCGGAAAAGACGCGCGATGAGTTCAAGGGACTGGACGACCCGCCGCCCTACACCATGGCCTATGTCGACCAGTTGCTGGACGACGTGAACGCCTGCCAGATGGACCTGGACACGGAAAAGCTGGCTGCCGAGAATGTGCGCCAACTGCTGGACATGATGCAGCAGGACGCCACCTCGGCCAAGACAGCGTTGAACCAGGCCGTTGACGCCATAGGCGCGGCGTCCGACGAGGCGGCGAAGAACCGGGCCAACTGGGCCGCCGAAACGGCACGCATTGCCTGGCGCGCCGCGGAGTCCCAGCTTGCCGCCGCCGGCACGGCGCAGGAACGGCTGCAAGCCCAGGTGCGCCGCTTGGAGGCGGACCTCGACCTTGCCAAACGCAAGGCGGGCGCGGGCCGCGCGCAGCTTGTGTTCAAAGAAAGTGAGCTCAAGGAGCTTCTCACCAAACAGGATGCCGCCGTTGCCGGTGTCGAGCGGGAAATCCAGTCCGCCCACCGGGAACTGGTCCGTCGTTCCGCCCAACTGGCCGACTTCGAACGCCGTGCCGAAACCGCCACCGACCCGCAGGCCGCAGACAAGGCGCGCGCCGACGTCGATATTGCCAAGGACCGCGTCGAAGCCCATCGATCTGTGCTCTCCACGCTGGAAAACATACAGCGCTGCGAGGAGGAAGAAAAGAACATATTTGAGACGCGGTTCAAGATCTCCCAAGGCGGCATGCCTGCGGGGGATGCCGCACTTGCCGAAACGTTAAAGCGCCTGCAGACGGCGCTCGACACCCTGAACGGCATCCGGCGTGTTTCCGAGCAGCGGGGCCTGGTGCTGCGCACCCAAATCGCCACGCAGGAGAAACAGCTGGACTCCCTGCCCGGGGGTGATGCGACGCGGGCCGCCGCGCAAAAGCGCCTGGAGGCGCTTCGCGAGCGCGGCGCCGTCAATGACCGGCTCCAGCGGCTTATTTCCGAATTGTCCATGCTGAACGAGCGCGCGCTCGATGAGCTGAAGGCGCACATGGACCACCTGTCCCCGACGGAGCGGGTGACCGAAGTCAGCCGTTGGGTGAAGTCCCTGTTTGGCAGCGTCGCGGACCGCGAACTGGCCGAGGTGGACGGCAAATCGATCACGCCGCGCAAGCTGGTGAACGGCCTGATCATCCTGGCTGTCGGCTTCCTGCTGAGCCGCCTCATTCTGCGTTACCTGCGCAACCGGCTGTTTCCCCGCCTGGGCATCAGAACCAACGTGGCGCTGATCACCGAAAACCTGACCAAGTATTTCCTGCTCTTTCTGGTGTGCTATGCGGCGCTGCACTATCTCAACATTCCGCTGACTGTGTTCACCTTCCTGGGCGGCGCGGTTGCCATCGGTGTCGGTTTCGGCGCGCAGAACCTGATCAACAACTTCCTGAGCGGGCTCATCCTGATGGGCGAGCAGCCCATACGTGTGGGCGACATCGTGGAGGTGGAGGGGCTTACGGGTAGCGTGGTGAACATCGGCGCGCGCGCCTCGGCGCTGCGCACCTTCTCCGGCATCGACGTGCTGATCCCCAACAGCAAGTTTCTCGAGAACAAGGTGGTCAACTGGACGCTGACCGACGGGCTCATGCGCTACGACGTTAAGGTCGGTGTCGGCTACGGATCCCCCACGCGCGATGTGGCCCGCATCATGCACCGCGCCGTGACAGAGCACGGCAAGGTGCTCAAGGACCCCGAGCCCGTGGTGGTCTTCGAGGATTTCGGCGAGAACGCGCTGGTCTTCACGGTCTATTTCTGGCTCGAAGTCCTGACCACCGACGCGCGGGTCGTCCGCAGCGACCTGCGCCACATCATCGGCCGGCGCTTCGAGGAGGCGGGCATTTCCATGGCCTACCCGCAGCGCGAGGTGCATCTGAACACGGCGGAGCCCATCCGCATACAGATGATTCCGCCGGGCGGCGGCGGCCCCGAAGAAACCCCGTAGGCGCCAAAGCGGCCGCGAATCCGGCTTTCGTCAGGACCGAAAACGCACCTCGTCCGGCCAGCTTAGGGGAACGCCCTGCGCGGTGAGGCTGGACTGGAATTCCGCGAGCAGCGGGGCTTGGGCGCGCACCTGGCGCGGCGGGGCCCTGCGTTCCAGGCAGAACGCGGCCAGCGCGCCGGCCGATTCGCCGATGTTCCACTCCACGGGATGGAGGCGGTAGCAACCGTTGGTCAGGTGGGTGACACCCAGGTTCTTGCAGGCGGGCAGCAGGTTTTCCACGCGCTGCGGCAGCAGCGCGCCCAGCGGAACCTGGAAAGGCAGCGAGTCGATGTCGATGTAGTTGTCGCCGCCGGTGCTGGGGTGCAGGTCGATGCGATAAAAGCCGATGCCGACGCTGTCGGGAAACTGTTCGGCGGCAACGGCCTTGTCCCTGCCTGTCAGCGCGGCGCGGGCGTCTTTGCCCACGTGCTTTTCCAGCACGGTGAACTCGGCGCGGATGCGGCGCGACTCGCGGATGTAGGGGTGCTTGGCCAGGCCGTCGTCCGTGCCGGTCATGTCGGGCCGAAGGCGCAGGCCGGGCCAGCCCTGCCTGCCGTCGGGCCGGGGCGCCTCGGTTTGCAGCCAGTGGAACAGCGACAGACTCAGCTGTTTGGCGGCGTCCACATGTTTGCGGGCCTCTTCGGCGGACACGCCGATCAGGTTGCCGTCCAGGTAATCATTCTGCGGCCAGTTGACCAGTGTGACGCCGCGTGTGAAACCGGGCGTGAAATTGGCGGGGTCGGCAATGCGACGGTACTTCCACCAGCCCGGCGCGTTCGGGTCCTCGGGGTCAAACGGCTGATTGCGTTCTGCCAGGGTGACGGGATGAATCGTGCGCAGCGACACCAGCGGCCCGCTCCATGGGGGCGTCAGCTTTGGCACATAGGCCTTCCAATAGGCGTAGTCGCGGGGCGGATCGGCGACGTGGTTCTCGCCGGGGCAATACTCCATGGGAAAACAGCAGGTGAACGCCTGCATGTTGTCCGGCCGCGCGGCGTCGGGCGCGTGCAGCTCACCCGTGTCCCTGTTCGACTCCGCGCCGGTGACATGCTCCGCGCCCGCCATCGGCAGCAGCGCGCCCGTCTCGGTCGCATCCAGGAAGTAGTCGCCCTCCACCGTCACCTCATGGCCGTTCTCCAGGTCCCGCAGCGCCACGCCGCGCACATGGTCGCCCTGCGTGTCGGCGGACAGCGGCAAATGGCGCGTCAGCACGGTCAGCCGGCCCGAACTGGCATGCGGCGCCAGCATCTCCACCAGCGCGGCCAGCGACACGCGCGGCTCATGGCAGATGCGCGACACGCCGCCGTTGCCGGGGTTGAGGTGCTGCGCGGCGCGCGCCGCATCCGTGAGCGGATAATTGCGGCGGTAATAGTCGCGTACACGGTTGCGGTAATCCTGGTACAGTCTCGTGCCGCCAAAAGTTTCGACCCACTGGTTCTCGTCGGGCGGCACCGCCTGCGCGGTGGACTGCCCGCCAATCCAGTCCGTCTCCTCGGTGAGGATGACCGAGCGGCCCGCGCGCAGCGCGGCCAGCGCCGCCGCGCACCCGCCCAGCCCGCCGCCTATCACCACGATGTCGGCGCGCAGCGCCCCCGCACGGGTCTGGGAGGCCGTGCCCGCGGCGCCCGCCGCGCGGGCCGCGACGCAGGCGGGCAGCATGGATGCGACCGAGGCGGCCGCGCCAAGGGCAAAAAACTGGCGGCGGTTGATGGTGGGCATGACCGGATTCTCCTTGAACGAATCTCATCATAGCATGATATGGACGCACAGCCCCCGCGAAGTTTAAGGTTTCTTTTGTCTTGCGCCCTGTGTGCGCTGCCGATATAATCGCGGCCTACAGGGAGTCAACCGATGAAAACGCGCACGGACATCGCCGAGGAGAACGTCGCCGTCACCCCCGCCATTAGCCTTGCCTTCTGGCTGTTCATGGCCACGGCGGGGTATGCGTTTGTGGCGGGGGCGCTGTGCCACAGGGCCAACCCCTTTGCCTCGGCGGAGGGCAATGCCTACGAACTGCCGAAACTGCTGGCGGCGGCGCTGGGTGTGTGGCTGCTGGGCGCGCGGCACACGCTGCGGCCGTTTCGCGCGCCCTGGCGGCGGGTGCTGCTCTGGAACGGGCTGGGCTGGGCAGTGCCCTTCTTCGCCGCGTTTGTTTTCCATTATCTGGACCGCATACTGAAGGTTGACTTCGGGCTTACACCGCACAGTTTTGCCACAATGTCGGCCTATGCATGGCTGATCTTTGGCCTTGCCGCGTCGCTCATTGCGGGTCTTGCGGCCTACCACGCATTCCTTGCCTGGCGCGCGGGCATTCTGCTGTACTGGGCGGGCGCCCTTGTGGCGGTGGTGGGGACGATTGCGCTTCTCAGCGTTTTTTGGCGCGAGACGCACAGCGTGCACATTCATCATTTCTTCCTGTTCGGCATGTTCGTGCCGTGGCTGCGTTTCCACAATCCCGTGAGCGTGGTGTGCCAGGCGGTCTGCGCCGGCATTTCGGTGGAGGGGGTGGCCACCTACGGCATGGACCCGACATGGTATCCGCTGCACTGATTACCCAGGAGAAGCCATCATGGCAAAGCGTGTGCTGATTACCGAGAACTTTCTGCTTGAAAGCGAGGCGGCCCGGGAACTCTATTTTCGCCACGCCAGGGAACTGCCCATCATCGATTTTCACTGCCATCTGCCACCCGCGGAGGTGGCCGGCGACCGGCGCTTCGCCAACATGGCCGAGATTTGGCTGGCCGGCGACCATTACAAGTGGCGGGCCATGCGCAGCAACGGCGTGGCCGAGCGCTATTGCACGGGCGACGCCACGGACTGGGAGAAGTTCGAAAAGTGGGCCGAGACGGTCCCCTGCCTGGTGCGCAACCCGCTCTACCATTGGACCCATCTGGAACTGGACCGCCCCTTCGGGATCGCGGACCGTCTTTTCGGTCCCGACACGGCCAGGGGCATATGGGGTGAGTGCAACGAGAAACTGGCACAGCCCGAATTCTCCGCGCGTGGCATCATGAAGCAGATGAAGGTGGCGCTGGTGTGCACCACCGACGATCCGGTGGACGGCCTGGAAGCGCACCGCATTGTCAATGAAGACGCGGCCTTCGGCGTGAAGATGCTGCCGACCTGGCGGCCCGACAAGGCCATGGCCCTCGAAGACCCCGCCGCGTTCAACGCCTATGCCGCCAGGCTGGAGGCGGCGTCGGGCATGGCCTGCCCGACTTGGGCCGATTTCCTGGACGCCCTGCGCAAGCGCCAGCTGTTCTTTCATGAGCGGGGCTGCCGCCTGTCGGACCACGGCCTGGAAACGCCCTATGCGGAGGACTGCACGGAGAGCGAGGCGGCCGCCGTCTACGCCCGCGCGCGCAGCGGTCAGGCACCCACGCCCGACGAGGCGCTGCGTTTCCGCTCCGCCATGATGCATGAATTCGGCCTGATGAACCACGCCCTGAACTGGGCGCAGCAACTGCATCTCGGCCCCATACGCAACAACAGCGGGCGCATGTTTCGCGCGCTCGGGCCGGACACCGGCTTCGACTCGGTGGGCGACGCGCCCATGGCGAAGGCACTCTCGAAATTTCTCGACCGGCTTGACCGCGACAACCGGCTCGCGCGCACCGTGCTCTACACCATCAACCCGGCGGCGAACATGGTGCTCTCCACCATGCTCGGCAATTTCCAGGACGGTTCCGTGCCCGGCAAGATGCAGTTTGGCAGCGGGTGGTGGTTCAACGACCAGATGGCGGGCATGCTGGACCAGATCGAAACGCTGTCCCAGACCGGACTGCTCAGCCGCTTTGTCGGCATGCTGACCGACAGCCGCAGCCTCCTGAGCTATCCGCGGCATGACTATTTCCGGCGCATCCTGTGCAACGTCCTGGGCGGGGACGTCACCCGGGGACTGCTGCCAAACGACCTCGACTGGCTGGGCGGGATTGTCGGGAACATCTCTTACAACAACGCAAACCGCTACTTTGGGTTTGGTCTTCCGGAGTTATGACAAACTTAATAGCGCGCGTGCACCGCAGGGCGCCCATGTCCGGTGCGCTGTCAGAAACGCCTCAGTTGCGGCACAGACCAAGACACGCGGGCGCGCCGAAAAGCCCCCGCTCTACCCGCGGCCTCCAGGGAGCATCTTATAGACGAGCCTGAAACGCATGCGGCCAAGCAATCCGCGTTTGGGATGACGCTTGACATCCACCAGCTTGTATCCGTGAATGTTTTTCAACCACCATGCACGTATGGCTGAGGATGTTCTCAGAACTGCGGAATCCGGATAACTTGTCCTCGACATAAACACATCCTCCGAGGCTGACACGCGCCCCCGCAGTCAAACCCGTACTACTCTTTACCGGATGCCTAATATTCTGCGTAGAAAGTTTACCACATTCTGGTCGGCTGTCAAGTGAGGACGCACGCAGCGTTTTTTGCATATCCCGCGACTGCGCCCACAGACACACTGTGCGGGGTCAGGACGCACGCATGCCACCGGGGTTTAGGGATGCCTGTGGGGGCCGGGACGGCTCTTTGCGGAGGGCCAAAGGGGGTCCGCGCGGCGAAAACTGCGTATTGAATTGTTGTCCTGGAAGGTGGATAATGTTAAATTAGGGTGTGCACGAGTGCGTGCGGCGGCATGTCGCAATAAATGTTGGCGTTCTGTCATGGTTGTAACATGCCGGGCGAACGCTGTGGCACACCAAGCGGTGACATTTTAGAAATAATGCGGGTCAGCAGGGTTTGGGGGCCTGTTTAGGCGGGGTCTGGGGTGACCACCCGGCCGGGAGAGTGCTGGGGCCAGCCAAGCCGTTGCCGCAGGAAGTGTGACGTGTTGTTCTGAGGATGCGCGATGAGCCAGTCGGACACAGAGGCGGCAACTGCCAATACAATCAGGTGCCTTGCCTGTCTGCTGCCCTTTGGGACGGGGCTTGTCTGCGCGCACTGCGGGACATCCCCCACGAACGTTCCCTGGGAATATCCGCAATTGCGGCCGGGTTCGAAAATTCACGGCCGGTACATTATCGGCAGGGCATTGGGCAAGGGGGGGTTTGCGATCACCTATCTGGCCCTGCAGGAGGGCCTGAACCGCCGGGTGGCCATCAAGGAGTACTTCCCGTTTGACGTGGCCGAGCGCGCGGGCAATGCCACAGCGGTGCACCTCCGCCAAAACACCGGCAATACCGAGACAACGGAAAGCTACCAGCGGGGCGTGAACCGGTTCCTCGAAGAGGGCCAGAATATTGTCCAGTGCCACCAGCCCAATCCCCATCCCAATCTTGTGCGCGTGACCGACTATTTCGAGGAAAACGGCACGGCCTACCTCGTGATGGACTACGTCGAAGGTATTTCCCTCGAAAACTTCCTCAAGTCGCAGCCGCGCAGCCGGTTGGACGAGCGCCAGGCCCGCGAACTGATCATTCCAGTGCTCAGCGGGCTGAGCGCGGTGCACAAGCACGGGTTCCTGCACCGGGATGTGAAACCGGCCAACATTTACATTTCCAAGCAGGGCACGGTAATCCTGCTTGATTTCGGGTCGGCCCGGCAGGCCCTGAGCAACGAGCGGCACACCCTTACGGTCATGCTCACCCCGGGCTACGCCCCGCCGGAGCAGTATTCCGGAGACGGCGAGCAGGGCCCCTGGACCGATGTGTACGGCGTTGCGGCAACGCTTTACCGCTGTGTCACCGGGGAGACGCCGCCGAGCGCCATGTCCCGGATTTCGAGCACCGACATCGTTCCGCCCTCGGCGCTTCCCGAAGTGCGCATCAACGGGCGCATTGAAAAAGCGATCATGGCCGGGCTGGAGCTGGACCGCAACGCGCGCATTCAAAATGCCGATGATTTTCAGCAGGCCCTCGGTGGCCGGCGCGCCGAAATGCTGTACGAGGCGGTCGCCATGTCGGGGCTGCTCCGAAACCCGCAGATGCTCTTCAGGGTGGGCCTGACCCTGGTTTCCGTGTTTGTGGTGGTGGCGCTGGTGACGACCGGAGCGCGCCTGATTTGGGACCGGTTGGGCAGTGGCGAGGCGGTGCGGCAGAAGGCAACGGAAGACACAAAGGTGTCGGAGCAGGCCCAGGGCCTTTACCAGGCGGGCACCATGTTTCTTAACGCGATGGCGTCCAAGGTGAGCGGGGGCGATGCCAAGTCGGCGGCCCTGAACGCCGGACAGGCCGCCATGGCCGCCCGAAGCAGCCTTGACACCAACTGGGTGACCCGGCAGGGCGGCGAGACCTACAAGGCGGCCATTACGCTGTACACAGACGGGGAAAGGGCGCTCGGGGAGGACAAGTACGAAGACGCCCGCACCGCATACGAAAGCGCCGCCGACAATTTTGCCGAGATCATTCTGACCGATGAGACGGCCTCGTCCCAGCCTCTGGCGGCGATGGCGGCAATCCGGGAGAGAGTGGGACAGCAGCGCATGGACATAAAAGGCGGCAAGGCCCTTTCCTCCGCCCCGGCGGAAACCTCGCTGGCCGAACAGTTGTTCAACCAGGCTGCCGGAGAATCCGATCCCAACAAGGCGGTGGACCTGTACCGTCAGGCCTCGGCAATTTACAGCAAGCTGCTGCCGGCCCGGAACAACGCAGCCGATGCCTTGGCCAAGGCCGAGCAGCGCAAAAAAGCCGAGGAGGCCGAAAAGGCCCGGAAACAGTCGGTGGTCGACCCGTCCATTCCCGTGCAGGAGGTGGACATGGGCGAGGAGGTCACGCTGCCCATGGTGCAGGTTCCGGCCGGCGAGTTTGTCATGGGCAGCCCCGCCGATGAGCCCATGCGACAGGAGGACGAGGGGCCGCAGCACCGGGTGGTGATAAGCAGGGGGTTCTGGATGGGCCGCTTTGAGGTGACGGTGGCGCAATTTACCCGTTTTACGCAGCAGACGGGCTACCGCACGACGGCGGAATATGCCGGCGGCGCCTGGAATATCACCGAAGCGCTCAAGCAGGAGTGGAAGAAGGGGCTTAACTGGCACAAGTCGGAACACAACCAGTTGCCCGCCGCCCCGGTGGTGCTGGTAAGCTGGGACGATGCGCAGGCCTTCTGCCGCTGGCTCTCCGAGGCCACCGGCAGGACTTTTCGGCTGCCCACGGAGGCCGAGTGGGAATATGCCTGCCGGGCGGGAAGCACCGCCGCGTACCAGTGGGGGGGCGTGGTGGCGGACGGGGCCGGCTGGCTCAACGGGGCCGATGTCAAACTGCAGTCGAAATACCCGCAGTGGCGCGCTTTCCCCTTTTCGGACGACAGTCTGTACGCCGCCAAGGTGGGCAGTTACCGGGGAAATGCCTGGGGGTTGCACGACATGCACGGCAACGTGTGGGAATGGTGCCAGGACTGGCACAGTCCCGAATACTATTCCACCAGCCCCGAAGCGGACCCCTTCAACGGGCAAATGGACCGATTCCATGTTGTCCGCAGCGGCTCCTGGCTCTGCTATCCGGGGTTCTGCCGTTCTTCCGTCCGCCGGAAGTATGCGCCCGAATACACCACCTGCGACCTGGGCTTCCGGGTGGTCATGTCAGAATAGGGCCTGGCTTCTTCTTTTTTTTCAGCCGCGCTTGCAGCCACCCTCGCAGGCGTCCCAGCAGTAGGTGCAAAGCTTGCTCTTGGGCAGGGTGGTGGCCTCGACCAAGTCGTCGAGGCGCTGGAACTTGAGCGTGGTCAGGCCCAGGCGCAGGCCGATGCGCTCGACCATGGCGGCGTATTTGTCCGAGTCGGGATCGGCATACTCGTCCAGGTGCGCGTTCGCGTCGCCCTCAAGCTCCTTGATCGCGCGGCGCGCGGCCAAATCCATCTCGGACTTGGACTGGGAGAAGTTGAGGAACTTGCAGCCGTGCACGAGCGGCGGGCAGGCGGGGCGCATGTGCACCTCCAGCGCGCCGGCGTCGTAGAGCCGCTGGACGGTGTCCTTGAGCTGGGTGCCGCGCACAATCGAATCCTCGCAGAAAAGCAGGCGCTTGCCCCGGATGAGCTCCTTGACGGGGATCAGCTTCATGCGCGCGACCAAATCGCGGACCTCCTGCACCTGCGGCATGAAACTGCGCGGCCAGGTCGGGGTGTACTTGGCGAAGGGCCGCCCGTAGGGCACCCGCTTTTCATTGGCGTAACCGATGGCATGCCCCGTGCCGGAGTCGGGAATGCCGGCGGCCAGATCGACCTCGACATCGTCGCGCCGGGCCAGTGCGGCGCCGCAGCGGTACCGGACGGCCTCGGTGTTGATTCCCTCATAGCTGGATGCGGGAAACCCGTAATAGACCCACAGGAAGGTGCAGATGCGCATGTCGTCGCCCGGCGCCACGCGCTGTTCAACCCCCTCTCTGGTGATGCGGATGATTTCTCCCGGCCCGAGAAAGCTAACCTCGTCATAGCCCAGGTTGGGGAAGGCGGCCGTCTCCATGGTCACGGCGTGGCCGTCATCGCCCTTGCGTCCGAGCACGATGGGGGTGCGGCCATAGCGGTCGCGCGCCGCATAGAGCGCGCCCTCCTCGGTGAGCAGCAGCATCGAGCAGGACCCCTCGATGGCCTGCTGGGCAATCTGGATGCCCTCCTCAAAGGTGGCGCCCTGGTTTATCAGCGTGGCCACCAGCTCGGTCGGGTTGATGCCCCCGCCGCTCATTTCGGAAAAATGCGTGTGGCGCTTTTGAAACGCCTGCGCGGCGATGGCGTCAAGGTTGTTGATCCTGCCCACGGTCACGAGCGCATACGCGCCCAGGTGGGACCCGATAATCAGCGGCTGCGATTCGGTGTCGCTGATGACGCCGATGCCCGCAGGGCCGTGCATGCTGGCGATGTCCGCCTCAAACTTGGTGCGAAACTGGGCGTTGCTGATGTCGTGGATGTTGCGGACAAACCCGTTTTCTCCGATCACGGCGAGCCCGCCCCGGCAGGTTCCCAAATGGGAATGATAGTCCGTGCCGTAGAACAGGTCCAGTGAACAGTCGCCTTTGGAAACCACGCCGAAAAAACCACCCATGACAAAGACCCTCGCGTTCCGGTTTGAAGATGTTGCAGCCGTTGAAACCGTCGCGCCGAATCCGGCCACGTTTCCGGTCCGGCGGACAGGGGGAATCCTACATGAGCCCGTTGCGGATACGCAACCGGAAGATAGGTGCCGGATAAACGGCGGCACCGGCGCGCCGCCGGGGGCCCTCTTCCGGGTTCATCCCGGCAAAGGGTCGCCACGCGCGTGTCATCGCGGGCGGCGCCTGTGCTACATTGGGAGAGGCGCCGACGGACTGCGGCGCGGTGAAACACAGGAGGACCACATCCCCCATGTCGCTGGTGTTGCTGCTGGCCGCGGCGGCCGCCTTGGGCCGCCTTGCCGGGCGCGTGCTGCCATTGGGCGCAGGCGTTGAGGGTTGGGTGTTCCGGCTGGCGGCGGGACTGTCCGGCTGCGCCGTGCTGGTGCTCGCGCTGGGCGCCCGTTCCCTGCTTGCGGCGCAGGTGGCGCTGTTCGTTGTGGTGCTCGCGGGACTGGCCGGCGAGGCCGCTGGGCGGCCCATTCGGCGGGGAACCGATGCAACGGCCGATATTCCCGAACCGGAACAAGTTCCGGGTGGGCCGCCGGGGCCTTTTGAATGGACCTGTTTCGCGGTAACAGCCGCGGCGTTGGCCATGGCGTTTCTTGCGGCATGGGCGCCCGCATCGGACCCGGCATCGACGGGCGGCACGCTCCTGCTGGCCAAGGGTCACGCATTGGCGGGCAGCATGAAGATGCAGGCCCATCTGTCCGGTTCGGCGGGGCCGCCGCTGATGACAGCGCTGTATGGTGTGGCCTTCTACGGCAGCGGAGAGCGCGCCGCCGTGCTGCTGGGATGGGTGATGGGCCTGCTGGCCTGCGCGTCGGTGTTCGCGCTGGGACGACGCATGGCCGGACCGCGCGCGGGCGCGGGCGCGGCCGCGGTGTTTGCCTGCATGCCGGTGTTTTTCGACCAGGCCTCGACCGCCTCGACGGGGCTGGCGCAGGCACTGTTCGTTCTGGCCGCCCTGGCGGCGGTGCTGGCATGGCTGGACGAGGGCGACCCGGGCCGCCTCGTGCTGGCCGGATGGCTGGCCGGGTCCGCCGTCGGCGTGGGCCACGCCTGCGTTGTGTTCGCGCTGCTGCTGCCTGTTGTGGCGCTGTTTGGGTCGGGCGCGGGGCTGGATGCCACCGGTCGTGGCGCGCGCCTGGGCGGCGCGCTGGTGCTGGCGCTTGCGACGGCGTTTGGCGCGGCGCCCTTTCTGCTGCGCACCTGGCTGGCCTCGGGCGGCCCTGTCTATCCATGGTTCCAGGCCCTTTTCCCGGCAATGGGGCAGGCCCACGTCTATGTGTCCACCCTGACGGCGGACCCGGCCTTTGCGCGTGACGGTTTTCAATGGACCGAGTTTCTGCGCTATCCGTGGGATGTAATCATGCGCCCCCTGCGCTTTGGCGGCTGGGCGGAATCCCCCGGCGGCATGCTGCTCGCGCTGGGCGTTCCGGGGCTCTTGTATGGGGGCCGCCGCGCGTGGATGGCGGCGATGCTTGCCGTCGCGGGCGGCATGGCGCTGTGGTTCACCCACCGCGGGGCGTTGCCGGCGTTGCCCTATTTTGCGCTCATGACCGCCGTGTGCGGTGCCGCCGCGGCGCGGCCGCCCCGGTGGCGCGGCGCGGTGGCGGTGGCGGTGCTGGCGGGATGCCTCTTTGGGCTTGGCCTGCACGCGCTGCGTTTGCGGGACCAGATGCCTGTGCTTATGGGCCGCGAAACACGGGACGCCTACCTTGCGCGGCGCGCGCCGCGCTTCGGCGCCTGGACGGCCGTCAACACCCGCGCGGCGCGGGCGCCGGGCGCGCGCGTGCTGGTGCTCGACAACGGCGCGTACTTTGCCGGGGTGCCCGTGTGCGCCAACCGGGACAGCCTGGACGTGGTGGCCCGCATGCCGGGCGGAGAGCAGCAGGACTGGCTGCGGGCACAGCGTGTGGGGCTGATAGTCGTGCCCGAGGAACTGCTGCGGGACGTTTCTCCCCTACCCCCCGAAGTGCGCGCCATGGCGGCCTTCTGGAAGTCCAACACCGCCATCTTCCCGACCGTTGAAAGCATTGACCTGCCCCGGGTCGCCGCCGAGGGCGTCGAGCGGGTCGACGTGCTGGCTTTCACACCCCTTCCATAACAGCAAAAGAGGGGACGGGCCATGCCTATTTATGGGTCCAGCTCTCATTCTACCGCAGGGCCGGTTCTTGGGGAGCGCACAGACCCTGTCAAACACGGATGGCACTGATTTCACGGATGTCCGGCAAAAACATTGGGACGCGTTTGCGTAGAAACAGGGAGCGAATCTGCGGCCCGTCTAAGCCAAGCGAGGAAGTCCACCGTTGTAATCCGTGTGATCTGTGAAATCCGTGTTGTCAAAGAGCGGCAATGCGAAAACTGCACCCCTATTTATCCTGCGCCATTTTTCGGACCTCATCCGCGCTGACAGCCTGGCGGAGGAATACCACTCCGCTGATGGCGCCTTGAAACCCTTCAATGTCACTGAACATCGGGTTGCAGCCTATGCCAATCTTCTTCGGTTCGGAATTGAGCAGTTCGGGCACGGCCACAGACTTGGCCTCTTCGCCGTTGACGTAAAGCCGGAGTGTCTTGCCGTCTTTGACGAGCACCACATGGGTCCACTTGCCCGCTTCCACGGGCACCCCCGGCGTCTGGTAGCAGCCGCCGGGCTGCTCGATACGGGCAACGAGTTCGCCGCCCTGCACCGCGACGCGCAGCGCGTCATTCGACCCGGCGTACCATGCGGAGGCAATCTCCTGCCAGCGCTTGTTGCCGGCATCTACCGCGTCGGCGCGGAACCATGCGGCGAATGTGTACGCGCGCAGCGGGAAACCCGGGCTTTCGTAGACAAGTTTGGACGTGGCGCCGCTGAAGGCGAGCGCGCCCTTTTCATTCCCGCCCGGTCCGGCCACGGGCGACAGGTCGCGCTCTTCGGCGACCTTGCCCTCCTGCGGCGCGGTCGTGCCGTTCAACGGGGCGCGCAGCACGGCACCCTTGGTTCGGCTGGGCTGGGACGGATCGACCGTAAATCCGCGCGGTCCGTCCTGCGCCTTGGTTTCCTGTCCCTCGCCGCGCGCGGTGACCTGCCAGTAATAGGGCTGCTTGCCGTCCAGTGGAAGTTTTTCCAGAACAACGTTTGCGCCTTTGAGGCCGCCGACGCGGTGCACCGCGTCCGTCATGGCGGCGTCGCGGGCGATGACCAGTTCGAACTCGGTGCCCTCGGGAAGTGCGCCCCAAGAAAAGGCGAGATCCTCCGGTGACAGCAGCGCGTTCATCTCGGGGTTTTCCAGGCTGAACGGCGCGGCGGGCGCGTTGCGCACGGGCAGCCACGTTTCGTAGCGGGTGCCGTGCGCGCCGGCGGTGGCGAAGTCCACCAGCGTTACAGTCTTGCCGTCGGGCGCGGTGGCGCGCAATGCGGTGATGGGCGCGAACTGACCGACTCCCTCAGTCGATGCCGGTTCCAGTTTCAACGCGGCGAGGTCCAGTTCGGGGATGTCGGTGGGGTCCGTCTCGTTGTACATCTGGTCGTAGGTCAGCAGGATCGGCCCCTTGTAGAGCGAAGTCCTCCAGCCCACATGCCCGTCGCCGCGCAGGGCGCGCACCTGCATGTCGAAGTCCATGGCGATGCTGTCACCCTCTTTCCATTCGCGGCTGATTTCGAGGTAACGGCCCGGCTGTGCGCTCTCGACCAAAGCGCCGTTCACGCGCACCTGTGTCTTTTCCGACCATGCGGGGATGCGCAGGAACAGGGCGGTCTTCCTGGGCGACCCGGGATGGACCGTAATCTTCAACGCGCCCGCCGCCGGGAACGCCCCTTCCTGGTCGAAGCGCCATGCCGACCCATCGTCAAGTTTCGCTTCCATGGTGCCGGGGCCGTAGTAGTTGAGGTAGAGACCCTTGGCGTCGGCGAGCAGGGCCCACTCGATGATCATGGCCAAACCGCGCGGGCCGTTGACGGAGCAACAGTTGAGTTCGGGCGTGCCGGGGCGCGACTGGAAGACAATGGAGTGCGCCGAGGCGAGGCGCTTGCCCGACATGGGCGTGTCGTAGGTGCACCAGCGGCCGCTGGGGTGCTCGTAGCCGAGCACGGCGTTCCATGTGGCCAGTTCGAGGGCGTCAGCCACGGCGGGATCGCCGGTGAGGCGGAGCGTCTCAATGCTGTAGGCAATCCACGCGACGGTGCAGCAGGTTTCGATGGCGCCCGGCATGAAGGGGTTGCCCACGGCCTGCTCGTTGGTGGAGAAGCTGCCCGTGTTGTGCACGTCGGTGCGGCGGATGCTGGACCACCAATGCAGCAGCGCGTCGCGATACTGGTCCTCGCCGGTGATGCGGAACAGTTCGGCCAGGCCCAGCATGGGGTGGAGGCTTTCCCAGCGCGGCTTGGGCGACTGGTAGAATTCGACTCCCGGCCTGGCCGCGCGGAGATAGTCGCCCGCGGGCGGCTTTTCCCAGTCCGTTTCGATTTCGCGCATGAGCCGCAGGTACTCGGGCTTGTTCGTCTCGCGATAGAGCAGGCCCAGCGCATGAATGACGGACATGTTCATCTCGGCCGAGCCGGCGTCATAGATGCGCTTGCCCGTGTCGAGATAGGTCTTGCAGATCAGGTCCGCCGCGCGGATGGCGGCGTTTAGCGCGTCCTGGTCCCCCGTGTCCTTGTACCAAGTGTACAGCGCAAGCATGGCGTGGTAATGACCCCAGAGGTCCCAGTTTCCCAGCAACCGCTCCTTCTTGGGGAAGGGGCCCAGATAGCCGTCGTCGGCCTGGGTGGAGAGGAAGTCTTTGAGAGTCGCGCGGATGACCGCGTCGAGCTGCGGGTCGCCGTCGAGCCGGCGCATCATCACGGCTGAGGTGAGGTACTTGCCGACAAACTCACCCGCCCAGGGCACCGGGTCCTCGTAGGGCGGTTTGCGGTCGCGCAGCCGCATCATCTCCACCATGCCCGGATTCGCCTCCGGCGCGGTCAGCAGCCACTGCGCGACGATGTTCTTGACGTATCGCCCCATGACCCCCTCCGAGCGCATCGTCAACGCCGGCCGCGTCAGTTCGTGCGGCGCTTTCACCTCCGCGCCGCCCTGCGCCCCGCCCACCGCCGCCAGCAAACACAAACCCAGTCCCGCCATGCCCGTCTTCATCCTGCAATCCTCCGCCGCGTCGGCACGCGAAAGGATTCCGCTGTCCGAACGGCTGTTGGAATATAGCACTTGGTTCGGTTTCAGACCAATCCGGCGTTATAACATGTCCTACCGTATGCATTGGCTCATTGAGAGATCCGTGTTAGTCCCAGCAAGCCTCGGCGGCAAGGTATTCGGAAATCACGATACGGACGACGACACTATCGCCCACTGCCACAAGATACCGATAGCGTTCCGGTTGGACCTCTATCCAGTCATAGTCTCCCTCTGCAGCGACCACAATTTGGTGTAGGACTCGACTTCCCGCCTCAGGCCATACCCCAGTATTGATGGGCGCTTCAAAATGTTCTCGTTGTTCCCTTGTCATTGTGCAGAGCGGATTTATCCACAATCTCGTTGGAGGGTCAAGCATGGGTTCGCTGTTCTCATAAGCGGCGTGTGCTTTTGCGAGCTTCACAATTACATTCCGAACACGCTTGACCTCCACGTTCCAATAGACGGCATCGTCGGTCTCTATACGTGCTGAGGCAAGGCGGGCTTCAAGCGAAGGCGTGCGTATGAGTTTGTCGGCGATTCTTGACCGCATAGACTCGCCCTGCCCAGCCGAACCGGTTCTGGCGCATTCGATCAAACACGCGAGATATTCCTCGTCAAGGGAAAATGAATCGTTGCACGCACGGCAACAGGGCACTACAGGCAGATTCTCCGGATAAGGCTTGTCCAACAACACGCGAGACGGCGAATGATCATCGGTCTCGTATTGACCGCCGCAGTACACGCACCATCCGTTGTTTCGTTCCTCGCTAAAGGTTCGAATCTGTCGCATGAAGGTTTCCTGATGACCGAGCATTCGGCCTCTGCCCTGGTTCAAAGGGCCGTCTCATTGTCTTTTTCGGCTATCGCGTGGAGAATCTTAAGCTTTAGCGCTTCCTCATCTTCTCTTTCATCAAGAAACGCTGTAATGATTTCATGCAGGAGTTCTTTGCCAATACTTCCCGAAGCCACGTGATAGCTTATGTTCTCCATTTCCCGAAGGAAACGTCCCACGCAATATAGATACCCATTGTTTAACAGCATTTGCGCACACAAGGTAATCGCTATTCGTTTGTTTCCGTCCAGAAAACAGTGGAATTTGCATGCGCAGAAGAATAGGTGCGTCAGCTTCTCGGAAAATGACGGATAATAATCGTCATTCTGGATGTGCGCGAGAACGCTTTCAAGCTTGTGAAGCTCCAATTGACCCAAGGCACCCCCACCGCTGACCTTGATGGTTTTGAGATGGACCTCAACGGCCTGATCCAAACTGAGGTAAACCAAGTTCATTACTCGCGCTCCTTGAGCCGCTTCATAACATCTTTGGCGTCCTCCAAGCGCTCGGCAAATTCTTTACTCCTTTCGCCAAGAAACCGATCAAATTCTTCGCGTTGCAGCGGGGTGACATGTTCTGCCAGTTGTTGATGAAGCGCGTCCCTGAATGCCAGATCGCGGCTGGCCATCTTGTTCCTGGCCCGTTCAATCAGGGGCTTCCAGTGGGGCAGGCTCTCGAACTGCTTGAACAACGCATCCACTTCCCGCAAGACGAGCTTTCGTCCCTTTGCCTGGAATTCCTGTTGAAGATTTTCTGCGAATCCACATTCGTACGCGGCAACCAGGTCAAGGACTTCGGCATAGAGTGTTGAACGCACTCGGTCATTGCTGTGCAGCCGAAGGATTTTGCGATACTCTTGGGCATCCTCGCGAAAGATGCTAACGTATATCCTGTCCGTGTAGAGCGGATACTTGAAGACCCCCATGTCCACACAATCCCGCAACGCATCCGTAAACTGTTTGCGGTAGTTTTCCTCGGCGAAAGCGGCATGGATGAAATCCTCGTCGCGCTGATTTATATATTTTGTGCCGCCCCCAGTACGATGGTTTATCGTATCAATGGCAATATCTAAAATAGCTTGCCGCAACAATCTGGCCCGGTCACTCTCCGTCATCAGCATGGCTAAGTTCAAAAAGGCACGAAAATCTAAGATGCTGAGTTGTGGTGACTTAGCGATGTTCCCGAAATCTGTTTCGGGAACATCCAGGCCATCTATGGCCAACTTCAATACTTTCAGTCTTTTACCACGCAAGACCTCATATCCATTTCGGACCAATTCTTCAGCATGTCGTTCGAGATAATTCTCTACTGTTCTTAGGGTTACGTCGAAGAACTGAGCCACCTGTTCTTTAAGCACGACAGATTTCCCCTCAAATGGAATCCCTCGAATCCCCGCAGCCTTCTCGACCTCTGCTAATGTGTAGGGATTGTTCAGTATGTTCTGCCGGTCAATGGCGGAGGTTGTTAAGTCCTTGTTCATCACTGCTGCCCTCACAGGTCTATCGCCTTGTTTGACATAAGACTATTTCAGAATGATACTAAACATGCGTCGCTGAACGGAAACTACGGACATTATCAATCCTCCGCCGCGTCGGCACGCGAAAGGATTCCGCTGTGCGCGCCGCTGCCCGAATATACCACCCGGCCGGGTTTGGGGCCAATCCTCTGCAATTCCATCGTGATGCTGCGCCGCGATTTTGCGGTTTCGCTATTGGAGAAGGTTTTGTTCAAAATGGTAGCATGGCGGCATGCACAGCGGCGCGCGGCGGCCAAGGATGCCATTGCGCGCGGCGGGGCGCTCCCCCGCCAACGTTGCGCCGCACCCCGGCTTGAAAGGATACGCCCGTGACGATTGCACGACGCCTGATGATCCTGGTGGCCGTTCCCCTACTGTTCATGGTGGCCTTGGGCGCCATCGTGAGGTCGGAGATGCAGCGGGTTGAAACGCTCAGCCGTTTCGTGGTGGAAAACCAGTTGGGCGGTATCACCGCGCTAGGAAACATCTCCCGAAGTTTTGCGACGCTCCGGTTGGAAGTGCGGGACCGCCTCTTGAGCCGCGACGCGGCGGAGCAGCAGAAGTACCGGACCCAGTTCGATACGGACAAGGCGGAGTTCACCACCCTGCTCAGCAAATACACCGACACCAGGACCTCGGACGCCAAAGACAAGAACCTGCTGGATGAATACAGGGAGTTGAGCACCCGGTGGATTGATGGCACCGAAAAGGTCTATGCCCTGGCCGACGCGGGCAGCCAGGCCGAGGCGCTGGCCCTGCAGTTGGGCCCGCAGGCTGAAATCGGCAACCGCCTAAACACGGTGGCGGCCGAATGGATCGCGTACAACGAACGGCTGGCGCGCAAGTCCGGGGAGGATGCCATTGCGCTTATCCAGGGATCGCGCTGGAGGCTGATTGCCACCATTTTCGCCGCCTTGGGCCTTTCCGCCATTCTCGGGCTGCGGACCTTCCGCAATATCGTCGGGCCGGTCCGCGCGCTCGACAGTTCCGTCGACGCCATCGCCTCGGGCAACTATGCCAAGGAGGTTCCGTTCACAAAAGGGACCGACGAAATCGCGGCGCTGGCACGCTCGGTGGAAGTGCTCAAGCAGGGCGCGGAGGCGATGGAGGACCAGCGCTGGGTCAAGTCCAGCGCTGCGGAGCTCAGCGGCGATCTGCAGGGCGCGACAACGCTGGACGAATTCGGCCAGCGGCTGCTTTCCGGTGTCGTTCCCCTGCTCGGCGGAGGCGCGGGCGCCCTCTACGTGACCGAGGACGGTGATGACCGGCTGCGCCGGGCCGCCCGATACGGACTCGCCGAGGATGCCTGGCGCATGGACCGGCTCCGCATGGGCGAGGGACTGGTCGGCCAGTGCGCGGTGGAGCGCAGGGCCGTCGCGCTCTCCGGTCTGCCCCCGGACTACTGCCGCATCGGCTCCGGCGTCGGGCAGGCCGCGCCGACGCAGGCCGCCGCATGGCCGCTGCTTTCCCGGGACACGCTGCTGGGCGTCCTTGAGTTCGCCTCGTTCCGGGTGCTGACGGCCAGGGAGCAGGCGCTGCTCGACGAGCTGCTGCCGATGGCGGCGATGGGCCTGGAGATTCTCCAGCGCAACCTGAGCACGCAGCAGCTCCTGCGGCAGACCCAGGAACAGGCCCGGCGGCTTGAGGAGCAGACCGAAACGCTGACCGAGTCGCAGGGGGAACTGGTCGCCCAGCGCGAAAACCTGCGCGCCAGCGAGGAGCGCACCAGGCTGATCCTCGACTCCGCCTCGGAGGGTGTCTTCGGCGTGGACACCGAGGGCGACATCACCTTTGTGAACCCCGCCGCCTGCCGAATGCTGGGCTTCACCGAGGAGGAAATCATCGGCCGACCGTCGCACGCGCTCATTCACCACAGCCACGCGGACGGCCGCGCCTATCCGAGGGAACACTGCCCGATGTTTGCCGCCTACACGCGCCGCGAGGCCAGCCGGGTTGACGACGAGTTCCTATGGCGCAAAGACGGGTCCGGCTTCCCCGTCGAGTACGGGGCCACACCCATCCTCAAGGACGGCCTGATCTTGGGTGCGGTCATCAGCTTCAGCGACATCACCGAACGGAAACGGATGGAGAACGAGGTCCGCCACCAGAACTTCCTCGCCGACCAGGCGCTCGATCTCACAAACTCCGGTTACTGGCACATCCCGCTGGACGGTTCCGGCTGGTACAACTCCTCCGAGCGGGCCGTGCGCATATTCGGCGACCTTCCGAGCCCCAACCACAGGTATTCCTTGGACGAATGGGCCGCCCATGTCCGGGAGGGCGACGAGGCCGCAGCCAAGATCACGGCGGAGAATTTTGCCGCCGCCATCGAGGGGACCATCCCCGTGTACGACGCCGTCTATGCCTACAAGCGCCCCGTGGACGGACGGGTGGTCTGGATTCACGCGCTGGGGCATGTCGTCAAGGACGCGAACGGAAAACCCACCGACATGTTCGGCGTCACCCAGGACATCACCAGTTTCAAACTGCAGGAGGAGGAGCTTCTGCAGGCGAAGAGCGTCGCCGAGGAGGCGACGCTGATGAAGTCGATGTTCCTCGCGAACATGAGCCACGAGATCCGCACGCCCATGAACGCGATCATCGGCATGGCGCACCTTGCGCTCAAGACGGAGCTGACGGCGAAGCAGCGCGACTACGTGGGC